>JANXYQ010000024.1 GCA_025355995.1 Spirochaetaceae bacterium | reverse complement strand
TCTCAACAACAAGATCAGGGTCATCCAACGTCGTGCATACGGTCTACGCGATGAGGAATACCTCAAGCTGAAGATCCTGACCTCTATGCTTTCGGATCCCTGATCCCGTGAATTTTACCCACACGAAGACGCGAAGAGCCTGAAAATTTAGGTCGCTACTGATGTTCAAGTATATTTCTGCAATCCTAGTAGCCCTTGGCAGTGAGGAATGAACGAAATTATTAATCGATTGTTTCGACAATACTTCCCCTACGGGACGGACCTATCTGCATTTTCCCAAGCAGGCCTAAACAAGGTCGCGCTGCGAGCCAACTAGAGACCAAGGAAAACTCTGAGATAAAAAACACCAGCTGATGCCTTTTTGTTGCTATATTGCATTGACAGTTTGATTCTATTATCACGTTCTTTGTAAAAGGCATCCGCGTAATGTACGCCTATATCGGATACCATCGGACCGAGTCCAGCGTGACAGCGCGGTGTCGGGTCCTTCGGGTTCATCGCGGTGGATTCTATGTAGCCGTGGTTATCGATCTGTATTCCGGAAAAGTCGTGGGAAGATCCAGTCCGATTAAGGGGTTCAAATCACTAGCGATGCATGAGTGCGGTTTTGTCGAGATCATGATGTCGAACGAAGCGTGCGCCGCAGAGGCAATTGCTACGACAACGCGTTCGGCGAATATTTATTCTCAAGCCTGAAAATAGAAGGGATATGGGGCAGAACGTATTCAACTCTCAATGAGGCTCGTGCCGATACTTTTGCATACATCGAAGTGTTCTACAATCTAGGGCGTGGCCATTTGGTATTGGGAATGTTAAGCCCGGCCGAGTTCGAGCAGGTGAAAATAGGGATATTGAGTGTCTACAAAATCAGGGGAAGTCTAGAAATCCGCTTCGATGCACCCAGAGGATCCGATACTCAGTAGAAATGCTGAACTCTTCTCGATAAGTTCGAAAAAACGCATAGCGTACTCGGATGTTTTGGTGAAAATGCGCGGCCGATATTCACACAATACTCCGCTCTTCGGTCATATGCTTGAGCTCGGCCTTCATGGCGTCATGCTCTCAGCCTGCCTGGATACCCGTGGCTGAGCCTTGTGGTCAGGCATCCATGTGTCCAGCGATTTCTTGGACACCTCGAGTCGCGCGGCGATTTTCCAAACCAGATGGCCACCATCGACGACCAGCTTGATGGATCCTTCCTTGCACTTCCCTACATACACGGCGATTCCCCCACGGGCCCTTCAATGAGGCGATTCTTGTAGTCTGTATGCGGCGACCGTATTGTTGAATTCCGCCGCAAAGATTTAGTCCCTTGCAACCACGGTGCTTTTCATCCGAATTTTGGCGTCGAATACTGGCGACTAATATTTTCAGTGTCGAAAGATCGAAATCGGAGAACGCTAGTCCTTCAATCCCCAGATATAATATAGTCGTATCAATCCGCCATCGATTGCGGATACCTTCGGGACGCGATCGCCGCCTTCAACGAGCTGGGAGGTCGCAATGCCCCGCAAGGCGCGCTACCGTATCCGTCGGCGGGGCGAAATCAGGGCTCGCGAGCAGCAGGAGTTTCAGCATGCAGGACAGCAGCATTACAATGGAAAAAATTGTCTCCTTAGCCAAGCGGAGGGGTTTCGTATTCCAGTCCTCGGAGATTTACGGCGGACAATCGGGTGCCTGGGACTACGGCCCCATGGGCGTGGAGCTCAAGAACCGCATCCAGCGCTTCTGGTGGAAGGAGATGACCCAGCTCCACGACGATATCGTCGGGCTCGACGCCGCCATCCTCATGCATCCCAAGACCTGGGAGGCTTCGGGCCACGTCGAGAACTTCACCGACCCCCTCGTCGACTGCAAGAAGTGCAAGCAGCGTTTCCGCGCCGACCAGATAGACCAGGCAAAGCTCGCCAAGAAAGAATGCCCTGAGTGCGGAGGGGAGCTCACGGAGACGCGAAAATTCAACCTCATGTTCAAGACGAATATCGGACCCGTGGATGACGGTTCGGGAATGCTCTACCTCAGGCCCGAGACTGCCCAGGGTATCTACGTCAATTACAAGAATATCGTCCAATCCAATCGGATGAAGGTCCCCTTCGGCATTGCCCAGGTGGGCAAGGCTTTCCGCAACGAGATCGTCACCAAGAATTTCATCTTCCGCACCTGCGAATTCGAGCAGATGGAGATGCAGTACTTCGTGAAGCCAGGCGAGGACGTGAAGTGGTTCGATTACTGGCGCGAGCAGCGTTGGGCCTACTACGCGAAGCTCGGCGTTCGGATGGACAAGCTACGCTGGCACCAGCATGGGCTGGACGAGCTCGCGCACTACGCCAAGGACGCCTACGATATTGAGTACGAGTTCCCCATGGGATTCAAGGAACTCGAGGGCGTGCACAACCGGACCGATTTCGACCTAAAACGCCACCAGCAGTTCTCCGGCAAGGACCTGCAATACATCGACCAGGAGAACGGCAACGAGCGCTTCATACCCTACATAGTAGAGACGAGCGCCGGGCTGACACGGCAGCTCCTAATGGTACTTTGCGACGCATACGAGGATCAGAAGGTGGCCGATAAGGGGACCGATGACGACTGGCGCACGGTCCTCCATTTCCACCCCGCGCTTGCGCCCATTACCGTGGCAGTCCTGCCGCTCATGAAGAAAGACGGGCTCTCCGAGCTCGCCCAGGAAATCAGGCAGGGGTTGAAAGAGGAGTTCGCCACCGACTACGACCAGGGCGGGGCTATCGGCCGTCGCTATAGACGCCAGGATGAGGTAGGTACGCCATTTTGCGTAACCGTGGACTACCAAACAAAGGAAGACGGCACTGTGACGGTTCGTTTCCGCGACAGCATGGAGCAGATCCGGGTGAAGCGGGACGATCTCGATTCTTGCCTTAAGCAAGCGATCAAGGACTACGTGCGAGTCTAATCTGAGAAAGCGTATTCCTGTTAAGCGGAAGGCGTCCCATGAGGGACGCCTTTTTTTGGGGAAATGGTTACAATCGATTGAATTGGAGTCGGATGCGAGTTGGTCGCAAGGGAGCCGTCGCCTTCCCGGAATTCTCCAGCCTACACACCCGACGGGCGGACTCGGAATTTATTCTGGGGAAAAGGCGAATATCCGCTATAAGGACGCAACATGATTTATATCCTCGCTCGAAAAAGTCTGTCAGGCCGCGAACCAGGGAATCTCGCTGACCTAATTACGGCTTGCGAAAGCCATGACGGCTTCGCTGCCCTCGAGCTTGAAAAATCGCTCAATGCCTTTTCCGACATGCGCAGTTTTTTCCTCGCTTATGAGAATGATAGTCTCCTCGGCGCCGTCTCCCTTTTCGCGCCGGAAAAGGACGAGGCCGAGATCTGCGCGCTTATCCGGCCAAGCTGCAGAGGTCGCGGGATATTTAAGCTCCTTCTCGGGGAAGCGGAACGCGAGATGAGCCTTTTCGGATATTCGAGCGAGCTGATTGTCGTCGACGAACGCTCCGACGCGGGCAAGGCGGCAGTCGGGCGCCTGGGAGCCGCCTACGCCTTCACTGAATACTCGATGCGCTATGCAGGGGCTCCTCCGCAGAAAAACGCGCTAGGTATAGTAGCCCGACGCATGGGAGCCGATCGAATCGAGGAATTGATCCAGCTGCTAATGTGCGCCGAGGGCGATTCGCGCGAGGATGCGGAATCCTTCGAGCGGAGGGCTTTCGCTACTCCGACTAGGCAGCAATACGGGGCTTTCCTCGGCGACGTTCTCGTCGGGGCTTGCTCTCTCGCCTTCGAGGCCTCGCATATCTCGATAAACGCCTTGGTGATCGATACCCCCCTCCGTGGCAGGGGTTATGGGCAGGCCTTCCTCGCCGAGATTATTGAACTGCTCGCCGGAGCCGGCCCGAAGATCGTCCTCGACGTGAACAGCCTCAACGCGAATGCCTTCCATATCTATAAGAAGGTTGGGTTCGTCGCAGAGCGGTCGGTCGAGTATCATCGCCGGCCACTCGCCAGCCAGATCTCCATGTCTAGGCAAAGGCCGAGAGAATTGCTGATTCGGGAGTTGGAAGAGTATCGGATAACGAATCCGCTCGAGAAGGATCTCGTCGATCGCTTCGCCGCATTCGTGGCTTCGCGCGAGGATGCCTTCTCCCGATCCTGCCTAGAGGGGCATGTCACGGGCTCGGCCTTCATTACCGATCCCGCCTTCGAGCGGATCCTTTTCGTCCATCACGTGAAGCTCGACAAATGGCTGCAGCCTGGCGGCCATTGCGAGCCAGGGGAGACCTCCCGCGAGGCGGCTGCGCGGGAGGCGCGAGAGGAGACGGGCATCGTCGCCGACGCGGTGGCCGGTCTCGGCCTGTTCGATATCGATATCCACGACATACCCGAGCGCGAGGGCGTTCCCTTTCACTGTCATTACGACGCGCGGTATCTATTCACGGCGAGCCCCGGAGGGGAGGCGGCGAGCGAGGAATCTCACACAGTCGAGTGGCTCGACTACGGGGAGGCCATCGCTCGTAACCCCGAATTCTCCATCAGTAGGCCCCTCGCGAAGATCGAGTCGCTGCGCGCGGCAAAGGCCTGAGCGTGGCTTGTCCGTCGGAGCAGGAAAAAACCGGTCGGCTGATTGGGCCGACCGGGAGGCATCGCGCGAGCAACGCCTTTTTTAGGGGGCCTGAGCGCCCTTGAAGAAACCGCTTCCTTACTGGGCGCTAGTCCTCGTCGAGTAATCATCCATCTCGCGCCTCCTTTTCCGCTCGCGGGGAGCGGATCGCAGCGATTTGCCGACGAAGCGAAATATAGCCCTTCCTAAGCCTGTGGGAAAGCGATAGATTTTGTTTAGCAATTCTCTCCGTTTACATGAACCGCGAATTCATGGCACTATCGATCATCCAATTCTTCGAGGAGGCGCCCAATGATGACTGCAACCATTGATCGAACGCTCAACCAAGGCGCCGCTTGACCTCGATGGCGAATTAGCAGCTAGAGCGAATTCCTGCCGCGAGCCTCGAGCGGATGTCACCTCGGCATCCCAAGAGGAAAGGCATGTCCTACCAGAACGCTGACGAACTCCTGCCCCCGGAGCTGCTCCGAGCGGTTCAGTCCTATGTCCAAGGCTCCCTAGTATACATTCCTCGCCAGGGCGAAAAGCGCCTGGGCTGGGGTGCGCGCGCCGGAGCGCGCGATACCTTCGACAAGCGGAACGCGGCCATCCGCGCGGCCAAGGCGGGGGGGCGCCGCATCGACGACCTCGCTGACGACTACGGGCTCTCGCCCGGCGGCATTCGGAAGATCCTCTACGGTGGCAAGGCTGGCAAAGAATCGGCGTGACACTTCCACCGCCGCCGCCGATGAGGTATCGTTGTGACAGCGGAACCGGTGCATACCAAGGAGAGAAGTATGTCGAAGCTTGATCGCCTTTTCCAGACCAAGGCAATAACCCGACTCGTGCCCGAGGCTCGACCCTTCCGAACGGACCCGGCCGGCGCCAAGGAAGCCGTGCTCCTCCTGCACGGCTTCACGGGGATCCCGCGCGAGCTGTCCATCGTGGGCGCCTCGCTCGCGGAGGCGGGCTACGCTGTTCTCGCGCCGCGATACCCCGGCCATGGCACGGATCGCGCGGATTTCATGGCGACGGGCGCCGAGGATTGGGTGCGAAGGGCGATCGACTCCTACCTCGACCTCCGGGCGGACTACGAGAGCGTCCACGTCCTCGGGCACTCCATGGGAGGCCTAATCGCTACCATAGTCGCCGTGACTTTTAACGCGCCGAGGCTCGTGCTCCTCGCGCCGGCCTTTACCTTCCACAATGCGGCCGTGGCCCTCTCACCCCTCGTGGCGGTCTTTACGCCAGTCCTGAAAAAAAAACGGCCGCTTCCCGAAAGCGAGACCGATCCGGTGCGTAGGCAGCTTTTTGCGGATTATTGGGCGGACGACCTCGTCGCGGGCGTGGCTCAGCTGAGGCGCATACTGAAGGAAGCCCGGAAGGACCTCGCGCGCCTGCACTCGAGGGTCCTGCTGCTCGCCGGCGGCGCCGACGAGACAGTCCCGGCCTCCGTCGCTCGCTACGTCGAGCAGAGGGCGAGGGGAGCCGCTTCCTTCGAGTCCAAGGTTCTCGCGGGCGCCGGACATCTCTTCCCCTTCGACGAGCGCGCCGCCGAGGCTTCTGCCCTCGTAACGGGCTGGATGGCCAAGCCCTAGTAGACGAGGTAGCCGACCCTCAGCGAAGGCGTTATTCCTCCATCCTGGTGGCTGAGGAGGAAGACGCTAGACCAATCGAGGCCCAGCTCCGCGAAGAGCTTGAACGTGGTGAAGAGCTGGACGGCGAAGCCCGCCCTGGCGAAGGGATCTGCGCTTTCCAGCTTCGGTCCCGCGAAGCCGTCGTAGTCGAAGCCGTGCCTGCTTAGCGCGAGGCCGCCGCCCAGGCGAAGGAGGGCGTGCACGCGCCGGGTAAATCGGTATTTATACAGGGCGCTCAATCCCGCGAGCAGATAGTCGCTGGTGATTACGGCGTTGGCCTCGCCGCCGGTCATCCGTCGCGCCTGGGCCGCGGCCTCGAGGCCCACGAAGCCCCAGGAAGCCTTGACGAAGAAGAGATCCAGGCCGGCGTCCAAGCCGAGGGGATTGAAGATACCCGGCCAATTAGCCGTCAGCCACTCGTCGTAGAGGTCGAGGAAAGGCGAATAACCTACAGAGACCAAGAGGTCCACGGGGCGCTGGAAGCGTATCCTCAGGGCATCAGGCAGGCTCGCCGAGAGGCCGCCCGGGTTCTCCACGGTGATCGAGTAGAGCCCCGGCTGATAGGCCTCGTCGGGGAAGGCTACCAACGCCTCCTCGGCGCCCCTCCTCGAGACCTCGTTGCCGGCGAAGTTCTTTCCCCCGAGGCCGATGCCATTCAGGCTGATCCGCCCGCCGGGCTGGAGCTTCGAGCCCGAGATCGCGACCCTGCCGTCGAGGGCGTCCATATAGATCACCTTTGGGCTGATCGATACGATCGAGGGCTGCTCGGCGCGGATGACTTCGAGGGGCAGCCAGCCGGTCTCGGCCTCAGCCTTCCCGAGGAGATTGAAGGTGACGATTTTATATTCGTAAAAACCGGGAACCAGCCGCGCCTCCTGCCTCGCCGCTGAGGTCCTCTCGCGGAGCAGTTCCTCGCCCGAGCCGTCCCTTACCACGACCTCGTACTCGAGGGCGTTGGGATCGGCTTCCCAATGGAGCACCTGGGTGAATACAGGCTCGCCGTCCGGGCCGAGGTCATGGAAGTAGCTCGCCGGCTGCGGAGCGGTCCATGGCGGCTCCGCAGCCGCGCTTCCCGTTTCCTGGGCGCGGAGGGCCGCGCTGGGCAGGAGAAGACAGGCGAGGGCGGCCGCCAGCGCGGCGTTGCGGCTAACGCCCATAGAATTTATCGTCCGGGCTCGACTGGGCCTGCTTGACCGCCGGGAGCTGGATGGAGAACGAGGCTCGAGAGTCGAGGCCCGACTGCTCGAGCTTTCCCTCGCCGTCGAAGGAGAAGGCCTCGACACGCCAGCTGAAGTCGCCCCTGTCGAGGAGGGAGAGGTCCGTGATCGCGAAGCTCGTCCCCTGGAGCCTGTCTCGCTCGACCAGGGGCTCTGCCTTGCCCGAGGCGTAGAGAAGCAGGGAGTAGTGCGTGGCGCCCTCGACGGGCTTCCAGGAGAGGACGATGGAGCGCTGGGAGCGGAGCTCGGCTGGACCGAAGCCGAAGCCCATCGGCGGGCTGAGGATCTCGGCCGGCGGCAGGGGAGGGATCGGCATGACGCTGAAGGAGTAGCTCTCCTTGGCGGAAATGTCGAAGCCCGCCAGCTCGCCCTTGAAGGTCCAGAAGTAATTACCAGGGGGGAGTCGCCTGACGGTAGCGCTTCCGCTCCTGTCGGGACTTCGGGCGACCACCTCATTTCCCCTAGCGTCGGCGGAGACGATCAGTTCCGCCCTATCCGGTAGGTTCTCGGCCTTGTAGCCGAATGACGCGCCAGTCCTGCGCATCGTCAGGCCGGGTATCGCGGTTTTGTCCGCAGGCTTCCCGAGCCTAATGTAGGAGATGCGCTTGTAGGTGAAGTAGCTGTCGCCGATATAGCCGATAATCCGCGTCGTGCCTTCGGCGGCGAGGGCGAAGCCCTGGACGCTCAATTTATAGCTGCCGCTCGGCAGGTCGCCGAGGGCGAAATCCACCTGCGTGCCCGCGAGGAAGCCCTTCTCCATGATGGGCGCCGAGTAGGCGTCTGCGGCGGAGTAGAGCTTTATCGAGTAGTAATCCGCCCGCTCTATCCCCTTCCACGAGAGCTCCTGGCCGTCGTGCTCGCGAAGATAGAAGGTGCTCCCCGGGCTAGGCTTAAGTAGGGGCGGTCCCTCGAAAGGATCCACTACCTCGAAGCTCCTCGGCTTCGTGTCGAGGAAGACCGAGCCGTCCGTGTTATAGGTGCGCAGCCTCCAATAATACGTACCGCTAGGCCAAGCCCTGCCTATCAGGGTCTCGGCATTCACAGTCTCCTGGTAGGCGATATCCTTGAACGGCGCGTCTTTCGCGACCTGGAATACGGTGCGCGCGGGCACGTTCGATTTCCAGGCGAAGCGGGCGTTCGCGGCGAGGGAGTCGGCAATGCGATAGCCCTCGGGGGGGAAGGAGGGCCGGATCGCGATGGAGCCATCCACTCCGCGCAGGATCCGCGCGCGGCTAGCGGGAGAGATGTTGCCTTCGCGATCGATCCAGCGCAGTCCCCAATAATACTCGCCCGGCTTCTTGATCGCCGCGCAGGCGGTCCCGGCGAGGCGGAGGTAGGGCTGCTTCGCGGCGATGCTAGCGAGGGGAGCGGAGAAGTCGCTCGAGGCGGAGACGATGAGCTCGTAGGAGACCGCCTCCGGCTCGGGCATCCAGGCGAAGGCGAGGCCCTTCCCGTCGATGTCCTGGACCTGGTAGAGCGAGCCCTCGAAGGGCGTCACGGCGGCCGGGGCGGCCATCTTTGGGCTCTTACGGACGATGAAGCTCCGGACGAGAGGTCTCGCCGCGGCGCCGAGCAGCTCGAAGGCCTGGACGGGCGTGACCCTCCAGTACCAGGTTCCATCGCCGAGGCCCTCCACCGAGAGATTGGCGGTCGTCGTCCTGGACTTGACCGCCGGCTTCGGGAAGGTCGGATCAGCGTCGAGCTCGAAGAGGTAGGCGCTCGCGGCGTCCATGCTCGTCCACGCGAAGCGGATATCGGGCTTGACCCTGCGGTAGGAATATTCCTGGCCCTCGGGGGGGAAGGCGGGACGAGGCGGCAGAGATCGCGTCAAGCTGAATTTCCTCGTGGGAGATACCCTACCCGAGTCGTCGCGGACTCTCCAATACCAGCTGCCCTCGCCGAGGGTCGTCCCGTGGGCGGGGCCCGAGGCGGCGGTGAACTCGGCTCGCGCCCGCGTCGTCGGGCTCTTGATCGATAGCGAAGGAGAGGCGAAGCTCTTGGCGGAGGCCACTTCAAGGGTATAGGAGGCCGACGCGCCCTCCTCGGCTTGCCAGGAGAACTCGAGCTCGGCCGGTCCCTCTCCCAGGGCGAGGAGCCTGGCGTTGCGCTCGGGTACGAGGGGGACTATGGGCCTGCGGACGAGGCTCGCCACCCCGCTCCTCAGGTCGACCGCGAACTCCTGGTTCTTCGCGATCGGCTGCGAAGAGCCGTCCGACCTGACGAGGCTGGCGCTGCCCCGGCTCACCTCTACGCTCAGGGAGTCGGCTCCTCGGCTGAAGGTCGCCTTCGAGTCCTTGCCTACATCGATCCTGCCCGCGGAGGAGGAGATCGAGTAGGTGCTGGAGCTCCGTTCGCTGCCGACGCTGATCTCTCCGGAGAGGAACTCGAGGTTGCGGGTCGCCCCGCCGAAATCGAGCTTGAGCATGGAGTTCTCCAGGAGGTCGAGGCTCGTGCCGTCGTCGAAATATACGGCAGCCTCGGAGAATCCCGCGGTGCGCAAGGTGTCCGCCTGATAGACCGGGCCATCGTTGCGCATCCGTTCCCAGCCGAGGCCGCTCGGGGCCTTGCGCGTGGCGGAGAGCTTCTTGAAGACCACCGTTCCCAGGGTCTTCTCGCCCGTCCTCGCGCTCGTGGAGTTCAGGTCCTGTGCGAAGAAATAGAAGAGGGCGCAGACGCCGAGGAGGACGGCGGCGGAGACGGCGGCGTCACTTCCCGACAATCGCATACTTCTGCTCTTCCTTGTCGACGTCGACCGCCGCCGGGGCTTCGATGCCGAGGAGGGCGCGCAGCTCATCCAGGGTATCCGGGCCGTCCTCGCCCTTCAACTTTATGACCGCGTAGATGACGAGGGGCGCGGTCTTACCCTTCACCGTGATGGCGGGCATCGCCTGGACGACGAGCTTGTCCTTGAGCAGGGCGTAGGTGTCCTCGGAGACGAGGATGTCCGTACCGAAGGGCTTGTTGAGGGCCTCGATGCGGCTCGCGAGGTTGACGGCGTCGCCGATGACCGTGTACTCCATCCGCTGCATCGAGCCGATCTGGCCGGCGATGCAGGGCCCGGTGTTCACGCCCGAGCCGTTGCGGATCAGGGGCAGTTCCTCGCCTCCTCGGCCTTTATTAAACTCCAGGAGCGCATAACGCATCAGGATCATCGCCTTGACGGCGGCCAGCGCGTCGTCGCGGGGGCTGCCCGCGGAGAGCGGTGCCCCCCAGACCCCCATGATCGCGTCCCCGATGAACTTGTTCACGAAGCCACCGGTCTTCTCGATGCAGGCGACCATGCTCGTCATGTAGGCGTTCAGGAACTCGACGACCGCTTCTGGGGAGAGTCGCTCGGAGATGGCGGTGAAGGAGCGGATGTCGGCGAAGAAGATCGTAGCCGTCTTCCGCGTTCCGCCGAGCTTGAGCTCGCCCTTCAGGGCCTGTTCGGCGATCTCCTTGTTGACGAACTTTCCCAGCGTATCCTTGGCCCGCTCCCGCTCGCGAAGGCCCCTGCCCATGTGGACGAAGCTCTCGGTCAGGAGGCCCAGCTCGTCGTGGGTATCGTTTGCCATATCGAGCTCGAACTGGCCCGCCTCTATCAGGCTCGAGGCCTCGACGAGGCGCAGAACCGGCCTCGAGACCGTCTTGGAGAAGAACCATACGGCCAGCACCGAGAAGAGGAGCACTATGCCGGTCAGGTATAGGTTGCGGCGCATGACGTCGAGGGCAGCCTTGTAGACTATGTCGGTGGGCGTGCTGCTCGTCACGGCGAGGGCGCCTACGCCGAGCTTGCGGAAGGCGCCGAGATACTCGCGCCCGTCGGTGTTGCGATAGCGGATCTGCAGGTTGTCGGAAGGGCTCGAAAGCAGGCGCCGGACCAGCTCCTTGTCGCCGTAGTTCACGCCCATCTTCACGAGCTCGAAGTCGGGATGGACGATGAGGCTGCCGTCGTAGCCCACTACATAGCTCAAGGCGGTCGATTCGGTCTGGACTATGGCTTGCAGCTCCTCCGTGGAGAAGACCAGCACCATCGCGTTCTTGGTGCCGAGATCCTTATAAGGAAAGAATAAGGCGGCGGCGGGTATGCCCACCGAGGGGCTCGCGTTGCACACCAGGGTTTCGCCCGCGCGCGCTCTCTCCACGAGGTCGGCCTTGGACTTGAGGAAGGGCGCGAGGGCGTCGGGGGATAGCTCGTTGGCCGCGAAGAATTTGTCGTTAGCTATCTCCTTCTGGCCCGGGACCGAGATATAGGCTACGGAGGCGTTGCGGTCGAAGTAGTTGGCCACCGTGGATTTCTCGAGGGCCCTGTTGCCCGCGCTCTCACGGATCACGTCGAAGAGCGAGAGGGCGCTCGAGAGGAGGGCCTGCACCTTGCCGCTGACCTGCGAGGAGAGGACCTGGCTCAAGGTCAGGTTGTTCTCCTCCGCGCGCGCCCTCGTATCCTCCGAGAAGAAGTAGGAGGAGAGCCCGGTGATCGCCGCCATCGAGACGACGACGATGATCGAGATGATGCCTATCAATTTTACGACGAGGGGGTATTTAACTTTTCGCCTTCTCGCCTCGCTCCTTGCCATGCTTCTCTCTCCTCGCGCCGGATTGTGGAGTCGCCGCTCGATCAGGGGTATACCGAGATAAACGAAGGGTCTAGTCCCAAGGCCGCCGCGTAGGCGGCGGTCGTACCCGCCGGTACCTGGATCATGGGCGGCGGGATCGAGTAGCTGAAAGCCGCCGGCGCCACGAAGACCGGAGGGGTCGAATTGAGGAACCTGATCGTCGGCACCGAGCCGTCGAAGGAATAGTTGAAGATCTGCGCCACGTGAGCGGGGAAGATGATCAAGGCCAAGTTGGAGCAACCTAGGACGGAGTTGTTCTCTGTATTCAGGTTGCTCAAGGCCAGGGCCGTGTAGCTCGAGCCGGGGCGGTTGGGGGGATACTTTTCCAGGGTGTTCGATACGGTGCTGTACAGGACTCCGCCGTCGTCTATCAAGGTCGAGCTGCTCGCGCTCACGTTGATCGCCGTCAGTGCAGGGAGGGCCCCGGCGAAGGTGTCGTTGCCTATGGTCCCGACGCTCGCGCCGAGGTAGAGGGTCTGGAGGTTCGAGCAATTGGAGACGAAGCCGTCGCCGAGCGTTGTCACGGCATCCGGGATGGCGAGATTGCCGAGGCCCGTGCAATCGGCGAAGCAGCCGGACCCGATGGTCATCAGCGCGGGAGGCAGCGTGATGCCCGCGAGCATGGAGCAGCCCGAGAAGGCGAACGAAGGGAGGAAGCTGTTAACCAGGGCGCTCAGGTCGAGGTTCACCGGCGCGACCGCGCCGAGGAGAGCTGCCTTGACCATCGCGAGCTGGCTCGCGCTAAGGAGCATGCTCGGGAGGGCTATTGTTCCGCCGTTGTGGATGGAGTCCAGGATAAGCGCGAGGGCGCTCGGGATCCATTCGGCGTAGAGCGAGAAGTCCACCGCGGGCATATAGAAAATGCCGCCCGCGGCGTAATGCCCCCCTAAGCCGTCGGCTTGGGTATTCCATCCAGCGAAGGAATAGCCGGGGCTTGCCCAATTCCCGGAATTTGCGCCCAGAGCGACCGAGCCCCCGGTGAAAACGCTCGTAAACGCGGCCGGGCTCCCAGCCGCGCCGTTCGGAAGGTAGCTCAGGGTGTGGGCCCTGACCGCCAGATTGTAGGTTTTCTTGCTGCTCCGGTCGGGAGCCCAGACTACGACGGCGAGGTCGTTAACGCCAGGCGCGAAGGAAATGCCCTGGGCGGTGCCCGAAATCAGGTCGACTGCGGCTCCCGCGTTCCACGAGTATTGGATCCGCTGGCCCTCCAGCGAGGCCGTGGGCGTGAAGGTGAAATAACCAGGTTGCGATATGGAGAGGTCGTAGGCGGTGGTCGCCGGGCTGAAGGAATATCCGTTCGCGGGCGATATCAGCAGGGAGGCTAGGGAGCAGCCCGCGTCGAGGAGTTCCGCGGAGCCGATGGTCCATGCGGGCTGGGCAGTACCGTCGGAGTCGATCCAATGGTCGGTAGTGAGGCCGTCGAAGACATTTACCGACTCCGCGAAGCTGCCCGCGGGATTCGCGCCTCGGAAGAAATTCAGCGTGAGGGTGTGCGGTCCAGCGGAGAGAGGCGCGGCGTTCGTGATCTCGGCCTGGTTCGTCGGCGAGCCTGGCACGACACTGATGGGGTTCAGGCTGCCGTTGGAGATGGCGGCGGTGAGAATATCGACGTCGCTGGGCCAGACGACGGTTATGTCGAGGTTTCCCGAGCCGGAGCCGGCCCCGTTCATCGTGATGCGGATGGAGATGCTCGCGTTGCTTCCGGATGCGATGGTCGCGGCGGCGCTTCCCGAGCCGAGGGCATGCCCCGAGGAGTCGTAGGCTATCGCGCCGAAGGTCCAGGAGCCCGGAGTGAGGTCGGAGAAGGTAGCGCTGCCACCCGGGGCCGCGGGCTTCGCTTGCGAAGCCCCGCCGGGGCCGCTCGCGCTCCAGCCGTAATTCGCGATATTCGAGAAGCTCGGTACGAGTGATCTCGACTTGCCGGGCGAGGGCACGACGATCGTGACCGAGGCGGTCGGTGCCGTCCGCAGGAGCGGATTCCTGCAGGCGGCGAGAAGGAAGGCGACGCCGAGCGCGATCGCCGCGGATCGCCGTATGGAGCTGGATCTCTTCATGGCCCTACCGTTCCCCCGTCCGAGACCGTCACCCGGAGGCTGCCCGAATACGTTATGCCGAGGTAGCTGACGAAGCAGCTGATCACGTGCTGGCCTATGGAGTTCGAGTCGGTCGCGCAGTAGAAGGTTCCCGTGCTCTGCCCGAGGTCCGTCCCGTCCATGTACCATTTCCAGCCGCTTCCAGCCGACCTTAAGGCCGAATTGGCGCAGCTTAGGGAGATAGGGTTCCCTTGGACGACGGTCAGCGCGCTCGGGCTGAAGCTCAGGCCTTGGGTGCCTAGGTCGATGACCACCGCAATGGCTCCAAGCCACTGCGCGTACAGGGTGACGGCGGCCGCGGGCATGCGGAGCGATGAGCCGGCAGCGTAGGCTGCGCCTAGTCCGTCGGCACTGGTGTTCCAGCCCCCGAAAACCGCCGCGCCGAGGGCGAGACCGCCCTGGCCTGCCACGGTCACGATCTCGTCGAAGGCGTGCGAGCCGCCGTCGGGTACCGTCCCGATCGCCCCGTTCGCGTCATACGCCAGGACGAAGGCATTCGCGACGCTGTCGCTGCTGACTGCGCTCGAGCGTTGGCCCGCCGAGTCTATGAGCGTCACCGAGAAAGTATAGGCCGAGCCCGCAGCGATCATCGGCGGCTGGAAATAGCAGTCGAAGCTTCCGGTAAAAGGATTGGGGTACGGAGCTGCCTTGAGCGAGGCTAGCGCGAAGGTCGCGGTGCTCGAGTTGGCCGCGCCGGCCTTGGTCCAGGTGATTTCCGCCTTATCGAGGTCATCGTCGATGCTCCCGACGGGGAGGAGTATGCCGAGGATGGCCTTTTGCGACGAATCCGCGACCGCTACGAGGAAGGGGGGCGGATCGGGCGGGCTGTCGCAGACGAAGGAGAATTCCTCGTTAGGGTAGGTCTTGTTGATCGATGCCACGTACTTCCCGAGGGTGAACGTGAAGATCCTGTGCTCGGCTGATGCGAGGAGGCCGAAGCCGATGGAAAGATCCTTTTTTCCGAGAGGCGCGGGGGAGGCTGGCGGGAGGGCGGAGAAATATGAAGAGTCCTGGTCCCAGCTCAAGGAGTAGTCGATATCGAAGGCCTTGGGATTGACCATCGCAATAGTCCCTACGACGGGCGTTCCCGAGGGGATACGAGTCGCGGCGCGCCCGCCCGCCTCCCACGAGCAGGATCTGACGCTCACCATCGTGAGTCCTGTCTCTACGAATTCGCCGAGGTCAGCCTGCTTGAGAGCGGGACTGCAGGAGGAGAGGAGCGTGATTATTGCGAAAAGGAGGCGTATCCTCGTCCTTGGGCCGGAACAGCGACTATGCATCGATCACCTTGCAGGAAACCGGTATTCTTATACCAGCGTTATTTTATTACACTATACCGAAGCTATCCAGAGAAACCAAAGAAACTAAGATATTACATGTACTTTATCTAGCGATGCGGGTTCTGCCCTATCGCGCGGAGGGGAACGTGGCAAGGTTGTGCGTGCATGAGGATTGGCAGGGGAAGGCTGGCAGGGCTTCGATTCCAGGCTAGGGGGCGCCCCCTAGCGGCGGCCTGCGCCGCATCAAGGGGGCCCAAACATCCCGGTCGCCCTAGAAAGGCAGGTCGGCCTTCAGCCCGAGTTTTTCCTTGACCGCCGTGAACGAGGCCTTGAGCGGGTCATTGAAGGGCACGCCTTTGTCCTTGCGGTATAGCCAGACCTCATGCTCCTTCTCGCCGGGGGTATAGATCCTGGTCGCTCCCGGCGCTTTCTTGGACGCCCTCAGCTGGCGGCAGATCTCGCCTACCTGCTTCTTGAAGGTATCCAGCTCGACGAAGGCCTCGACTTTCATCGCCATGAAGAAGTGGCCCAACTCGATGGAAGAGGGCTTGCCGGCGGCGTCGACGCCTATCAGCGCCTTCATGAAGTTGGCCTGCGACAGGGCCGAGGAAAGGATCTCGCAGACCATCGAGTAACCGTAGCCCTTATATCCCGAGAATGCCTCGCCGAGGCCGCCGAGGGGTGTGAGCGCGGCCTTGTCCTTGGTAAGGTCCACGAGCACCTGGTGCGTGTCGTGGCGGTACTCTCCGTCCTGGCCTATGACCCAGCCGTCGGGCAGATCCTTGCCGAGGCGATCGTAGAGCTCGATCTTGCCTCGCTGTGTCGTGCTCGTCGCGCAATCGAGCATAAACGGAAAGTCCTCGTCCGAGGGCATGCCCCAGGTGAGGGGATTGGTGCCGAGCATGGGCTCTACTCCCCAGGTCGGAGCTATGGAAGGCCTGGCGCTCGTGCCGGTGAAGCCGATCATGCCCCGCTCGACCGCCATTCGCGAATAGTAGAAGGCCGCCCCGTAATGGGTCGAATTGCGGACTACCGTCATCCCGAGGCCGTTCTTTTCGGCTTTATCGACCGCCATCTGCATCGCCCGCCTGGCTATGTAGTGGCCCATGCCGTTGTGCCCGTCTATTACGGCGGTCGTGGGGGTCTCCCGAACTATCTCGAATTCGGTGGCGGGCTTTTGCGTGCCCGCCCAGATCCTGTCGAGGTAGATGGGCTTGAAACGCCCGACGCCGTGGGAATCCACGCCGCGCTTGTCAGCCGAAACGAGGACGTCAGCGCAGACGGCGGCTTCCTCGCTGGGCACGCCGATCGCCTCGAATCCCGATCGCATGAAGGACTCGACTTCGTCGAAGGCCCACCAGGTCACTTTTTCATCCATGATTCTCTCCTCTCGCTAAGGCAGGTATTCCTCATTCACGTTCGACATCGAATCGAAGAGATTGCGCTTGAGTTGGCTTGAGCCGCCCGAGAGCCCGGCTATGCGCTCGCGGACCTCGCGGCGCTTGGAGTCTCGTCCGTAGGGGCAGGTGCAGGCCGCTGAGCGGAAACCCTTCGCCTCGGCGAAGGCGATGACCTGCCGTTCCTCGCAGAGGGCGAGGGGGCGGATGATGGATATCGGGTATTTCTTGTAGCGGAGGGTGGGCAGCATCGCGGAGAACTGTCCCTTGTATAGCATGTTCATCATCAGGGTCTCGACGATGTCGTCCAGGTGGTGTCCCAGGGCGATTTTGTTGAAGCCCTCGGCCATCGCGTAGCGGATGAGCTCGGTTCGCCTC
The DNA here is from genome assembly GCA_025355995.1 of Spirochaetaceae bacterium. Taxonomy (GTDB): domain Bacteria; phylum Spirochaetota; class Spirochaetia; order Treponematales; family Rectinemataceae; genus UBA1306. Next base: position 47,368 of record JANXYQ010000024.1, on the reverse strand, counting down.
TGGGTCGAGCACCAGTAGCAGTTCATGCTTCGGCCCGGCTTTAGGCGCCCGATCACCGGCACGTCGACGGATACGGTCTCTATGCCCCAGGACTCCAGCAAGTCGAATAGGGCCGATTTTTTGCAGCAGGAGCAGAAGTCTGTGGCTATGTGGATGGCTCGGAGCTCGTACTTCTCCGGCCACCAACGTCGCTTCATGGCAAGGTCGTAGGCCAGGCTCGTAGAGTCCTTGCCGCCGGACACGGCGACGAGTATCCTGTCGCCTTCCTCGATCATCTCATAGCGTCTTAGGGCGACTTCTACGAGCTTCGCCAACTGCGCTTCCGCGTCTTTCACTTCGAGGATGTTAGCCGCCGAGGGCGGCCCGCATCAAGTGCCGAAGGAGCGGAAGAAAAACGGAGGCGCCCTTTCGGGCGCCTCATTCGCAGCTATTTCGAAGCGCCCAGGATGGCGTCTTTGCAGGCCTTGGAGACGGTGAGCTTGACCGCGGTCTTGGCGGGAATCTTGATCTGCTCGCCGGTGGCGGGGTTGCGGCCGAGCCGCGCCTTACGCTTGTTGAGCTTGAGGATCCCGAGGCCGGGGATGGCGAACTTTTTGTTCTTCTTGGTCTCGCGATAGGCGAGCTCGACGAAGGACTCGAGGAAGGCCGCTACCTGCTTCTTGGTGAGCGCGTTTTTCTCCGCGAGCTGGGCGATGATCTGAGCCTTCGTGATTGCCTTGGGGGCCGTTTCTTTCGCTGTAGCCATCGACATCTCCTTGGAAAGTTTTGTCTACTATAATACCGCAAAGCCGCTAGGCGCAAGCGAATTTCGCGCCTAACCGCAGAATATCCTTATAATTTAAGGCTATAATCAAAAGCCAGGCGATAGAAGTATGCATACGAGTCTTCCATGACGCGGTCGCCGAAGTAGATCGACCTCGTAGTCGCGTCGCTCCACTTGATTCCCGTCTTGAACTGCGGCAGCACGGCTATCGTGGACCTGTCGTTGATCTTGAAGTCCAAGAGCGGTCCGAAGGTGAGGTAGGTGAAGTCCGAGCCCCATCCGCCGCTCGCCTTCGTCGACATGCCGCGGACCGAGCCGAGCCAGCCCTCGGGTTGCAGAAGGAAGCCGACCATATCGAGAGCGATCGGCATCTGGTAACCGATCAGGTAATTGCCGGTGAGCTTGAGGCCGTTGAAATTCATTCCCTTGTCGGCTTCCCAGACCCAGGCCTGGGAGTCCGAGGCCGTAGAGTAGGCTTGATACTGTATTTGCGGCGAGGCGACGATTACGACATGGTTCCAGTCTCCCGGCATCAGCGCGGCGAGATCGAATTGGAAAGTGCCGCTGGCCCAGGCGCGGTATACGATACCGCCGAAGTCCTGCGCCTCGACTCCCGCCGCGGCGTCGTTGATGCCTAGCCCGGTGGCGTCCATGGCCGCGAGCCTCCAGCCCGAGCCCAGGCCGGCTCCCATGGCGAATTTCAGGAAGGCTATCGGAGTGAGCGTCGCCTTGGCGTCCGCGTTCATCGAGACGGGGGAGACGCTGCCCGAGAATTCGATAGCGAGATTGTTGTCCTTCGTGAGGGCTCCGCCGCCGACAAGGGCGGGGAATACAAGCTCGTAGGCGACGATGGCCTTGGCCTCGGGGCTCCCTATCGCAGAGCCGACGTCACGCTCGAGGGTCGAGGCCCCTTTGGAGATGCCGTACACGATCGGCGCGAGGCCGTCGTTGGCGCCTAGCGACTCGTGGTTGGGAAAGCCATAATCGGCTTGAATCTCGAGGCTCGTCCGCCCCCTGCCGCCCTCGGCGGCGGCGGTAGTGGCGAAAAGCGCCAGGATCGATACTGCACAGGCGAATCGCTTCATCGCACCCTCCATAGAGATAAGTAGTGAGTCATTCGAAGAGCCTGGTCCCGAGGACCGTCCTCACGCGGGCGAGCATGCCGCCGAACTGCGATGCGAGAGCGAAGGCTATCCAGGCGAGACAGGCGACTGCCGAGGCTAGAGGCCCCCAGGCGGGGAGGGCGGGCACGGCGATGGATGCGAGGAGGATCGCGTCGACCACGATGAAATCGGCGTAGAATACGACGCGGGAAAGCCCGACTAGCCTCTCGCGCAGGACATCGCCCGCGAAGCGGGTACCGGCGCCGCCGAGGACGAGCCCTCCGACGAGCAGCGCGCGCTGTCCGTCGCGCGGAAGGTCGAGGACGATCCACGCGAGCATGGGCAGGAGGGTGGCAATCTCGATCGCGAGGCCCTTGAAGACGCCTTTGCAGCGGAAGAGCTCGGTCAGCGCTGCGCCCAGGTAGGCGAGGGGCACTATCGCGAAGGCTATCCAGACCGGCGGGAAGCCGAGGAGGCTCGAAGGCATGGCCCAGAAATCGTAGCCGAGGGCCCACGCGGAGATGAAGAACAGGTAGATGATGCAGAGGCCCTCTTCGGTGCTCACGGGGCCGAACTCCACGACGCCGCGCTCGAGGACCGACCTGCCGCAGAGCCAGTCGGCGAGGGCGAAGAGGAAGACGCTGAGCGCCGCGAGGACCGGTGGAATGGAAGGGAAGGCGAGGGCGATGCCGAGGGGGATCATGAAGGCGTTGAGGGAGTCGCACCAGTGGTCGACGAACTCACCGAGCGGGCCCGAGTTCCCCGTCCTGCGAGCCTGAATCCCGTCCAGCGAGTCGAGGGTCTGATAGGCGATGATGAAGAGTCCGAGGAGGCCGAAGACCCAGGGATGGCGGGGCGCGAACGATGAGAGCGGCCCGAAGGGGAACCCTGCGAGGACTATGAAGGCGAGCCAAGCGAAAGCGCTGCCGAGGAGGCTCACCGCGTTGGCGGAGGCGCGCTCCGGGACGAGCCTGATGGCGATTCGGCAGACGCGCCCCATGACGTATTTGTCGAAGAGGCCGTTATTATCGCATTTGTAAGAATAGTTCTTGGGCCTATCGGGATCCGAATATCGCTCTATCACGCCTTGTCCGCCTTTTCCGCTCCAACGGCCCCCGGGCTCGCCTCGGCCTTCGCCTCCGCGTCGACCTTGGCCTTATCCGCCTTCACGCTCCTATAGATGAGGATGGCCCCTACGACGATGGCCACGGGGCCTACGAAGGTGAAGATCTTGGTCAACAGGCCGACCTCCTTGTCGAACTGGGCGCCGAGCATGAAGCCGACGAAGAGCCAGGCCGGCGTCATTATCGAGGCGGCGAAGAAATCGTAGAGCATGAAGCGCGACCAGGGCATCCTGAGGAAGCCCGCGCCCATGATGACCGGGGCGCGCAGACCCACTACGAAGCGAGTCGAGAAGACTATAAAATGGCCCCGCCTGAGGAAATACCGCTCGCCGTCGTCTATGCTCTTGGGCTTGATGAACCGCGCGAATAGCTTGTGGCGGATGATCTTGGGGCCGAAGACGCGAGCGATCATGAAGTACCCGGTGTCCTGGATGAGAATGGAGGTCAGGGCCACGGCTACCGCGAGCAGGAAGGAAGTATCGGTTGCGTGCATCGTGACCCCGACGAGCGCGACCGCGATCTCCTCGCAGATCGGCAGCATGAAGCCGAAAAGCAGCAAGAAGAAGAACGCGTAGGGGAGGGGGTTTTGAGTCACGAAGCCGGGAAGCACGGATAGCAAGGAGTTCAATCGCGCCCTCCGCGAATGGGGCAATGTTTTACGGCTATTTCCCCTAAAAGGTGTTTGAATCTATACCGCCCTTAGGGGCCTGTCAAGTTGAGCCCGCGCGTCCGAGCGGTCAGGAATCGGCGAAATCGCGCGGGCTTGAGGCTCGGGGGCGGCGCGGGTATAATGCCGACGATTCGGAGGAAGCATGAACGCAGGCTTAGCGAGGCTACAGGAACGCGGTTTCATCCAGCAATGCACCGATATCGAAGGCCTGTCGAAGGCGATGGACGAGAGCCCGATCACCTTTTATGAAGGCTGCGATCCGACGGGGCCCTCCCTACACATCGGCCATATGGTTCCCTATTTCGCCATCCGTCACCTGCACGAGTCTGGACATCACGGCATAGTGCTCATGGGGGGCGGAACCGCACGCATCGGCGATCCGTCGGGCAAGTCTTCTATGAGGCAGATCATCTCCTACGAGGAGATCGACGCAAATACTAAGCTCTTCCTCGCCCAGATCGACAATTTCCTCAAATTCGACGGCGCAACCCTCTATTCGGCGAACAACAAGGATTGGCTCGCAGACCTCAACTACATCGACTTCCTCAGGGATATCGGCAGGCACTTCTCCGTGAACCGGATGCTCTCCTTCGAGGCTTACAAGATGAGGCTGGAGACGGGGCTATCCTTCATCGAGTTCAACTACCAGCTGTTGCAGAGCTTCGACTACCTTCAGCTCTACAAGCGCTACGGCTGCCGCCTCCAGATCGGAGGCGACGACCAGTGGGGCAATATCGTCGCGGGCATCGAGCTCATCCGCAGGGTCGAGGGCGCCGAGTGCTTCGGCCTTACCTTCCCGCTCGTGATGACGAGCGACGGCAAGAAGATGGGCAAGACCGAGAAGGGCGCGCTTTTCCTGGATCCCGCCATGGTGAGTCCCTACGACTTCTTCCAATATTGGCGCAACGTCGCGGATTCAGACGTGGAGCGCTTCCTCCTCATGTTCACCTTCCTCCCGACCGCCGAGTGCCGCGAGCTCGCGGCCAAGAGCGATGCCGCCCTCAACGAGTCCAAGGCCCGGCTCGCCTGGGAGGTCACCGCCCTCATCCACGGCAGGGAGGAGGCGGACAAGGCCCTGGCCGCCGCGAAAGCCGCCTTCGGCGGCTCCGGAACGGCGGCGGCCGGGGCGGACAAGGACTTGATCCCCTCCAAGGCCCTTCCCCGCGCCGATATCGCGGCCGGCATCGGGGCGCTGGACCTCTTCGTGCTCGCCGGCTTGGCGAGCTCCAAGAGCGAGGCGCGCAGGCTCGTCCAGCAGGGAGGGGCCGTCGTCAACGACAGGAAGGTCGAGGACGAGAAATCCGTCATCGACGCGTCGTGGCTAGACGCCGACGGGGCCCTCGTGCTGCGCGCGGGCAAGAAGCGTGTATTCAGGATACTAGCCAAGTAGGATGGACAGGAGCGAGTTCGCGGCGGAGCTCGGCGGCATACAAATGCTCCTGAGGGAGCACCAGTACCTGCAATACTCGCCGTCCGGCAGGGCCGAGTACGAGCGCAAGGTCCGTACCTGCGCCGAGCTGTTCGCCTACCTCGTCTTCAAGAAGACGGGGGTGCCGGTAAAGGCGCTGACCGGCTTGGTCCCCATCGAGAGCATACGCGATCCCACCTTTTCCGCTGGCAAGTCGATGGCCGAGCGCGCGGCGAAAAAGGCGCGCTCCCTCGCCAAGGCCTCCTACGGAACGAACAAGGTATACTTCGAGAGCTGCGCGGCTACCTGGGAAAAGGCATGCAAGAAGCTGTCGGAGCCTGATTCGGAGCGGTAGCGGCGGGCTTACCGGAGCTCCGACATCTCGTCGGCCGTTAGCCGGAAACGACCGCGCCTCGCCTCGGCGCGATAACCGAAGGCGGCCATGACGCAGGCCATCCACTCGGTCGGATCGAGGTCGAGGGCGGCTAGGGCCTCCGTCTCCGCAAAGCCCTCTATCGCGCAGGAGTCGAGGCCCGCCGCCGCGGCGCCGGTCATGGCGTTGGCGAGGGCGATGTAGGACTGGGCCCGCGCCCAATGCTCGAGCCTGCCCTCGCGGCGCAGTAACTCGTAGTATCCCTCGTAGTCGGCCTCGAATGCCGGCAGGCCTCCGGGGAAGCGCTCGGCTCGAGCGCGGACGAAATCGGAATCCGGCGCGTAGGCTCCGGCCCTGGGGGCGAGGAGCACGAGGACCAGAGGAGCCGTGGCTACGGGATCCTGGCCGCCGCTCGAGCGGGCGAGGGCGGCCCTGATCCCCGGCTCGACGGCGGCGATGACGCGGCTGTGCTCGAGGCCGAAGGAGCTCGGCGAGAGGCGGATGCACTCGATCAGGTAATCGACGAGGGCCCGCGGGACGACCTTGGACGGATCGAAGAGCTTGCAGGCGTAACGATCGTCCATTAAGCGGAGGAAGGCCCTCGCTCCCGCCGGGAGCTCCTCGCCCGGCGACTGGCCGCGCGGGGCCACCTAAGCCAGCTCGAGCGCGACGTCGAACATGTGGTCCATGGCGGTCTGTCGCTCCGTCGGGCTCATTTCCTCTCGCGAGACGTTGGAGTCGGAACAGGTGAACATCGCGAGCGCCTTCTTGCGGAGATACGCGGCGTTGCAATAGAGGGCGAAGCTCTCCATGTCCGTGGCCGCGCAGCCCATCCTGGCCCATTTCTTCCAGCCCTCGTCGGGGCCGAGGGCGCTATAGAGCGAGAAGACGTCCGAGCAGAAGGCGCTCCCGACCCAATGGCGGTAGCCGCGCTCCCGGGCGATGGCGACGCCCCGCTCGAGGAGGCCGAAATCCGCGCAGGGAGAGAAGCTGCCGTGGAGCTCGTATTGGTGGGCGTAATTGGAGTCGGTGCTGGAGGTCATCGCGAAGGCCAGGTCGCCTACCTCGAGCGCGGCGGTCAGGCCTCCGCAGGTACCTATCCTTACGATGGCCTCGACCCCGTAGAAGGCGAACAGCTCGTACGAGTAGATGCCGACCGAAGGGCCGCCCATCCCCGAGGCCATCACCGAGAGCCGCTTGCCCTTGTACTCTCCGGTGTAGCCCAGCACGTTGCGCACCTCGGTGAATTGACTCACCCGCTCGAGGCGTGTTTGTGCGAGATGCTTGGCCCGCAGCGGGTCGCCCGGCATGAGCACGTAGGGCGCTATGTCCCCGGGCTTGGCCGTATTGTGGGGGGTGCCGTTGCGATAGGAGTCAAGGTCGTGGTTCACGCTCATCTCTCCATCCTTGTCAGCTCGCGCCTTTCTCGTAGGGCTGTCCCGCCGCACGGGGAGCGTAGTCCTTGCCCGAGAATAGGACCAACGTGACGAGCGTTATGACGTAGGGCAGCACGCTGAAGAACTCGGGAGGAAGCACCCTGAGCGAGGGTATGTTGACGACGTAGATCGAGAAGGCGACCGCCGCGCCGAAGAGGCAGGCGGCTCCCGCGACGCCCTTGGGAATCCATCGGCCGAAGGACACGGCGGCCAGGGCGATGAAGCCCGCTCCGTTGATCATGTTCTCCTTGTACTCGATGGTCTGCGTGAGGACGAGGCAGCCGCCCGCGAGCCCGCCGAGGGCGCCCGAGACGAAGACAGCCCTGTATCGCATTCGGCGCACGTCGATGCCCGCGGACGCCGCGGCCTGGGGGTTCTCCCCGCAAGCGCGGAGGCGCAGGCCCACGGGCTTCCTGTACAGCACGTACCAGACCGCGACGAGGAGGAGGAGGGCGATGTAGGCCGTCGGGTAGATGCCGCCGGGTCCCGCGACCATACCCTGGCGGAAGGAGTTCGTGCGCTCGTGGTGGAAGATGATCTGGCAGAGGAATACCGTAACGCCGTTCGCGAGGAGGTTGATGCCCGTGCCCGAAACTACCTGGTCCGCGTTGAGGCTTATCGAGGCGAAGGCGTGGACGAGGGAGACGAGGGCCCCGACCGCGGCGGCCATCGCAAGGGAGATCCAGACGGACCAGCCGGGCAGGCTGGCCTCCAGGAGGACGTTCGCCGTGGCGGCGGCGAAGGCGCCGAAGCCCATGAGTCCCTCGAGCGCGATGTTGACCACTCCCGAGCGCTCGGAGATCATCCCGCCGAGGGCGCAGATTAGGATGGGGGAGGCCATCATCAGTATCGAGGGGACGAGTCCGAGCATGCTATTCATCGCGGAGCTCTCCCTTCCTCGCGGCCGACTTGGCCTGCTCCTTGGAGCGAGCCTCGAGGAGGAGCCCGATGCCGGAGCGCAGCGAGATGAACACGACGACGAGGCCCGATATGATGTAGGTCACTTCCTTCGGGATCTGCCTGGACTGCATGAGGGGCTGGGCGGATTGGAGCATGCCGAAGAGCAGGCCGGCCAGCAAGGTCCCGATCGCAGTGCTGTTGCCGACGAGAGCGACGGCGATCCCGTTGAAGCCGTAGCCGTCGAGGCCGGCGAGGACGCGGCCGTAGCCGAACGAGCCTAGAGCGACGATGCAGCCCGCGAGCCCGGCGAAGGCGCCCGAGATCGCCATGGACAGCGTGAGGCTGCGCTGGACGTTTATTCCGCTGCAGCGGGCCGCGTCCTTGTTGAATCCCGTCGCGCGCAGGGCGAATCCGGTCCTGGTCTTCTCCATCACGAACCAGAAGAGGAGGACCGCGGCCAGGGCGAGGAAGAGCCCGGTATTGAGGCGCGATCCGTTCGTGACCGATTCCAGCCATGAGTTGGAGAGCCTGGCAGTCGCGGGGAAGCTCGGCGTCTTGTAGGTATTCGTGCCTGGGATCAATTGAGTCGCGTAACGCGAGACGTAGAGGGCGATGTAGTTCATCATGATGGTCGCGACCACCTCGGAGACGGCGTACTTCGCCTTGAGGAAGCCTACTACCCCGCCCCACCCGGCGGCGGCGAGCATGCCGAGGACCACCGCGGCCGCCCAGTGGAATACCGGAACGGAGGGGAGGTAGAAGGACGCGAACTGTGCGACCGTCAGGCCGACTATATACTGCCCCTCCGCCCCTATGTTGAAGAGGCCGGCCCTCGCGGCGAAGGCCATCGATAGGCCACAGAGTATGAGCGGCACCGAGGCCACCAGCCATTCGCCGATATACCGCGCGTTCCAAGTGCCCCTCGCGAGGTCGAAGCCGCTTACTACCTGTATGATCGCCCGGTACATATTCGCGGGATCCCGCCCCACGGCGAGCACCAGGATCGTGCCCACGAGGAAGCCCAGTAGGACCACGAGGACGGACATGGCGGCGTTGGAGGAGGCTAGCCTGTCCACGAGCGCGCGGCGCTTTATATCCATCAGCCGGTCTTCCCCTTCAGGCCCGCCATCATGGCGCCGATCTCGCGCTCGTCCGCGTCCCGCGCCTCGACCACGCCCACGATCTCGCCCTTGGAGATGGCGGCGATGCGGTCGCAAAGCGCCATGATCTCGTCGAGCTCGAAGGAGACGAGGAGGACGGCCCTGCCCTTGTCCCGCTCCGCGACGATGCGCTCGTGAATGTATTCTATGGCGCCGACGTCCAGTCCCCGGGTGGGCTGGGCGACGACGAGGAGCTCGGGAGATAGGTCTATCTCCCTGGCGATGATGGCCTTCTGCTGGTTGCCCCCGGACATGGAGCCGCACTTGGTGGCCGAGCCCTCGCCCGCCCTTATGTCGAACTGCCCGATGAGGGCGTCGGCGTGGGCGGAGATAGCGCGGAAGTCGAGGAGGCCGGCGAAGCCGGAATAGGGCTCTCGGTCAAAGGTCTTCATGACGAGGTTCTCGTCGAGCCGGAATTTGAGCACGAGGCCGTTCTTGTGCCTGTCCTCGGGGACGTGGCCTATGCCCCAGCGTATGCGTTCCCTGATGCTGGAATCGGTGACGTCCTTGCCCTTGAGGAGGACGCGCCCGGAGCTCGGCTTGGTCAGGCCGGTGATCGCCTCGATGAGCTCCGCCTGGCCGTTGCCGTCGACGCCGGCGATGCCGACGATCTCGCCCGCCCGCACCTCGAGGTCGAGGCCCCGCACCGCATCGTGGCCCTTCGAGCCTCGGACCGTGAGGCCCTCGATCTTGAGGACTATGGCGCCGGGCTTGGCCTCGGCCTTGTCGATCCGGAATTTGACCGCCCGCCCCACCATCATCTCGGCCATGAGCTCCTCGCTCGTGGACGCCACGTCGACGGTGCCGACCAGCCTGCCGCGGCGGAGCACGGTACAGCGGTCCGCCGCCTCCTTGATCTCGCGGAGCTTGTGGGTGATGAGGACGATGGTCTTACCCTCGGCCTTGAGGCGCTTGAGGATGGACATCAGCTCGTCGACTTCCTGGGGAGTGAGCACCGCGGTAGGCTCGTCGAAGATGAGGATGTCGGCGTTCCTGTAGAGGGTCTTCAGTATCTCGACCCGCTGCTGCATGCCGACGGTTATCGACTCTACGCGCACGTGGGGGTCCACCTGCAGGCCATAAAGGGCCGATATCTCCTGTACGCGCCGCTCGGCCCGCGCGGTGTCCACGTTGCCCGACTTCGTACGGGGCTCGATGCCGAGGATGACGTTCTCGGTGACAGAATAGTTGCGCACGAGCTTGAAATGCTGATGGACCATGCCGATCCCGAGCGCGTTGGCGTCGTTCGGGTCGCGGATGCGGGCTTCCTTGCCTCGGATGAGGATGGTGCCGGCATCCGGGTCGTAGAGCCCGAAGAGGATGGACATGAGCGTCGACTTGCCCGCTCCGTTCTCGCCGAGGAGGGCGTGTATCTCGTTCTCCCTGACGCGGAGCGTTATATCGTCGTTGGCGATCACTCCCGGGAACACCTTGGTGATCCCGAGCAGCTCGATCGCGTTTTTATCGCCCATATCCATCCCCGGAGCCTTAGTCGTCCTTGGCTTGCAGGTCCGAGGGGACGGCCTTGGCCGCCTTGGCGTCGGCGTACTTGGCATAGACCTTGGTCTTGCCGGAGACTATGTCCTTCTTGACCGCGTTGACCTTGGCGACGATGTCCTTGCCGAGCGCCGCGTTCTTGTCGGAGAAGGCGATGCCGTCGGACTTCGTGTCGAAGACCACGACGCCGCCCTTGAAGGTCCCGTCCTTGACGGCCTTGAGGGCGTAGAGGGTGGCGGACTCGACGCGCTTGATCATCGATGTGAGGACGGCGGACTTGGTCTTGGCCGCGTCGTAGATCCCGTCCTCGTACTGGTCGGAGTCGACGCCGATGGCCCATACGTTCTTGCCGGCCGCGCGGTACTCCTTGGCCTGGGCGATAGTGCCGGAGCCGGTGAAGCCCGCGGCGGAGAAGATGCAGTACACGCCGGAGTCGTACCAGTTCTTGGCCTGGGTCTTGGCGAGCTCGGGCTTGGCCCAGTCGTTGGCGTAGTAGTCGACGATCTTGGCCTTGGGGAGCACCGAGAGGACGCCCATCGCGTAGCCGACCTCGAATTTGGTGATCACGGCGCCGGGGATGCCGCCGATGAAGCCGAATTTCGGATCCTTGATGCCGTCGGCCTTGGCCTTGAGGGCCGCGGCGACGCCGACCAGGTACGATCCCTCGTGCTCGGTGAAGGTCGCCTGCATAACGTTGGGGAAGTTGACCCAGTCGACGTCGACGATGAGGTATTTCTGGGCCGGGTACTTGGGGGCTACCTCGCCGAGGGCGTCGGCGAAGGTGAAGCCGGTCGTGATGATGAGGCCGTACTTCTCGTCGGAGACCTGCTTGATGTTAGGGATGTACATGTCCTGGGTCTGGGCGGTGACGACGTCATAGGCCGAGCCTTTCTTGGACTGCTTATCGAGCGTGTCGCCGTAGAACTGCAGGATGCCGCGCCAGGCGGCGGCGTTGAAGGACTTGTCGTCGACGCCGGAGACGTCGGTGAGGAGCCTGACGGTGGGATCGGCCGCCACGGCCGCTACTACCGAGAAGAGCGAAAGGACGAGAGCCGCTACGAGTGCTTTCTTCATCCGGGATACCTCCGATAAACGATTCGCGCGCACGCGGGCGCGCCTCGAAAGCATAGGCTCCGGCGGATGCGGAGTCAAGACGGAGGGCTACTCGCCGCCCTAGATCTCCGCAATCACGTGGCCGTGGTAATATTGGTCGCGTAACGCGGAGACCTGCTTGTCCGCGAGGTAGTCGTCGAAGGACGTGAAGCGGTCGATCACCCCGCCGGGGCAGATCTCCACTATCCGGTTCGCGATCGAGGTGACGAACTCGTGGTCGTGGCTCGTGAAGAGCAGCACGCCGTCGAACTCGATGAGCCCCTCGTTGAGGGCGGTGATCGACTCGAGGTCGAGGTGGTTGGTGGGCTCGTCGAGGATGAGGCAGTTCGCGCCGGAGAGCATGAGCTTCGAGAGGAGGCAGCGGACCTTCTCGCCGCCCGACAGCACGCGGATCGGCTTCAGCGCCTCGTCGCCGGAGAAGAGCATGCGGCCCAGGAAGGAGCGGATGTAGGTCTCGTCCTCGGAGCTGGAGTATTGCTGGAGCCATTCGGTGATGGAAAGGTCGGAAGCGAAGAGCCGCGTGTTGTCCATGGGAAAATATGACTTGGATATCGTCTGGCCCCAGACCGCGGAGCCGCCATAGTCCTCGTCCTCGCCGGCCAGGATCTGGAATAGCGCCGTCTTGGCCAGGTGCTCCTTCCCGACGAGGGCGATCTTGTCGCCCTTGTTGACCGTGAGGTCGAAGTCGGCCAGGACGCCCTTGCCGTCGATTTCCTTGGAGAGGCCGTTTATCCGCACGACGTTGTTCCCCACGTCGCGGTCGGGCTTGAAGCCTACGAAGGGGATGCGTCTCGAGGAGGGCACTATGCTGCCGAGGTCGAGCTTGTCGAGGATCTTCTTGCGGGAGGTCGCCTGCTTGCTCTTGGAGGCGTTCGCGGAGAAGCGCTGTATGAATTCCTTGAGGTCCTTCGCCTTTTCCTCGTTCTTTTTTTTCTGGTCCTTCAGCTGCTGGACGAGTATCCTGTTCATCTTGTACCAGAAGTCGTAGTTGCCGGTGTACATCCGCATCTTGCCGTAGTCGATGTCGACGGTGTGGGTGCAGACCGAGTTGAGGAAGTGCCTGTCGTGCGAGACGACTATGACGATGTTGGGGAATTCGATGAGGTATTCCTCGAGCCAGGAGATCGAGTCGAGGTCCAGGCCGTTGGTCGGCTCGTCGAGGAGGAGCATGTCGGGGCTGCCGAAGATGGCCTGCGCTAGGAGCACCCGCACCTTGATGCCCTCGTCGACGTCGCGCATCAGCTTCTCGTGATAGCTCTCCGCCACGCCGAGGCCCGAGAGGAGGACCGCCGCCTGGGCCTCCGCCTCCCAACCTCCGAGCTCGGCGAATTCCGCCTCGAGCTCGGAGGCGCGGATGCCGTCGGCCTCGCTGAAATCGGCCTTTTCGTAGAGGGCGACGCGTTCCGCGCGGACGTCGTGGAGCTTGGACCAGCCCATGATCACAGTGTCGATGACCCCGTGCTCCTCGAAGGCGAAGTGATCCTGGGCGAGGACCGCCATCCGCTTGCCGGCGCCGATCGAGATCTCGCCCCTGTCGGGCTTGAGCTCGCCGGAGAGGAGCTTCAGGAAAGTGGACTTCCCCGATCCGTTGGCCCCGATTATGCCATAGCAGTTGCCGGGGATGAATTTTAGGTTGACGTCCTTGAAGAGGAAGCGATCGCCGAAGGCGAAGGCGAGTTCTGTTGCGGTTATCACGGTGACGCATTATTCCCCTGAAAGGGCAGCGTATTCAAGGGGAGCAGGGTCGAGTTTTCCGTTATACTCGAGCGATGGATACGATTGATTCCCGCGATCCCCTCCTGCCCTCCATCCTCGCCGATCTCGGCCGGACCCTCGCTACCCGCCCGTTGGAGCGAGGCGAGATCGAAAGAGCGGCCGCAGCCCTGGACCGGGTCGAGCCGGGCGACATCGTCCACGCGGTCCATACCCTGGTCTCGGAGGGGCTCGACCCGGGCTCGCTCAAAGGCGCGGTCTCGCGCCTGATCAATCTCGTCTCGCGGCCCCTCGGCCGAATCCGTTTCGAGCCTGAAGATCCTTTTTTCGAGTCCCTGGTCCTCGAGAACGCCGCTTTCCTGCGAGAGTTGGACGCGGCAAAGCCCCTCGTCGCGGGCCTTTCGCCCGGATCGGGTCCACGGCACGAGCTGCGCGAAAAGCTTCGCCTCTCGATAAGATCCCTCGCCGCAATAGACCTGCATTACAAAAAGAAGGAGAACGTCCTATTCCCCTATTTCGAGGCTAGATATCCGAGCTATCGTTGCATATCCCTCATGTGGGCCCTCCACGACGACGTGCGCGCCTCCCTGGGGCGGCTCTCCGAGCTGCTGGAGACGGAGGCCCCCGACGGGAAGGAACTGGTCATCCTCCTGGGCGGCCTTTTCTTCGACGCCCATGCCCTCGTCTTCCGCGAGGAGAGGCTGCTCTTCCCGGTAGTCGCCCCCCTGCTCAGGGCCGAGGAGCGAAGGTCGCTGTATTTCGAGTCGCGCGTCGTGGGCTTCTGCTTCTTGGGTGCAGGCGACATAGCCTCGCTCGACGCCTCCGCGGGGGAGGGCGCGGCCGCGAGCCTCCTTCCGGCCGCTGCCGGAGCAGCTGCCTCGGGCAACCCTACCGCGCTCGAGCTGGACTCCGGCAGCCTCGATCCGCGCATCGTGGACCTCGTGCTGAAAGCCCTCCCCGTCGACCTGACCTTCGTCGGCGCGGACGATAGGGTCGCCTATTTCTCGAACGGGCCAGAGCGCGTCTTCCCCCGCTCTCCCTCCATCATCGGACGCGATGTGCGCAACTGCCACCCTCCGAAGAGCGTGGACAGGGTCTTGGGTATCATCGAGGCCTTCAGGCGGGGAGAGCGCGACTACGAGGAATTTTGGCTCGAGACGGGAGGCCGCTTCGTGCGCATCGAATACCGCGCCATCCGCGGCCCGGACGGCGGCTACCTCGGCACGCTCGAGGCCAGCCAGGACCTCACGAGGCCCCGCTCCCTCGAAGGGGAAAGGCGGCTTTCCCCGTGAGCCGCGGCTAGACGCTCGGGCCCGGAAGTGATATCGAGGATTGGTGGCAAATCCCCGGACTTTACCAGAGCTCCTCCTACCCGCCGGTGGCTTCGATTCCGCCATCGCCGCCATCGAGGGCGGCGCCGACGCGCTTTATTTAGGCTTCGCGGACTTCTCCGCCCGCAAGCAGGCCAAGAACTTCGACCGTACGGAGTACAGGAAACTGTACCGCCTCGCGCGCGACAGGGGCGTCAGGCTCTACGCCGCCTTGAATACGATCATCCTCCAGGACGAGCTCGAGGGCGCCGCGACCCTCCTCGCCTTCCTCGGGCGCTTCCCTCCCGACGCGGTCATCGTCCAGGACTGGGGACTCGCGAGGCTCGTCAGGGACAGGCACCCCGGCATCGCTATCCATGCGTCGACGCAGGCGGCCGTCCAGGGAAGCGAGGGCGCCAGGATCGCGCGGGAGCTCGGCGCCTCGCGCATCGTCTTGCCCCGCGAGACGAGCATCGCGGAGATGGCCCGGCTCCGCGATGAGGAACCCGGCCTCGAATACGAGGCTTTCGTGCACGGCGCCCTGTGCTATTCATTCTCGGGCCTCTGCCTAGCCTCCGGGCTCGTGCTCGGGCGCTCCGGCAACAGGGGCGAGTGCGCCCAGCTCTGCCGATCGTATTATTCGGCGGAGGGAGGGGCGATGTCCGGCCGCACGGGCTACTGGTTCTCCTGCCGCGACCTCGACCTCGGCGAGAGACTGGGCGAGCTCGCCGCCGCCGGGATCTCGAGTTTCAAGATCGAAGGGCGGATGAAGTCGCCCGAATACTGCTTCGCCGTGGCATCGCTCTATCGCGGCCTCCTGGACGGCCTAGACGGCCGCGGTCCCGGCGAGGAGGAGCTGGCGGCAAGGCGCGAGGCGAGCAGGATCGCCTTCGCCCGCTCGCCCACCGAGGCCTGGATATCCGAGAGGGGCGGCGCCGACTTGATAGACTCCGCCTACCCCGGGCACCTCGGCGTCTCGGCGGGCCGCATAGTCTCGAACCAGGGCGGCCGCCTCGTCGTGGACTTGGACGGCCCGCTGGGCCTCCGCGACGGCCTCCTCGGCTTCGAGGGCGGCGACCCCTCCCGCCCCCTAAGATTCCCCGTACTCGAGCTCCGCGACGCGCGCACCGGCCGCGAGCTATTCCGAGCGAAGGCGGGATCGCGGGTCGAGCTGCTGGCCGAGGCGGAGAAGCGTGTCGGCGTCGAGCCGCGCGTTGAAGCGCAGCTGCGCGCCGGGGACCAGCTGCGCCGCATCTCCTCGCGCGATCTCGACCGCAGGATCCCGAGCCGGGAGGAGTACGAAGGCGCGAGGGAAGAGCTGCCCCTCAAGCTGTATTTCTCGGCCTCGGGCCTGGTCGCGGATCTCACCCTGCCGGGCTTCGGCGGGAGAGCGGGGGCGATGGGCGGCGCGGCCAGGATAGAATCGGGAGGGCCCATCCCGCTGGACAAGGCCAAGAATCCCGGGGGCCTCGCGCGGGCCCTCGAGGTATTCGGCGAATCGGGCGAGGCCGATTTCCGCCTAGTAGCCGAAACCGATGAACAAGCCCTCGCCGACCTGTTCATCCCGCCGTCAGCCCTCAAGCGCGAGAAGAACAGGATCTACTCCCGGGCCGCCGACATACTAGCCGGCGCCGAGCTCGCCTACGCCCTCGATTCCCTTTCGCCGACCAGATCGATAGGCGCGCCCAAGAGCCCCGTCGCCGAGGCCCCTCCGCGCGCGGCCCTCGTCTTCCCACGCGAGGGCCTGCCCTCCGGCCTTCCCTTCGCTGGCCCGCGAGACCTGGCGCGCGGGTCGGCCCTGCCCTCCTGGGGAGGCCGCTCCTGGCTGCCCCTCGCGCCTCTTGTTCTGGGTCGTGAAGCCTACGCCGAGCTCGCGAAGAGGCGCGCGGAGGAGGCGCTCGAGGCGGGAGAGTCACTCGCCGTCGGCCTGGGCGCCCTCCATCATTTCGCGATCGCGAGGGAGCTCCGCTCCATATCCCCGGCCGCGCTCGACTCGCGTCTGTCCTTCTTCCTGGACATCAATCTCTACGTCGCCAACGATTTCGCCTATGCGAGCCTCTCCGCGCTCCTTCCCGGCATCGAGTTCGCCTATCGCTACCTGGAGCTCGAGGCCTCGGGGGAGGGAGATGCCCCCCTCGCCCCCGTCGGGCTGGGCTTCGAGCCGCCGCTATTCCAGAGCCTCGGCTGTTTCCTCAAGCATAATGTCCTCAAGGGAGCCTGCCCCGAGGCCTGCAGCAGGAAGCATTCGAGCCTCCTGTTCGACCGCGGCAGGCGCTATCGGGTTCTCGTCGAGGACTGCGTGACGACGCTCTTCCGGATCCAGGGCTCGGCGAAGCCATGAGCTACGAGAGGATACTCCGCTTCCCCTTCCTCCACGACCATCATTCGCACGTTAGCCTCTACGCCTCTTTCGAGGGATTACAGGATTTATCGAATCTCTCAGGCGCAGCGGCGATGCGGCTCCTCGCGGGCCTTCCCAGGGACAGGCTCAGCCTGGTCAAGGGCTGGAGGACGGATCGGTTGCCCCTCGGACCGCCCGAGCTCGCGGGCCTGCCGCCGGCCCTAGTCGTCAACGCCAGCTTGCACGGCTACGCACTTTCTCCCTCCGCCCTGCCCTTCGTGCGCGAGCTCTGGCCCGAATTCGCCGAGAAGGCCGCCGATCCCGCCTGGGGAGAGCGGAACCTGCCGAGGCTCTTCGTGTTCTACAGCCGCGTGGCCGGACTGGACGCGGAGAAGTTGACGACCTTCATGGAAAGGATGGAAGTCCTGGGCATCGGCTCCCTCGAGGACATGACGATCGCCGGTGAGGATGCCCTTTCGGTCGTATCCGCCTCTGCATACGCGGGACGGATAAAGCCCTGGGCGACTCCCGAGGTCTATCGAGGCCTGTCCACCCATTCGCGGGATAGATGCGAGGGCGTGAAGATCTTCCTCGACGGGGCTATCGGCGCGAGGAGCGCGGCCCTGGATGCCGCCTTCCTGGATGGCGCCGAGGGAGCCCTGCTGTATTCCGACGCGGAGCTTTCGGCCCTGCTATCCGAGATCGCCCTATTCGGCGCCTGTCTCTCCGCCCATGCGATCGGTCACGAGGCGATCGGCCAGGTCCTTCGCTGCCTGGAGGGTCTCGCGCGCGACGGTGTGGAATTCCCGGCCGTCCGGCTCGAGCACGTCCAATTCATATCGGCTAGCCAGGCGCGGGGCTGCAAAGAGGCCGGCATCGCCCTCTCGGTCCAACCCAATTTCAACGCCGACTCGGTCGATTACGCGGATCGGCTGATACCGCGGCATCTCGCCGAAAACGATCCGTTCAGGATGCTCATCGACGAGGCGGGCTTCGTACCGGGGGCGGACCTGCTCTTCGGCTCGGATGGAATGCCGCACGGTCCGGAGAATGCGCTGCATTGGAGCCTCTTCCCCCGCTTCGAGGGGCAAAGGCTCACGCCGGAGGAATTCGAGGCGGGCTACGGTCCCGCCCGCGGAATGGGAGGCGAGGGCAGCGCCTTCGCGATCGACGAAGAGGGGAGAGCGATCCGTAAAATTCCGGTTGGGTAAATTCATGATCGATTTACGCGACATTGCGTTTTTCATGATATATTTATGCAGGTGATGGTAGATTGGTGAGAGTCCCAGCCCGTGGCTGCCTCGCATTCTTTGCGACGCTGTCTCTCGCCTCGTGCTATACGCCGGTATACGACGAGAAGATAGCCCTAGGACTCAAGAACGGCACAAGCCTGACTGCGACAACACCTACTACTCCCACGACGCCGTTCGATACTGTCGCGACGCCGCTGATCAGCCCAGCGCCCGGAAGCTACGACAGCGACCAGGGCGTCGCGATAACCAGCGCGACTCCCCTCGCGAAGATCTACTACACCGCGGACGGCAGCGACCCGATTTCGCCCACGGGCGCACCGACAAGCGGCTCCTCCCTGTATATCGCCGGCGCTTTGACCATCCACGCCGGCCAGACTATTACCATAAAAGCCGCCGCAACGAAGACGGGGATGAATCCCTCCTCGGCCTCTCAGTCCAGCTTCCACGTACGTTCCTGGGTCCTCGTGGGCAGCTCCAATTTCACCGGGGGGGACATTACGACGCCCTCGTTGGCGATAGCTGCCGACGGTACGCCCTACATCGGCTTCGCCGATGCCGGCACTAACGTGCCCTGCGTAATGTATCTGAACGGCGCGGACTGGTCCTACCTCGGAGTCGTACACGGATTCGCGTCGATATCGGTCCTGAATACTTCCTTGGCGATGAGCTCGGGCAGCCAGCCCTATATCGCCTTTTACGATGGCTCGAACGGCGGGAAGATTTCCGCGTTCGATTTTACTGGTACCTGGAATCAACTTGGAGTCCCTGGCTTCTCTAATAATGCCGCGGACCTGCCCAGCATCGCCCTCGATCCAGGCGATATTCCCTATGTTGGCTATTTCGATACTATCCTCAGCAAGGCCGTAGTGAAGAAATTCTTTTCCCCGAGCTGGGTAACCGTCGGATCTGCCTCCGGCTTTTCACCCGGCGCGGTTAGCTACCTCTCGCTCGCGATTGCTCCCTCCGGCAAGCCTTATTTAGGCTTCCGTGACGATTATTTCGGGTATAAGGCCTCGGTCATGAGCTATGACGGATCCTCGTGGAATTTCGTCGGTTCGGAAGGTTTCAATGGCGGTTAATCGAATTATACCTCTCTCGCCTTCGATTCCTCGGGTTCACCCTATCTCGGCTTCCAGGACGGCGCCTACTTGGCATGCGTGTGGAAATTCGACGGCACTAACTGGGGGGATCTCGGCGGCGCGGGTTCGACCTCGGGCAGCGATGTCCAGCTGACCTCGCTCGCTGTCTCGAAGGCGCCCCTCTCCTCGGACAGCCTTTATCTCGCCTATACGCGCCATATCGCCACTGGACCCGACGTCTATAGCGTCAACGTTATGCGATTCAATGGCGTGAGCTGGGATTTCGTCGGGGGCCCCAATCTCTTTACGGATTCGGTCTGGCCGAGCTTTATCCAAATCGCCATCGCCCCAAACGATGGAATGCCCTACATATCGATCCAGAGCGGCTATATAGCGCCTCCTCCGACCGTAACCAGGACGATCGTGATGGCCTTCAAATAGGGAGTCGCCTCCACCTAAGCTAAAAAGCCCCTTCCTCGGGAAAGGCCATCCGCTTGCGCGCTATATGCTGGGGCAGCGTGAAATAGACGGCGAGGGACTCGGATCCGAGCTTGCCCTTGCCGTCGAAAAGGCTCGTTTTTATATAAGCCTTGTTGCCCTCGAGTCGGTCGAGGCGAGAGCGCAGGACGAGGGGACCTGCGTCGATCCGGACGGGGCTGCGGTAGTCTATCTCTAGCCTCTCCGTGAAGCCGGCGGTCGAGAGTTTCACGAAGACGAGCCACGAGGCGATCTCGTCGTGAAGGGTAGCCTGGATGCCTCCGTGGAGTATCCCGCCATAGCCCGCGAAGCGCTGCTCGGGCGCCCAGGCGCAGACTACCTCCTCGCCTTCCTCGGCGAAGCTCATCCTGAGGCCCTGCTCGTTCTGGGGCGAGCAGCCGAAGCAGCCGTAGCCGGGCTGGTTCGCGAAGGGATTCTTTATTTGGCGCACGCTTCCTCCATGCCGATAGTAGCGGCGGACCGCAGGACGGTCAACGCCGCGCGTCGTATAATAAGCTCATGCTCATCCTCGCGATCGCCGACCTCCACGGACCGGCCTCCGCCCTCGCCAGAGTCCCGGCGATGGCGGCAGAGGCGGACCTGGTCCTCGCGGCCGGGGACCACATCGACTTCGGCGGCGCGCAGGAAGCCAGAAAGCTGCTCGCCCTGCTCGAGGGAGCGGAGGGAAAGATCGCCCTCGTCCCGGGCAATTGCGGCAAGAGCGGCGCGAGGGCGGTGCTGGAGGATAGGAGGATCTCGGCGGACGGCCGGCTCGTCGCGGCAGCCGGGGCAATGATAATCGGCGCCGGTGGCAGCCCCCGAAGGTCGGTGATGACTCCCTACGAGCGATCCGATGGCGAATCGAGCGAAGCCCTGGCCCTCGCCCTGGAAGCTTGCGAAGGGGAGGGCTCCTCCCGTCCGCTCATCGTCCTCACCCACGCTCCGCCCAAAGGTTCGGGGGCGGAGCGCAGGAAAGGCGTCGACGTCGGCTCTCCCGCCCTTCGAGGCGCGCTGGACCGGATAGGCCTGCCCCTGTGATGAGCGGTCACATACACGAATCGCCCTGTGCCGCTTTTTCCGGGAAGACTCTCGTGCTCAACCCCGGCCCGCTGCAGTCCGGTCGCTGCGCCCTCGCCCGCCTCGAGTGGGGCGCGGACGGCGCCTGGCGCGCGGAGGCGGAATTGCTATCGCTCGGTTGATTTTGTCGTCGGGCTCGCCGAGATAGCCGAGGGAACGGCCACGGGCCGTTCCCTCGGGCTTTCCTAGCGCCCTTTCGTCCCGTACAGGTACTTGAAGTAGTCCATATCGGTAGACAGGGTCTTCGTGAAATTGGGCAGGGTCTGGCGGTAGGACTCGATTGCCCTCCAATAGTCGTAGAAGGACGGATCCTTGCCGTAGGAGTCGGAGTAGATCTTGGCCGCGGTCGCGTCCGCCTTGCCCTTCGTGGTCTCGGCCGTCGTATAGGCCTCGGAGAGGATGCGTCGCTTGTCGTTCTCGAGCTTTCCGAGGATAGTGGCTTTCTGGCCCTCGCCGTAGCTCCGGAAGGCCTGGGCGATCTGGTTTCGCTCCTTGATCATGCGGTTGAAGACGCTCTCGGTGAGCTCGTCGGAGTATTTGATCTGGCGAGGGATGACGTCGATGACCTCGATGCCGTACTGCGGCACTATCGGCTTGACGGAGGTGAGCATCTCGGAGAAGAGGACGCTCCTGCCCTTGTCGATCTTCTCGTAGGAAATCTTGCTCTGGGTCAGATTGGCCAAGGCCTCGGAGCCGGCGGCGTCGCCGGTCTGGAAGGTCTCCTTGACGTCGTTCGAGAGGATCCGGTTGGAGTCGCGAACCGCCTCGCGGAGGAAGCTCTCGGCGATTATCGTCCGCACAGCGCTGTCGAGGACGTCGCCCAGCTTGCCGTATGCGCTCTCCAGTGTGCCGATGGACTCGTAGAACTTGACCGGGTCCGAGATCCTCCACCTTGCGGTCGTATCCACCCAGATGAACTGGTTTTCCTTGGTCTGGATCCGCTGAGGCTCGCCGTCCCAGGGCATTACCTGCTTGGGGTATTTGACGACGACATCAATGAACGGGGACCTCAGCTTCAGGCCCGCCGATTTCTGGGTGCCGATGATCTGGCCGAAGCGCACCACGAGGGCCTGCTCGCCCTCGTTCACGATGTAGAAGGGCCCGATGACGAGGACGAGGATGATGGCGGCGACGACGATGCCGGCGATCAGGTAGAAGCGCTTCATTGGGCTGCCCCCTTCGTGACGGAGGAGTCGAGATTCTTCAGCGGGAGGAAATTGGTGAAGCGCTTGTCGATGAGCTCCACGTTCTTCTCGCCCTTGAATACATCCTCGACCATCTCGTAGTAGAGCCGTTGCCTGGTTACCTCCGGAGCCTTGCGATACTCGGAGTAGACCGAGTCGAAGCGGGCGACGTCGCCCTTGGCCTCGTTGACGCGCTCGGAGGCATAGCCCATGGCGACCTCGACCTGCTGTTCGGCCTGTCCCTGGGCCTTGGGGATCTCGGTGTTGTAGGCTTCCTTGCCCTCGTTCACGAGGCGGTTCATGTCCTGGATGGCCTTGTTGACGTCCTCGAAGGCATCCTGGACGCCCTTGGGGGGTACGATGTTCTGGAGCTGGACCTGGGTCACGCTGATGCCCAGGCCGAACTCCGTGAACTTGGCGTTCATCATCTGTACGGCCGATTCCTGGATCGCGGTCCGCTCGGGCCCGATGACGCCGAGGATGGTCCTGTCGCCGACGAGTAGGTTGACGACCGACTGGGAAATGTCCCGGATCGTCTTCTGCTTGTCGCTGACGTTGAAGAGCCAGGCCTTGGGGTCGGTGATCTTATATTGGATGATCCATTCGACGCTGATGATGTTGAGGTCGCCCGTGAGCATCGTCGATTCCTCGGGGTATTCCTTGGGGGAATACTGCGTCACGATGCCTGCTTTGTCGGTGCGAAAGCCGAATTGCTCGGTCTGCACCACCTCGGTCTTGACGTGATAGGCCTTCTGGACGCCGAAGGGCCATTTGAAGGCCAGCCCCGGCTGGGCCACTTTCGTGAACTTGCCGAAGGTGGTGATCACCGCCCTCTCGGTCTGGTCCACGACGATGAAGCTGGTCGAGAATATTATTAGTACCGCTATCGCGGCGAAGCCGAGCAGGACTAGCGCCGGTGTCACTTTCCCGGGCAATTTCCTGTTCACGCTCCGCATGTCTTGGCTGTCTCCCATAAGCGCCTCCGATCAATCAATAATAGTTCATGTGCGGGCAAAAAAGAACTACCGCGGCCATTCCGGACTACTCGCCCGTGGGAGAGTTGGGCTCGGTTAACTTCTCGCCCAGCGCCTCGACCAGCGCCTCCGGGCCGAAAATGGAGGCGAGCCTGGCGCGCGCGGGCCCGGGCAGGGGAGCGGTCACCAGCCCCGGAAGGTCGGGGAAGGGCGGTTCGGGGAATTCCAGTGACAGCGCGTGAAGGATGTAGCCTCCGGGAAGGGGGGAGCCGCCGTATTTCGCGTCGCCCGAGAGGGGCAGGCCCCTGGAGGAGGCTTGGACCCGAATTTGGTGGGTGAGCCCAGAATGCAGCACGACCAGGACGAGGCTGCGGCCGGAGCCCCGGAGCAGGGGCCTCATCTCCGCGAAGGCCTCGTCTCCTTCGGGAGAGACCGAGCTCGTCATAGCGGCTGAATCCCTGACGATGCGGTCGCGCCATGCTTCGGGACCTGCCGCATCCCCATCGATGAGGGCGAGGTAGCGCTTGATTATCCTCCGCTCGCGCATCATGGACGTGAAGGCCCGCGCGCCCTCGGCGCTCCGCGGGAAGGCGAGCACGCCCGTCGTGTTCCGGTCGAGCCTGTGCAGGGGCCCGGGCACGAAGGAGAGCGAAGCGGCAGTCCGGCCGGCGAGGGCTTGTCGTATCCTTCCTTCCAGGGCGTCCGAGCCCTGCGAAAGAAGGCCCCTCGGCTTGTCGATGAAGATTAGGTGTTCGGTGGCGAGTATCAGCATATCGGCTAGGCTGGCCAGGTCCTCCCTGGCCGCCGAGGGGGCGGGCTCGGAGGAGCCGAGTCCAGGGAATCCGGCGACGAGGATCCTGTCGCCCGCGGCGACGCGCGTCTCGGGCGACGCCTTGACCCCGTTCAGCTTGATCCTGCCCTTCCGGAGGGCGGCGTATATCTCCGATAGCGGGTTTTCGCTCAATATCGCGCGCAGCACCTTGTCCAGCCGCCTTCCCGCGTCGTCGGGTCCGGCTATCAGCTCGCGCTCGACGGGGGTGATTTTCATGGTCTCGAATCTACGCGCCCCATGCCCGAGGGTCAAGACTTCCTCGCCTTGACAAGGTCCGCCGTACCGGGGAAACTGAAACGGTGAGCGTCGCAGCCAGTCCCGAGGGGACGGATTTATTTTCCAATCCGATTTTCCTCTCGGCCATCTTCAGTCTCCTGACTGCGCAGTTCCTCAAAGCCGTCGTCAATATCTTCCGCTCCAAGGCCAGCAATTTCCGAGACGTCCTCGTCACCTTCTTCTGGAAAACCGGCGGCATGCCTTCGAGCCACAGCGCCTTGGCGGTTTCCATAGCGACGGCTATCGCCTTCCAGGAGGGCATCGATACCAGCGTCTTCATCCTCGCGGCGTTCTTCGCCCTCGTGGTGATCCGCGACGCCATGGGCGTCCGGCGGGCCGCGGGGATCCAAGCCAGGACGCTGAACCAGCTCGGCAAGGACCTGAATTCCCGCTTCACGATTCCTTATCGGCCTGTCAAGGAAGTCCATGGGCACAACCCCGCGGAAGTCATCATCGGGAGCCTCCTCGGTTTCTTCATCGCCCTCGCTTTCTGCACCCTTTGAGGCGAATAGATGCCCGCAGGCCCAGCTATGTCGGGGAGGAACAGGAGGGTCGCGGCCGGGGCGTTCCTGCTTCTCGCCGCCCTGGCCCTCGGCATCCTAGCACTTCGGACGCTTCCGCGGGGCAGCGCCCGATCGCAGTGGATCGGGTACCGCGCCTTCCTCGTGGAAGCCGCGATCCCCGAGGCCGAGGTGCTAGAAAGCCTCGCCAAGGCCGGCGTCAAGGGCCTCCTCTCCGAATCGAGCGAGCCCGTCCTGGTCTCCAATTGGGGCGGCCTCGAGACGATGACGCTCTCAGCCGCGAAGGCTCGCCTGATCCCGGGAGATCCGAGGTTCGATGCCTACATCCAGCGGCTCGGCCTGTGGTTCCAGGCCCGAGTCGGCGGGGTGGCATACCGGGCATATTACGCGAAAGAGTCATCCTTCCTCGGACCCGGGGCCGTATCGGAGCGCGAACTCGAGCGGGGGCTGTCCGCCTATGCGGGGCGATATAGATTGCCCGAAGCCACTGCCTCCGCAGGGGCAGATGGCGGAGACGGGCTCTTCTGGTTAGCAGCAGTTGCGCTCATCCTGGCGGCTTGCCTTGCCAGCGGCCGTGTCTCGAGCCTTCCCAGGTGGCGAGGCATCGACACGGTCGCTTTCCGCGTGGCGCTCTGCCTGCCCTGGCTGGCCTTGGGGAGGGGAGGACTCACTGCGGCCGTGCTTAGCTCTCTTTGGGGGATAGCCCTAGCAGATGCCGCGGAAGCGCTCGAAATGCCCCTGGAGGAATATTTACGCGGCGGCGGGATGCGGAACGCCCTGCGCTCCCTCTCCCTGCAACCCCCCCCCGCTCTCGCCCTGCCCTTCGCCGCCATCCTGGCCTCGTGCGCGAATATCGCGTCGCTTCCATCGCTCGCCCTGGCCTCCCTCGGCTCCATCGCGGGAATTTCGGGCTATGCCCTCATCTCCTCGGGCAAGGACGCCCGACGGCGATTTACGCCGATGCCGATCGCCAGGAGGAGCCGTTCCTCGCGATCCGCGCTGTCCAAAGCAGCGATCTCGAGAGCCACTCTCGCGTGCGGGGCGGTGGTCGCCTGGGGCCTTTTTCGCCTGTTCTCCCCTTCGATCGCGCAGGCCGCGCCCTCGGACCTCGCCTTTCCTAGCCCCGAGTCGATTCGCGGCAGCCTCCGTCCCCTGCTCTCGGAGGCCCGTCAGCGAGCTCCTTCGGAGGGCGGCGATCGACTACCGAGCCTAGCCTCGTACCTCGAGCATAGGGCTACGCAAGAGGCCCTTCCCTATATGAGGGTAGGGGAGGGCCGTACCGACCCCTTCTCGGCCGCTCGCCTGCCCGAGGCCGGGAGCGGCGCCGCCGATGCCCCGGGCGTCGCTTTCACCGACGATTGGGCTCGCGCGGCCTACGCCGCCGTGCCCCAGCTCAGCATCGAGGGAATGCTGCTGCGACAAGGCGCCGCGACGGTGGGCAGGCTCGGCTCGGGAGGGAGTGGAGGCGAGCGACCGCTTGCGCCGATCGAATCCCTGCTGTATATATTCCTCTTGGTTCCGCCTATCGGAAGAATACTCTTCAGCGCTCCCTTCGCCAGGAGCGCCGTACCCGGCGAACTACGGCAGGAAGCATGAGACCTTCACGAACGTTCCGGCACGGCGGGATCCGGGTAGAAGGCGATTTCGACTGGGAGCAGCGAGGCCCGGCCCAGAACGCCTTTCTCCCCAACGGCGCCGTCATCCTCCTCAAGCAGCACTCCGGCAAGCAGGCCCGTTGCGTCGTCAGGCGCGGCGAATACGTCAGGGAGGGGATGGTCATCGGAAGGGCCGACGGGCCTTTTTCGGCTAACGTGCATTCATCCGTGCCCGGGGTCGTGCGCGACATACGGATCTCACCGCTTCCGGAGGGAGGACGGGCCGAGGCCGTCGTCGTGGCCCTGGAAGGAGCCTTCGATCGCCTAGGCCGCAGGGGCGAGCGCTACCTATGGAAGAGCATGGGCCGCAACGAGATCCTGTCCACGCTGCGCGATCGGGGCGTCGTCGATACCGAGGCCCCTGGACTGCCTCTCTTCGACCTCCTCAGCGAACGCCAGGAAACGGGCATCCTCATCATCAACGCGGTCGAGTGCGAGCCCTACCTGCGCGCGGAAGCCCATCTCCTCGCGGACAAGAGCCCCGAGCTTATGGAAGGGATATCGATCATCCGGAAGATCCTCTCCCCGAAGAGGACGGTGATAGCGACGACCAGGTCCGAGGACTCCTCCCTGCCCCCTCCCTCGGACGACGGCCCGGATGTCGAGCTCGTGCGCCTCGAGGCGAGGTACCCGCAGGATATGCCCAGGCAGCTCCTGGAGGCGGTCGACGGCTCGAGGAAATTCTCCCCGGACGACGCAGTAATCTTGAGGCCCTCCACCGTCTTCGCGGCCTACGAGGCCATCGTTCTGGCCCGGCCGATGGTCGAGCGCTACGTCTCCGTGAGCGGCGGAGCGCTCAAGCGGCCCGCCGTGCTCAAGGTGCGGATCGGCACTCCCATCGGCGACCTGATCGAGGAATGCGGCGGATTCCTCGGGCCCCCTGCGAGATTGGTCCTCGGAGGCGTCCTGCGAGGGCATTCCGTGCACGATCTGGACGCGCCGATAACTAAAACGACTTCGGCCGTGATCGCGCTGGATTCTGAGGAAGTTGGCTCGCTGCTGAGATCGCCCTGCATCCGGTGCGGGCGCTGCGCCGAGGTCTGCCCCGAACGCCTCGATCCCGATATCCTATTCCGGCTGGTCAAGCGGGGACTCAGGCTGCGCGCCCTCGAGCTGGGGCTCGGCTACTGCACGGTGTGCGGCGCCTGCGGCTACGTATGCCCATCCCGCGTGCCCCTCGTAGCCTCCTTCGCCGCGGAATCGCATTCGCTAGGGGAGGCCCCTCGATGAGGCGCGCGAAAAACCTCTCCATCGGCGATGCGCCCTACGCCTTCAAAAAGAGGACGAGCGCCTCGCTGATATGGGGCACGGCGGCCGCGCTCCTGCCGGCGCTCGGCTGGGGGATATATTGCTTCGGCTTTACCGCCGCCATCGTCGTCGCCGCATCCGTCGGCGGCGCCCTGGTCGGGGAGGCTTGCGCCGGCGCCCTCATGCGACGCTTCACGCTCTGGGACGGCTCCGCCTTCCTGACCGGCCTCCTCGTCGGCATGGCTATGCCTCCGGGCATTTCGCCCCTTATCCCCGCGGCCGCCTCCCTCTTCGCGGTGTCCGTAGTCAAAGGCGCTTTCGGCGGCCTCGGCTCGAACTGGATGAACCCGGCCCTGGCGGGAATAGCCTTCTCGCTAGTCAATTGGCCGGCCCAGATGCGCGCGTGGGCTACGCCCCATCACCTGGCAGGCCTCGCAGGCATCAGCGGCGCGACTCCCCTCGGTTTCGCCCGCTCCCACGCGGCGGCCGCCATCGCGGGCTCCAGCAACATGGATATCCTAGTCGCGGGCGGCATGAGGGCC
The DNA here is from genome assembly GCA_025355995.1 of Spirochaetaceae bacterium. Taxonomy (GTDB): domain Bacteria; phylum Spirochaetota; class Spirochaetia; order Treponematales; family Rectinemataceae; genus UBA1306. Next base: position 19,339 of record JANXYQ010000024.1, on the reverse strand, counting down.
AGCGGCATCGACGCCTCGGTCACCGAAGCCCTCAACCGAGGCATCTTCTCCCCCCTCGGGGCTGACCTGCCCGGCGGCTATATCGATCTCCTCCTCGGCAACAAGGCCGGAGCCCTGGGCGAGCTATCCGCCATTCTCATCCTCGCGGCCTCGGTGATCCTCCTCTCGCGCAGGGTAATCCGCTGGGAAGTCCCAGCCTCCATAATCGGGTCCTTCGCTCTATTGACCTGGGCTTTCGGAGGACTCTCCCTCGGTAACGGCTTCTTCGCCGGGGACGTGCTCTTCTCCGTCCTGAGCGGGTCCTTCCTGCTCGTGACGTTCTTCATGGCGCCCGATCCCGTTACCTCACCCTCGTCGAGGGCCGGGATGCTGATATTCGGGGCGGGAACCGGCTCCCTGGTCTTCCTCCTGCGGACCTTCGGGGCCTCCGCCGAGGGAAGCGCCTTCGCGGTAATCATGATGAACTGCGCGGTGCCGGCCATCGCGAGGCTCGATACGGCCGCAACTCGGCGCCGAGCCGCCAAGGCTTCGGCCGGAACGGCGCGGGGAGGGAACGCCAATGGCGCTCGATAAGCGCGAGAGGATAATCGAGAACCTCGCCGTCGCCTCGGCCCTTGGTCTCCTCGCCCTCGTGGTCGGGGTAGTCTCGTTCTTCGCGGACTCGCGCGTCGCGGCCGAGGAGCGAGCCGCACTCGCGCCGGCGGGAGCGTCCATCGCCCTCGCCGGCCGCTCGGACGATCCCACCTTCGGCCGCTTCTACCTGATACAGGCCGATTCCGGCCCCGCATACGCCGCGGTCATAACGCTTCGATCGGCCGCGGGCAGCGCCTTGATAGCGGCGCGTTTCACGCCCAGGGGCGAGGTGATGGATCTGCGCTTCCTTGGGAGTTGCGCCTCTCGGCTGTCGCAGGACCCCAAGAACCTCGCCCTCGACTTCCCCGACGTCGACGAGGTCCTGGCCCGCGCGTCGGCGCAGGCGCGTTACATGGCCAAGAGCGGGACGGAGCCCAAATCATGAGAGAACGATTCGTGCCGAATCCGATCTTCGCGGGGCTGGTCGGGATCTGCCCTCTCGTAGCCGCCTCGAGGAGCCTGGCCGAGGGAATAGTCTACGGCCTCGGCGCCGCTCTCTGCGCCTTGCTGCTAGGAGCGGTGGTGCCGGCCACCCGAGCGATCATCGCGGATCGCCTGCAGGCTCCAGCCACGATAGCCCTCTCGGCGGCGGCCGCCTTGGCCTACGCCTCCTGCGCGCGCGCGTACTCGCCCCCCATCGCGGCGGGGCTATGGATCTACCTGCCCCTCCTCGCGGTGAGCGGCCTCAGCCTCTCCACCCTTCGCCGCAGCTCGACTCCCGAGGGCCTCGGCCCGGACGGCAGCTCCCGCTTCGCCCAGGTCGCCCTCGAGGCGCTCATGTTCCTGCTCACCGCGGCATTCGTCGGCGGATTCCGGGAGATCCTAGGCCTCGGTACTCTGACCCTGCCCACTCCCGGGATCTCGCCCGCGCGCCTCGAGCTCGTCGATTTCGCGCCCGCGCGGATGCTCGTCTCCCCGGCCGGCGGCTTCATCCTCCTCGGCTTCCTCGTCGCCGCCTACCGCGGCATGGTCCGCGCGCGCGGAAGGAGCCAACCCTGAGCTACCTCGGAATCGTCGTCACCTCCGTTTTCGCCTCCAACGCCCTCCTGGCATACGGGCTCGGCTCCCTTCCCGGGCAGGGGCGGGTCCGTGGCCAGAGCGGCCAGTTCGCCTCGGCCCTGGCCCTCGCCTGCGTGAACCTCCTGGCCTCGGCCTTCCTCTGGACGGTGCATTCGCTCCTGCTCTCGCCCCTCGGCCTCGGATCCCTGGATATCCTTTTTTTCGCGCTGCTCGCCGTCCCTCTCCTGAAGTTCGTCGCGAGGGCGGCTTCCAACGCGGGCGACGGCCTCCTCCTGAGGATAGGCGCGAACGCCGACGACCTCCTCGTAGGCAGCCTCGTCTTCGGGATCGCCCTCATCTCCTCGAACGGGGGCTACGCCCTCCCCGAGGCCCTCGCGGCTAGCGCCGCCTCCGGGCTCGGCTATTGGATGGCTACCGTGCTCCTAGAATCCATACGGGAGAGGCTCGAGCTCAGCGAGCTCCCCCATCCCTTCAAAGGCGCCCCCGCCATGCTCATCTCCGCGGGACTCATGGCCCTCGCCCTGATGGGCGTGGACGCGGCCTTCGTCAGCGGAGTGGCGGTGTGAAACCATGATCTGGCTCGATCTCGCGATAGTGCTCCTCGCGGCGATCGCGTCGTCCTTCGGCACCTCCTTCCTCTACTCGGCATGGAAAAAGCGGAAAAAGGCCGATCCCGAAACCCTGCGAATCGACTCGATGCTGCCCGGCTACGATTGTGGCCTCTGCGGCTACGGCGATTGCCGGGCCTACGCGGGCGCGGTCGACGGCGAGGGCGCCGATCCGGCCCTCTGCCCTCCCGGCGGCTCCCGCCTCGAATCGCTGCTGCGCGGCGTCCTGTCCGAGCGGGCGGGCGACGCGCGCGGGACCGCCTTTCGCGCTGTAGTGCGCTGCGGCGGCAGGGTCGGCGTCGCGGCCACGGCCTTCTCCTACGACGGCCGCGACGATTGCCGGTCTGCGGTGGAGCTCGACGGCGGCCCCAAGCGCTGCAAGGAAGGCTGCGTCGGCCTCGGTTCCTGCGCAGCGGCCTGCGGCCTCGGCGCGATCCGCGTCTCCTCCGGCCTCGCCTACGTCGACCCCGCGATCTGCACGGGTTGCGGCGAGTGCGCGAGGATGTGCCCGACGGGCGTCATATCGCTCGTGCCGAGGGAGCAGGCCTGGTACGTCGCCTGCGCGTCCGCGACGGCGAGGGAGGATAGGCTAGCCGAATGCTCGGCGGCCTGCGACGCCTGTGGCGAGTGCGCGCGGCTATCGGGACGCTCCGAATTCTCCCTCTCCGGCTCCCTCGCGAGGGAGAATCCGGAGGCTTCCGGAGGGCTGTGGGCCGACATCGCGGAACGATGCCCGAACGGGACGATCGCGCTGGCGGGCTCCGAAAAAAAACGCCGTTCCCCTTTCCGCAAGAACGAGCGCTAGTATATACTCGCCCTCGTACACCCGAGGATGATCGTTGAATGCAAAGAAGTAATGTCATAATCGGCGCCTATAATCTCATGCCCGAGGGCACGGAAGAACCGGCGTTCGAGGAGACTTACCAGGTCTGCTGGCGCCCCTTCCTCTCGGTGCTGTATCGATTCGCGGATATCGCCGCCGTCCTGCACTATTCCGGCACGGTCCTGCGCTGGCTCGAATCGAGGCATCCCGAATTCCTGATGCTCTTGAAGGAAATGGTCCTTCGCAAGCAGATCGAGCTGCTCGGGGGTGGGTACTTTGCCCCGATATTCCCCCTCATTCCGGGCCCCGACCGCCTCGGGCAAGTCGAGCTACTCACTACCCATATCAGGCGGACCTTCAGCAAGCGTCCGCGAGGCTGCTGGCTCACCGACTATGCGTGGGAGCCGAGCCTCGCGTCCTCGCTCCAAGCCTGCGGCTTCGACTACACTTTCCTCACTGAAAAGCATTTCCGCATCGCGGGCGCGGCACCGAAGGAGCTCGGCTCTCCAGTGATGACCGAGGATCAGGGGCGGAGCCTCGTCGTCTTCCCGGTCTTCGACGCGCTCGAGAGCCTCCCCTCGCCGTTGCCCATCACCGAGGCCCTCTCGAGCCTCGTCTCGCGCGTCGGCGAGCAGCGGCTGTATACCCTGCTTTTCCCGGGTGAGTCCGCGAAGGCCCTTTGGGCCGCGTCCAAGCTCGAGTCGCCCGACGTCTTCTTCGAGAGGTCCTTCGCGGCGCTCCAGCGCGAGGGCCTGCAGTTCGAGACCACGACGCCATCCCGCTATCTTAAGGGCGCGCGGGATTTCGGCAGGGCCTACTTCCCGGGCTGCGCCTCTTCCCTCCTCATGGAGCGCAGCATGCCCGAGTCCCACCATAAGCCCAAGGAGTCGGCTCCCGACTTGGCCGGCAGCCCTCGCCGCCTGCTCCTACGGCACGAGGAGAGCCTCGCCCTCTACGCCAAGATGCATTACGTGCGCATACTCGTCGGCCAGCTGCGGGGAGACAAGTCCCGCAAGAAGACGGCGCAGGAAGAGCTCTGGAGGGGGCAGTGCGGCGGCGCCTATTGGCGCGGGCCCGACGGAGGCATCGCCCGGCTGCCCGTAAGGGCGGCGGCCTACTCCGCACTGATCGAGTCCGAGAAGATCACGAGGCAGCGCGGCTCCTTCTCGCCCGGCATCATCTCCGCGGATATGGATTTCGACGGCGCCAAGGAGATCATGTACCAGGGCGCCGACCTGAACGCCTACGTGCAGCTCCGCGGCGCCTGTCTCTCCGAGCTCGATTCCTTCAAGACGAGGACCAACTACGTCAACGTCATGGACTGCCGCTCGGACCTCCCCAGGCGACTCTGCTTCCGCGACCGCATTTCCGAGAAAGGCGGCTTCGGCGCCGACAAGGGCGGCTTCTCCGACGCGCGCTACGCCCTCGTCGAGGCCGAGCGCCCGGCGAGCGTGGCGTCCTTGTTCCGCGAGGGGACGGCGGAGCTCGGCGGCAAGAATCGCTCCCTCTCCCTCAAGAAGACCTACTCCTTCCGGAAGGGAGGGCTTACGGTGGACTACGAGATCTCGAACAAGGAATCGGTTCCGATCGCGCTTCGACTGGGCGTCGAGTTCAATCTCGCCGCCGGCTTCTCCGCGGATGCCGTGGCCCTCGCGGGCATCCGGGCGCGGGAGGAGATAGCCCTCGAGACCGGCCGCAAATGCGTCGAGTCCGATCTGAACGGACTCAAGCTCCATAACCTCGCCAAGGACGAGAAGATCGAGATACGCTCCGATCTCCCCTTCTCCCTCTCCCACTCCCCGGTCCTGTCCGAGGGAAGCGGCGCCTCCTCGGCCTCATGGTACCAAGGCTGCGGCCTCGTCCTCGGCTGGGACCTCGACATCCCCGCCGATTCCGGCAGGAGGCTGTCGATAACCCTCGAATTGCGGACCTGATGGGAGCCGTGAACGCGCCGCCGGCCCCGAGCCTCCCCGAATCGCTCGAGGGACTTGCCATACACCTGGTGGGGGCGAAGGGCACGGGCATGGCCGCCCTCGCGGAAATCCTATCCGACCGCGGGGCGCGGCTCTCGGGAAGCGACGTCGCGGACGTCTTCTACACGGACGCGATACTCGAGGCCCTAGGCGTCGAAATGAGCGTTGGCTTCGACTCCTCCCGGCTGGGCGACGGCACCCGGCTAGTGATCCATTCCGCAGCCTACGACCGCGAGAGCAACCCGCAGCTCCTCGAGGCGGCGCGCCGGGGCCTGCCGGTCATGAATTACCCGGAGGCCCTCGGCGCCCTCTCCCTACGCTCCGACTCGTCGGGCATCGCCGGCGTGCACGGGAAGACTACCACTACCGCCCTCGCCGGCAGCGTCATCGCGGCCCTCGGCTTGCCAGCGACCGTATTGGCGGGCTCCTCCGTCTCGAGCTTCGGGAACCGCTCGACCCTCATTCGAGGCGACCGCTACTTCGTAGCCGAGACCTGCGAGTACAGGCGCCACTTCCTGTCCTTCCGGCCCTCGCGTATCGTGCTCACGAGCATCGAGAGCGACCATCAGGACTTCTTCCCTGCCTATGCCGATATCTACTCCGCCTTCCTCGACTATATCCGTCTCTTGCCGAAGGGCGGGGAACTGATTTTTTGCGCCGACGATCGGGGCGCATCCTCGGCCGCCCGCGACATCGCGGTCGAGCGCCCGGATATCGCCCTCACGCCTTACGGAGAATCGGCCGGCGGGAGGTACCGCCTGGTCGATTACCGGGCCGGGGACGGGGAAGCCCGCTTCCGCCTGGCCAGCCTCGATTCCGAGTTCAGCCTTCGCGTGCCGGGGAGGCATATCGCCCTCGACGCCTGCGCGGCCCTCGCCCTCTCCTTCTCGATCCTCGAAAAGGAGAGGGGAGCGACGGGACCCGCCCCGGCCCTGCCCGGCGCGACGGAGCTCGAGGCCGCCCGCGCCGCCCTCGCTCGCTTCTCCGGGTCCAAACGCCGCTCAGAAATCCTCGGCGAGGCCGGGGGCGTCCTTTTCATGGACGATTACGGGCACCATCCGACGGCGATACGCGACACGATCCGCGGCATCAAGGAATTCTGGCCCGGGCGCCGGCTCGTCGTGGATTTCATGTCCCACACCTATTCGCGGACGAAGGCGCTCTTCGGCGAATTCGCGGCGAGCCTCGACGAAGCCGACGCCATCGTCATGCACGGCATATACGCGTCCGCGCGCGAGGCTCCCGACCCGAGCGTCAGCGGCAGGAGCCTTTTCGACGCGGCCCGAGTACGCAAGCCCTCCAGGCCCAGCCATTTCTACGAGGGCGTCCTCGAGGGCCAGGGCGACCTGGCGACGAGGCTCAAGAGCGGGGACCTCTTTCTCACGATGGGGGCCGGCGATAATTGGAAGCTCGGCGAGGCGCTTCTCGCGCTCTTCGCCTCCGGGGGGACCGGCCGATGATCAAAAGCATGACCGGCTATTCGCACCGCGATATCGCCCAACAGGGCTTTCGGGGCAGCCTCGAGATTAAATCCTACAACAACCGCTATCTCGACCTCTCGGTATCCCTCCCTCCCTACCTCGCCAAGCTCGAGCCGCGCATTCGCTCCTACCTCTCCGAACGGATCGTGCACGGCAAGGTCGAGGCCTGGCTCAGGGTCCGCGAGTTCGACGCCCCGGTCGAGGCCAACGCGGACATAGGCGCGGCCATGGCGGTCGCCGCCGTCCTCGGTCGGATCGCCGAGGCCTGCGGCATCGAGGAGCCGGTGAGCCTAGGCTCGATCCTCGGCTTCGAGGGCGTCGTTTCCTTCGACCGCGAGGTCGACGACGAGGCCCTCTGGTCCCGCGTGCTTCCCGAGCTCGATGCCTGCTTCGCGGATTACGAGTCTTCCAGGCTCCTCGAGGGCGCCTCGGCCCGCGCCGACATCGAGTCCCAGCTCGCGAGGGTGACCGCCTCCGTCCTCCTCATCAGGGAGAAGGTTCCCGAGATGGACAGCACCATCAGGACGCAGCTGGGGTCGAAGTTCAAGGACGTCATGGGCGACGCGGTCGACGAGGGGCGGGTCCTCGCTGAGATCGCCTCCGCCCTCATGAAGTACACGATAAACGAGGAACTCTCGCGACTCGCGGCGCACATCGAGTCCTTCTCGGCTATAATGGAGTCCGAGGGCTCTCCCGGCAAGAAGCTCGACTTCCTCTGCCAGGAGATCAACCGCGAGGTCAACACGATCGGCTCCAAGAGCATGCTGCTCGCCGTAAGCCGGACGGTGGTAGAGCTCAAGGACGCCCTCGAGAACATCCGGGAGCAGCTCCGGAATATCGAATGAAGGAGAGCACATGGCTCCGCGCATCGTAGCGATCTCCGGCAAGAGCGGCTGCGGCAACTCGACCGTGAGCAAGCTCCTCTCGGAGCGCCTGGGAGTGCGGCTCATAAACTATACCTTCCGCACGATGGCGACCGACAAGGGAATCTCCTTCGAGGAGATGCTTCGGCTCGCGAACGAGGAGCCGGATTATTCCTACGACAGGGAACTCGACGCGAAGCAGGTAGAGCTCGCGCACGAGGGCGATTGCGTGATCGGCTCGAGGCTGGCCATCTGGCTCCTGCCCGACGCGACCCTGCGCGTCTACCTGGCCAGCAGCCTCGAGGTGCGGGCAGGGAGAATACACGAGCGCGAAGGCGCCGACTTGGCGGATAAGCTGGCCTTCACGAAAGAGCGGGACGAGAGCGACCACGAACGCTATCTCAAGATATACGGAATCGATAACGACGACCTCTCGGACGCCGATCTAGTTATCAATACAGAGCTTTGGAAGCCCGATGCGATCGTACGGATCGTTGCGCTGGCGTTCGAGGCGCGCGAGAAAGCCCTCGCGAAAGCTAGCTGCGGCAACAAATTAAAGTAAGTTTCGTATACAATGCTATACAGGAAGAAGCAGGACCCCGAGGAACAGGCTTAGACAGGCCAGCGCGGCGAGGCTATCCCGAGCCCTCCACGTCGATGGGGGGAGGCCCCGTTCCCTCGACCAGCCTCTGGCGAACAAGGCTTCAGGCGTCGCCACCGACCTCAGCATGAGCCTGCGCAAAAAAGCCGCCACGAAGAGGGCCTGCATGGATAGGCCCGGCCTTCGCGGCATCCCTCTGGACCGGGCAGCCTCGAGGGACGAGGCCCACTCGTCGAAGATCACGGGAACGAGGCCGAGTATGAGGGCCAGCCCCAAGCCGATGTCGGTCCGCCCGAGCAGGGGCATCCGTCGAGCCAGGCGCGTCGCGGCGTCACGCAGCTGCGGGCTCGTCGTGGAAAGGTAAAAGAGCCTTCCGGCCAAGAAGGCCGCGAGCAGCCTGAGGCCATATTCCCCCGTGTCTCCGAGTATGGCGAGGCTGTCGCCGAGGGCCCCGCGGGTTCCGAAGAAGCGCAGCGCGAGGATGAAGAGGGTGAGAGCGGCGACGAAGGCCGTGTCCTTGATAATGGCGGCCGGCCTTTGTCCCTCCATGAATAGAAGTATGAGGAAGCAGAGCGAGAGGAGGGCGGAGAGGGGCGCGCCTGAAAAAATGAGGGACGAGGATGCGAGGGCGAGGCAGATTAGCCTGCAGGACGGATCGAGCGAAGACACCGGGCCTAGTCGAGCCATGAGAGATCCTCGACCCGCTGCGGGGAGCGGAAGGGGTCGCGGAGGCCGTAGGACTCGACGCCGGCCGCGAGTACCGCCGAAGGCTCGCCAGAAAGGACGATCCTGCCCGAATCCATGACGGCGAAGCTATTGGCCAAGCCGAGAGCCTTCTCGATCTCATGGGTGACGATGAGGACCGCAAGGCCTTCTCTGGCGATTTCGAGGCAGATCGTCGAGACGGCCTTGACTCCTCCCATATCCAGATTGACGAAGGGTTCGTCCAATATTATCGCCTTGGGCCTCATCGCGAGGACGCCGGCGATGGCGAGCCGCCTGAGCTCCCCGCCAGAAAGGCGATGGACGAAGCTCTCCTCGCGATCGGCTAGACCGCAGGCGAGCAGGGCGGAACGCGCCCTCGAAAGGCAGTCCGCGGGCGCCTGCCCGAGGTTGGTCGGACCGAAGAGTGCGTCGTCGAGGACGGTCTCACCGACCGTCTGCAGGCGGGCGTCCTGGAAGACGTAGCCGACGAGGCAGGCCCGACTACCTTCGATATCCTTCATGGCCCGCCCTTCGACGAGGACCGATCCCTCGGTCGGCTCGAGGAGCCCCGCCAGGTGCTTGGCGAGGAAGGTCTTACCCGCCCCGTTGCGGCCCGCGAGGACCGTAATCTCGCCGGGCGACACGCTGAAGTTCAGGCCGCGGAAAGCCCAGGCGCCATCGGCGAAGCGGTGCCCGAGGGACTTAGCCCTAATTACGGCCGCATCAGGCGGAGCCATCACGCGCTCCGGTCAATGAATCGACGAAGGGGCCGAGGCGGCGGCATAGGACGGCGGCGAGGGCGGCCTTGATGGCGTCCCCGGGAAGGAAGGGCAGGACTCCCGCCGCAATGGCCTTGCCCCAGGGAATGTCATTGAGGACTTTCAGCCCTACCGCGCCGAGGGCGAGGATAGTCGCGAAACCGATGGCGGATCCGAGGGCCGAGGCGAGAGCGCCCCTTTTTCGCGCCAGCAAGCCCGAGGCGAGGGCAGCGACCGCGTAGCCGACCAAGTAGCCGCCGGTGGGTCCTGCCAGGTGGGCGAGCCCCCCCCGGCCGCCCGAAAATACGGGGAAACCGAGGGCGCCTATCGCGATGTAGGCGAGGCAGGCGAGTGGACCCCATAGGGGCCCGAGGAGGAGCCCGCCCGTAACGGCGAAGAGGTTGGTGAGGGTGAGGGGGACCGGCCCGATCGGCAAGGGAATGGAGATATAGGCGCCCGCGCAGCATAGGGCGGCGAACAGGCTCGCGAGAGCGGCGCCGGCCGGAATTCCTCGTTGTGACGACTTCATTCGCCCGTATAACCCGCGGCTCCCGACTCTGTCAAGCGAACGACCTTGCCCGGATGTGTTATTCGCAGTAGGATGCCGGGTCAAAGGAGCCCGCCCATGGAGAATCGCGAGTGCGTCGTTGTGGTGACAGGCGCGTCCAGCGGCATAGGCAACGCCTGCGCGACCTTCCTCGCGAAGAAGGGCAATCGGGTTTATGGGACCTGCCGCAACCCGGCCGCCTATTCGCGCAAGGCCGACGAATTCTTCGAAATGCTCCCCCTCGATCTGGCCGACGGGGCCTCCGCCCATAAAGCCTGCGAAAAGATCTATGCCGCGGAGGGGAAGGTCGATTCCCTGATATGCTGCGCCGGCTCGGGTTTCGTCGGGTCGGTCGAAGACGGAAGCCTTGAAGAAGCCCAGGCTGTCATGAACCTCGATTTTTTCGGGACACTGCGGACCATCAAGGCCTTCCTGCCCGGGATGCGCGAGGCCGGCAGGGGCCGCATCCTCATAGTGGGGGCCCTCGAGGGCGTAGTCGCCACACCCTTCCAGGGCTATTACTCGGCGAGCTATCACGCCATCGAGGGCATGGCGGAAAGCCTCCGGGCGGAGGTCGCCTCCTTCGGAATCGAGGTCGGTGTTATCGGGATCGGATCGTTCCGTACGGCCTTCGGCCAAAGGCGGCTCCTCGCGGCGGGCGCCAACGAATCCAGCCACTACAGGGCTCGGCTCGAGGCGACGCTCGGCGTTCTATCGAGGGACGAGGCGAACGGCACCGAGCCGCTGCTGGCCGCGCGGGCCATCTACGCCGCCTTGGCGGCGAGGCGCCTGCCCTTGCGGAGGACCGCGGGAGGACTCCCTCGCCGAATGCTAGCCTTCTCGCGACGATGGCTTCCCGCACGCGCCTTCGAGCGGCTCGTGCGCAGATACTACAGAATAGCCTAGCAAAGGAGCGGAACATGTCCATAGAGAAGAAGAACTTCGGCCTTCTGGCCGGCGGCGAGGAGGCGTCCCTCTTCATAATCAAGTCCGGCGAGATCACGGCGACCTTCAGCGACTACGGCGCTACCCTCGTGTCCATACTCCTCCCCGATGGGAGGGGCGGCGCCGATGACGTCCTGCTCGGCTGCTCGACGCTCGGAGGCTACGCCGCGAAGCATCCATTCTTCGGCGTAACCGTTGGACGCTTCGCCAACAGGATAGGGGGAAGCCGCTTCTCCCTCGGCGGCAGGGAATATCCCCTCGCGGCTAACGACGGCGTCAATCACCTTCACGGCGGCCGCAAGGGCTTCAACACCTTCGTCTGGAAGTCCGAGCCGTCCGACGGCCCGAAGGGCCCTGCCCTCCGCTTTTCGCGGACGAGCCCGGACGGGGAGGAAGGCTATCCTGGGAAACTGGACGTCACCGTGACCTTCGCCCTCGGCGGGGACGGGGCCTTATCGATTTCCTACGAGGCGAGGACGAGCGCCGAGACGGTAGTAAACCTGACGAACCACGCGTATTTCAACCTTCGAGGAGAGGGGAGCGGGACCATTCTCGACCACGAGCTCTCCCTGGCCTGCTCGAAATACATCCCGGTGGGCCAAGGCCTGATTCCATCCGGCGAGCCGATCGCTGTGGCGGGCGGCCCCTTCGATTTCAGGACGCCGAAGAAGATCGGGAAGGATATCGTCGAGGCGGGGGGCTACGACCATTGCTTCGTGCTCGATCGTTACGAGCCCGGGCTTCGGGATTTCGCAGACGTAAGGGACCCGATCACGGGCAGGCGAATGACCGCCGCTACCACGCTGCCAGGTGTACAGCTTTATTCCGGCAATTTCTTGGCGGGTTTCGCCGGCAAGCGGGGCTCGGTATACGACAAGCACGCGGGTTTCTGCCTCGAGACCGAGCTCTTCCCGGACTCTCCCAATCGGCCGTCATTCCCTACGGCGCGGCTCCTTCCGGGAGAGATCTGGGCGCACGAGACCGTCTATCGCTTTTCCCGATGATCGGCGAGCCTGAGGCCTATCCCTCCTGGAGCTTCGAGAGGACGTACTCGATCCAAGGCTTGGCGGCGAGGGGATAAAAGTCCCTCGCCGACAGGAACTCGAAGAAAGCCTCGCGGCCCGAGCCCTTGAACGCCAGGGCCTCGCCCAGGTAGAAATGGGCCCGGGCCGAGGCTCTCGGCCCGCGATTAAGCGACAAGTATTTTCGAAGCTGGTCGGAGGCTCCGACCCAGTCCTTCGCGGCGATCCTGTCCGCGACGATGAGGGACAGGGCATAGTCCTCCCCGCCCGAGGGAGCGGCGAGCTCCTCGGGCAGGATCGTCGTGGTCGGCATCGCCAGGTTGATGTGGGGCGCCTTGGCTAAAAGTGCGGAGATCGCTTTCTCGGTTTCAGGGCTCACGGGCCGGGAGGGCGGCGGGCCCTCGTCCTGGGGAAGGGGTTGCCCGCCTCCGGCAGACCCGTCCTCCATGAGGAAGTAGGGCAGGGGCGGGGTCCTCGAAGCCGGGGGAGTCTCGGCGAAGCCCGCGGAGATCGCCGCCGCGCGGACCTGGACGGGACCCGTCAAGGAATTTGCCCCGGCTGCCAGGCTTATACGGCCGGCCTTCAAGTCCTCCTCCCCGAGTATCGCGTAGTAATAATCCACCCCGGGCACGGGAAAGTCCGCAAAGCTGCCGTCCTTGTCCGTAAAGGCCGCTATGAGGGTCGCGTCCAGGAGATCCGCCGCCTCCGATAAAGGCATCGATCCCCGGTAGAGCACGAGCCGCGATTTCGGAGAAGCCCGGTAGCTCAGGACTATTGCGTCGCCCTTCACCTTGGCCGTGAGGCCGGATACGAAGGCCTGAGCCGTCGGCGATGCCGCTGCGGCCGGCGTTTTTGAGACAGGCGCCGCTGGGGCGCTAGGGGGGGAGGCTGAAGTCGCAGAAGGGGCGGAGGCTTCAGCCGCGGGAGGGGAGGCTTTCGCCGGGTTGGCTTGCGCGACTGAAATGCCGATCGTCGTCGTGTTCTTGGCCGGGATAAAGACTTGATACGGCGACGCGTCGTCGGCGAGGGCTAGGACGGCATAGTAATAGGGCTTGGAATCCGGAGGCGTATCCGTATAGGTTTGCGCGCCGGAGGCTACTTCCCCCAGCCTCGCCGCAGAGGCTAGGTTGTCTGAGCTAGGCGCTGCGCTCGAGCGGTAGACCACATACCTCCCCTTCAGGTCGGGAGAATCCGTCCACGTGAGGATGACTAGATTGTCCTTGACCGCCGCCCGTAGCCGCGAGGGAAAGGGAGAGAAGACGCTATTCGACCCCTGGGTCTGGGCCGAGGCGGCAGCGATGCCGAGGCATGCGATCAGGGCGAGCGTGGCGCGTGGCTTCCGAATCTTCATATTGGTATTATTATCGGATTTCCTGCCTCAGTTCCAGGAGGATTTCGCCTTAACAGGCCTCGAATTGACGGCTCATGCTTTTTCCGATACCATAGGCCCATGTTCGTGTCCGTGGTCTGCGATATGGGAAACGAAGACTCGCGGGCCGCGCTTTACAACCTGCTGCCCCAGTACGGTTTCGAGCGCGTGCAGAAAGCGTGCTTCGAATGCTCATCCATCTCGGAGAAGCTGCTCGCCGCCCTCAAGCGCGACATCGACAAGCTGACCGATTCCTACGACACGGTCCGCCTTTACCAGTTCCCGGTCGAGGGGACCCTGGCCATGACCGTCCTCAAGGACAACAAGTGGCGCAGGATCATCGTCCGAGACCCCTCGCGACCAAAAGAATAAAAGGTCGCGCGCGACCCAAAGCATGACTAGTCGCGTACAGCCCCGCGAATTTAAGGGCGTACTACCCCGGAGGATCCAATGCTCGACGACATCGCGACTCCCGTTGCCTCGCTTCGCGGGGAAATCCTCGACATCTGGGGGCGTCTTTGACGCCGCGGCGATAGACAAGAGGATAATCGAAAAAGAAGGATTGACCGCCGCGCCGGGCTTCTGGAACGACGGGGCGCGTGCTGGCAAAATAATGACCGAGATCAAGCAGCTGCGCGACAGGCTCGAGACCTGGACGCGGCTCAAGGCCGACTCGGAGGCGCTCGACGACGTGCTCAGGATGGCCAAGGACGAGGGCGACGAGTCCATGGAGTCGGATATCCGAGCCTCCTTCAAGGATATCACGGACCGCTTCGACAAGGCTTCGATCCTCGAGCTGCTATCCGGCGAGGCCGATCGCTCCGCCTCCTTCCTTACGATCCATGCCGGCACCGGCGGCACCGAGGCCTGCGACTGGGCCTATATGCTCCTTCGCATGTATACGCGCTGGGCGGAACGAAGGAAATTCAAGGCCGAGGTCATCGACCTACTCGAGGTGGAGGGCGGCATAAAGTCGGCCACGCTCGAGATAGAAGGCGATTACGCCTACGGCTACCTCAAGGGCGAGTCCGGTGTGCACCGACTCGTTCGGATTTCCCCCTTCGACTCGAACGCGCGGCGCCATACCTCCTTTGCCTCCGTCTATATTTTCCCAGTTCTCGACGATTCAATCGAGCTGGATATCCGTCCCGAGGATCTGCGGATCGACACCTATCGCGCGGGCGGCGCGGGCGGGCAGAAAGTCAACAAGACCGATTCGGCCGTGCGGATGACGCACTTGCCGACCGGTATCGTCGTCACCTGCCAGAACGAGCGCAGCCAATATAAGAACAAGGACGTCGCGATGAGCGTCCTTAAATCGCGGCTCTACGAGCACTACAGGCTCGAGAAGGAAAAAGAGAATTCCAAGTATGCGGCCGAGAAGAAGGAAATCGCCTGGGGCTCGCAGATCCGATCCTATGTGTTCCAGCCGTATACGATGGTCAAGGACCACCGCAACAAGTTCGCGGTCGGGAACGTCCAGGCCGTAATGGACGGGGACATCGATCCGTTCATCGAGAACTACATGCGCTGGAAGTGGCAGGGCGGCGCCGCCGGCTCCGATAGCTCAGACGAGGCAGAGGACGAGGACCTTTAGGAAAGGGTGAGCGCGACGATGCGACAGCCGGCGATCATTGCCGCCGTCCTTCTCTCGGCGGCGGCGCTCGGCCTTCCCGCGCAGACGACCGCCGCCGTTCCCGCTGCTACGCCGGCCTCGCCCCCGACGGCCCCGGTAGCTTCCGCGGACTGGACCCTGGGCCTCGCGAGATTCGGCCTCGCTCAGGCGGAGGATCAGCCTACGACGCTGAGCGAGATACTGCCGAGGCTGATAGCCGCCGACTTGAAGGCCCTGCCGACGAGGCACACGCCGGATGCGGCCGCGGAGGAGATAGCGAGGCGAGAGACGATCCGCCAACGCTTCCTCTCGGGCGCGGACCTGGCCTCGAAGCTCGACGCGAGGGCGGCGCGCTTTTTCGATCCCAGCCTGGACGCGGATGCGCGGAAGGACGCGCTTGGCGCCGCGGACCTTCAGATAGCGACGGCGACAAAGAAATTGGCCGAAGTCGTCGACGGAAAGGTCGGCGCCAGCCCGCCATCCTCAGACCGCCCATCGAGGCTCTGGGATGGGCACGCCATGGGACAGCTATTGGATGCGTCCTCCTCCAAGGGGCTCTATCAAGCGGCGAAGGCCGCGGGAGTGGATTTCGTTGTAGCGGGGACGATCTCGCTGAGGGCCGGCTACGCGATCGTCTCCGTCAAGGGTTTCGACGCCGCGCTCGAGCGCGAGGTCTTCGCCTGGAAAACCTTCTGCTCCGTCGACGATCCCGCGCCGCTGGCCGCGGATCTGGCGGATCGCCTCGAGCGCTGGGTCGCGGGAAGGGAATTCGCCCGCGTCGACCTGAATTTAAGCCCGGCTTCAGCCGAGCTCAGGGTGAACGGCGAGCTCTTGTCGGGAGTTTCGCCGGTAATCTATTCGTACAGCGACGCTAGCCTGAGACTCGAAGCCGTCGCCTCGGGCTTCTCGCCTCGGACCCTCGACCTCGAAGTCTCCCTTGGGGACAGGAAATCGCTGGACCTGGAGCTCGAGCCGCTCTCCACGGGGACGGCGCGCATCGCCACCGACCCGCCCGAGGCGATGATCAGCCTCGATTCGATGCCCATCGGCAAAGCTCCCGCAGTTATCGGTCTCGACGGCAGCAGAGGGATCGTAAGCGCCTCCGCGGCCGGCCGCGAGACCGAGAATTTCGTCCTGCCCGCCTCGGGGGATTCCGAGATCGGCATCCGGCTCCTTCCCGCGGATGGACTGGGGCCCTCGGGAAGGATAGGCGCCGCTAAGGACCGTTTCTACAAGTCCCTGGGCTGGTTCGTCCTTTGCATACCGGCGACGACGCTGAGCTGGGGAGCGTATAGCGGCTACGACGAGGCCTTCTCGCGCTCTCCCACCCTCCCGATATCCGTTTCGCGCGACGCGTCGATCGCCGCGCTGGCCGCCTCGGCGACAGCGCTGGCGGCTGCCGCGACGGTGATGGTCGTCCGGCTCGTCAAGTATCTGGGCGCCGCGCATTAATATCTTAGGAGCGCATCGATCATGAGTTTCGCGGATCGGATCAGGAACTTGTTTCGCCTCGGGTCGGTGGACGAGACCCTTTACGAGGAGCTGGCCGACCTCCTGGTCGAGGGCGACCTCGGAGCCTCCCTCGCGTTCTCCGTCTCCGACGAGCTGAAGGCGAGGTGCAGGTCGAAGGGGTTATCCGATCCGGTCTCGGTCAAGCTCGAGCTCAAGGCCATACTGGGCGGCTACGGCAAGGAGGCGCGGATACTGCCTCGAGACGGTGCCTTGAGCGTTTTCCTCGTGCTGGGCGTGAACGGCGTTGGCAAGACGACGACCTGCGCCAAGCTGGCGGACTATTTTCGCAGGCAGGGCCACGCGTCGGGTGTCATCCTCGCGGCGGGTGACACGTTCCGCGCGGCGGCCATTGACCAGCTCAAGATCCACGGGCAGAGGCTCGGCATCCGCGTCGTCGCCCAGAAGCCGGGCTCCGATCCGGGGGCGGTCCTCTGGGACGCCATCGACGCGGCTAAGGCCGAGGGGGCGGGCCTCGTCCTTGCCGACACCGCTGGGCGGATGCATACGAGGGCGGACCTCGTGAAGGAGCTCGGCAAGATAGACAAGGTAGTCGCGGCGCGGGCGGAGGGAGCCGATTACCGCCGCCTCCTCGTGATCGACTCCACTACCGGCCAAAACGGCCTCAAGCAGGCCGAGACCTTCTCTCAAGCCGTGAAGATAGACGGCCTCGTGCTGACGAAGCACGATTCCTCCGCCAAGGGCGGGATGGCGATCCGTCTCGCGAAGGAGCTCGGGCTCCCGACCGCCTTCGTCGGCACCGGGGAGGGCTACGGCGACATTTCGCCCTTCGTGCTCGATACCTTCCTCGACGAATTTATCGGGATAGGGAATTGAGGGGAAGCTCCCTGATTATCGCCGCGATCGGCCTGCTGGCCCTCGCGGGGCAGGTGGCCTGCCAGGATAGAACCGAGACTATCCGCGATTCCAAGGGCTTCAAGGAGCTCGTATACCGCGGGGAGGCCTTGGCCGAGGAACGCTCCTACGACGCGCGCGGGGCCATACTCTCGGAAAGGTTCTTCGACGCCGGGTCCCTGCCGTCCGAGACGAGGACCTATGTCCGCGACGGCGACAGGGTAGCGCGGGTCGAAGCGAAGGACGCTTCGGGCTCCCCCTCGGGGTCCATGGAATATCGCTACGATCGGAACGGCAGGCTCCTCGGGGTCGATTCCGAAGGGAGCCTCGGCGAAGGGTCGATCGGGATGATCGCTGACCGGGGAGCCCCCCAGGGTTCCTGGATAACGAGCCCCGGGCCCAGCGAGGCCGCGGACACCACGGTGCTCGGCTACGACGACGAGGGCAGGACGACCATCGTCCAGAGGATGAAAGGCGGGGCGGTCGTCTACTCGGAGAAACGGGATTACGGCGAGGGGGGCGGTCTCGCCTCGGTCAGCACCTTGGACATGGCATCCGGGCTTTCCTCCGAGCTCGCCTACGACGAGAAGGGCAGGATATCGTCTCGCGAGGATACGCCGGCGAAGGGGATCAAGGCGGTGACCGAATATCGCTACGACGGCTCCGACCGGGTCGTCGAGGAGCTCGGCTCCCGCGGAGGGCACCGCTCCTCGAAGACCTACGAGTACGGAGAGGACGGCAAACTCGCGCGGGAAGAGACCCGAAAAGACGGGGAGCTGCTCCTGACCGTCGATTATATCGAAGGAGGCCGCGTCGAATCCCTTTACGAGGACGGCATCGTTTTCGTAAAGGCGACCTATCGCGGCGGGCGGAAGGTCAAGGACGAATTCTTCGCAGACGGAAGCTCGGTAAGGACGAGGGACTATTGATGATCAAGCGCGAATGGATCGGTTTCGTCTCGAGGCGCTGGTTCTCGGCGAGGCGCGAGAGCGGCGGATCGGCCTCATCCCTCCTCGCAGCCTCGGGCATCGCCATAGGCGTCGCCGCCCTCGTCGTGGTGCTGGGCGTCATGAACGGCTTCCAGATCGGCTTCATAGACTCGATCCTCGAGGTATCCAGCTTTCACCTGCGCATCGGAGGCGAGGGCGTGCCGGGCCCCGACGAGGGCTTGATCTCTCGCATCTCGTCCGATCCCGGCGTCATCAGCGTCCTGCCTTTTTCCGAGACGCGATGCCTGCTTTCCTCCCGGGACGGCCGATCCTTCCCCCTCCTGCTCCGGGCGATGCCCGACGACGCGGCCAGACGGGATCCGGGGATGATGAAGGCGCTCGGCATCGAAAAGGGCTCGGCCTGGAAACCGGGCGGAGGGATGATCCTGGGCGCCGAGCTCGCCCGATACCTCGACCTCGGCCCCGGCTCCGAGGCCGACCTCCTCGTCGTATCGGCCGGAGGGGAGGAAGGCGCCGAGGTGAGGACAATTAAGGTCCGCATCGAGGGCCTATTCCGCTCGGGCTATTACGACTTCGATTTCGGGATGGCGGTAATGCCCGATTCGGCGACGTACGCCGCCTCCGTCTTCCCTCCCGGCAGGCCGCGCGACTATGTATACGGCGTCAAGCTGGGCGATCGATATGCCGACGGCGCCGTAGCCGAGAGGCTGCGCGCGGAAATCGGCCTGGCGGCGGGCAGCGTGGAGAGCTGGCGCGATTACAATCGAGCCTTCTTCGGCGCGCTGCGTACCGAGAAGACCGTCATGATGCTGCTCATCGGGCTCATATTCCTGGTCGTCGGGGTCAATATCTTCCATTCGATGCGCCGCGCCGTCGCGGAGAGGATGGAGGATATAGCCGTGCTGAAGGCCATGGGGGCGAGTCCCCAGGATCTCAAGCTCGTCTTCATCATCGACGGCCTGGCCATCGGAGCGGGAGGGGCGCTGATCGACCTCGCCCTCGGCCTCCTCGTGGCGGTCAACGTCAATGAGGTCTTCGCCTTGATCGAGGGCCTGGTGAACG
>JANXYQ010000134.1 GCA_025355995.1 Spirochaetaceae bacterium | reverse complement strand
CGCCGACCGTCAGGCCGGCCGCCCGAGCGGCCCCGCGCCAGTCGAGAGCATAACCCCGGGAAAAGCCCATGACGAAGCAGTACGAATTTTCCTCGAAAGGTCTGCCCTATCTCCTCGTCCTCCCGCAGATGGCGATAGTTGCCGTGTTTTTTTTCTGGCCGGCGGCCTTGTCCGTCTGGCAGTCCTTCTTCGTCCAGGATCCCTTCGGCCTGTCCATGCGCTTCTCGGGCCTCGAGAACTACGCGAAGCTCTTGAGGGACCCGGCCTATTTCGCCTCCCTCCGCGTCTCCTTCGAGTACGCCATCCTCGTGGCCTTCACGGCGATGACGATAGCCCTCTTCCTCGCGGTGCAGGCGAACAAGAGGATCAAGGGCCAGACCTTCTATAAGACCATGATGATATGGCCCTACGCGGTGGCGACGATGATTGCCGGCGTGCTGTGGCTCTTCATGTTCAACCCGAACGTCGGCGTGGTGGCCTACTACCTAAAGCATCTCTTCGGAGTGGAGTGGAACCACCTCGTCAAGGCGGGGCAAGCCTTCCTCCTCGTGACCATCTCGGCCTCGTGGAAGCAGATATCGTACAACTTCGTCTTCTTCCTCGCGGGGCTGCAGAGCGTCCCCGCGACCCTCATAGAGGCGGCGGCCATAGACGGGGCGAGCCCGACCAAGCGCTTTTGGTCCATAGTGTTCCCCCTCCTGTCACCGACCACCTTCTACCTCCTCGTGATGAACCTCGTGTACGGCTTCTTCGAGACCTTCCCGATAATCCACCAAGCCACGTCCGGCGGCCCCGGGCAGGCTACGAGCATACTCGTGTACAAAGTCTGGAAGGACGGCGTGATCAACCTCGACCTTGGGGGCTCCTCCGCCCAGTCGGTGATCCTCATGATCATCGTCGTCGCCCTCACCGTCTTCCAGTTCCGCTTCATCGAGCGGAAAGTGACCTATTAGGAGCCGCGCCGTGGTAGAGAAATCCGTAATCAGGCGAGCGCTGCCCCACGCCTTCCTGCTGCTCGCCATCCTGATCATCGTCTTCCCGATCTGGCTCGTGTTCGCGGCCTCGACGCGGACGGTCCAGGACATCCTCCAGGCGCCGATGCCGATAACCCTCGGCTCGCACTTCATCGAGAACTACGCCGCCTCCCTCAGGGGCGGCGCCAAGACCCTCGGCACCAACGCCTTCGTCATGATGGAGAACTCCCTCATCATGGCCCTCGGCATATCGATCGGGAAGATCGTCATCTCCCTCCTCGCGGCCTTCGCGATCGTCTTCTTCGATTTCAGGCTCCGCAAGCTCTGCTTCTGGGCGATCTTCGTCACCCTAATGCTACCCGTCGAGGTCCGCATCATGCCCACCTACAAGGTCATCTCGGACCTGGGGATGCTCAACAGCTATTGGGGCCTGATCCTCCCGATGATCGTGTCCGCCACGGCGGTCTTCCTTTTCAGGCAATTCTTCATGATACTCCCGCGGGAGATCGCGGAGGCCTCGCAGATCGACGGGGCCGGTCCCATGACCTTCTTCGCCCGGATCCTCGTGCCCATGACGCGGACCCCGATAGCCGCCCTGTTCGTCATCCAGTTCATCTATGGCTGGAACCAATACCTCTGGCCCCTCCTCATCACGACGAAGGAGAAGTACTATACTCTCCTCATCGGGATCAACCGCATGCTGGCGGGTTCCGACAACCAGATCGAGTGGCAGATCGTGATGGCTACCGTCATGCTCGCGATGCTCCCGCCGGTCATCATCGTCATCGTCATGCAGAAGCAGTTCGTGGCCGGCATGACGGACACCGAGAAATAAGGAGACCCCAACGTGGCCAGAGCCAAGAGTCCCATCGCTACCGCGATCATCATCGCCCTCCTCCTCGTGCTCCTCTACGCGCTGAATCCGACGACCGCCGACTTCCAGGCCTGGCGCTCGGGCCAGGCCCAGCGACAGGCCTCGGGCGGCTCCGCGAGCGGCCTAGTCGGCACGCTGAAGAGCGGCGCGGGCAAGATCGCCGGCGCCATGACGGGCCTGGTCGCGGGCGGATACAAGCGCAGCGACTACCTTATCTGCAGCAGCTATTCGCTGGGAAGCGACACGTACCTGGGCGTCGCCCGGCTCTTCATCAAGCTGAAGTAAGGGCCGAGCCCGGCATGGCCTACAAGGGACTCGGGGACTTCGTCGCCGCCATCGAGGCGCGCGGCGAGCTCGCCCGCATCGGGGTCGAGGTCGACCCCGAGCTCGAGATCACGGAGATCGCAGACCGCGTGATGCGCGAGGGCGGGCCGGCCCTGCTCTTCGAGACGGTCAAGGGCTCCGCCTATCCTCTCCTCATAAACGCGATGGGCAGCGAGTCGAGGATGGCCCTCGCCCTCGGGGCCGAGAGCCTCGACGCCAAGGCCGCGGAGATCGAGGAGCTGCTGGACTGGGCCTGGAGCCAGGCCCGCGACCTCAAGGGCCTCGGCGCCCTGGTCGGGGCCGTGCCCGGCGCCCTGCCCCGCCTTCCCGCCGCCCTGTCCCTGCTCCCCAGGCGCGCGGCGAGGCCGGCCTGCCGCGCAGTGATCTCGGATACCGAGGGGTTCTCTACCCTGCCCGTCCTCAAGTGCTGGCCCGGGGACGGCGGCCGCTTCCTCACCCTGCCAGTAGTCTGCGCGCGCGACCCCGACACGGGCGAGCAGAACATGGGCATGTACCGGATGCAGGTCTACGACGACCGGACCGCCGGCATGCACTGGCACCTCCACAAGGACGGGGCGCGCATCTTCGACAAGTACGCCGCTCTCGGGAAGCGCATGCCCGTGGCGGTGTCCCTCGGCTCGGACCCCGCGGTCACCTACGCCTCGACGGCGCCCCTGCCCGAGGGCCTCTGGGAGATGATCTTCGCCGGTTTCCTGCGAGGGAAGGGCGCCCAGATCGCGAAGGCAACCCTGAGCGACATCGACGTGCCCGCCGACGCGGAATTCGTCCTCGAGGGCTACGTCGACCCCGAGGAGCGCAGGACCGAGGGCCCCTTCGGGGACCACACTGGCTTCTACTCGCTGCAGGACGAGTATCCCGTGTTCCACCTCGAGCGCATAACGCGCCGCAGGGACCCGATCTACCCCGCGACCATCGTTGGGATTCCCCCCAAGGAGGACTGCTGGATGGCCAAGGCCACCGAGCGGCTCTTCCTGCCCTTCCTCAGGAGACTCTGCCCGGAGATCTCGGACCTGGCTATGCCCCTCGAGGGGGTCTTCCACAACTGCGCGATCGTGTCGATCAAGAAGCGCTATCCGGGCCAGGCGCGCAAGGTCATGAATTTCATCTGGGGCATGGGGCAGATGATGTACACGAAGCTCATCGTCGTCGTGGACGACGACATCTCCCTACGAGACCTCTCCATGGTCGCGTGGAGGGCCTTCAACAACATCGACGCGGGCACCGACCTGGTGCTCTCCGAGGGGCCGCTCGACGCCCTCGACCACTCCTCGCCGAAGCCGCGCTACGGCACCAGGCTCGGCGTCGACGCGACGCGCAAGCTCCCCGGGGAGGGCCACGACCGCCCCTGGCCCGATCCCCTGAAAATGGACGAGCGCGTGAAGGCCCTCGTCGACGGCCGCTGGCGGGAGTATGGGATCCAATCGCGGGCCAAGTAAAATAGCGGCCATAAGCCAAGCGGTGATTTTCAGGCACACCCTTTTCTCGCTGCCCTTCGCCCTCTCCGCCGTCCTCCTCGAGACGGGAGGGAAACCCTCGGCCTGGAAGCTCGCCTGGATCGTCGTGGCCGCGGTAGCGGGCAGGAACGCCGCGAACGCGATCAACAGGATCGTCGACAGGGACATAGACGCGGCCAATCCGCGCACGGCAACCCGCCACCTGCCGGCCGGCACCCTCCGCGTACGAGACCTAGCCTTTTTCGCCGCGGCGATGTTCGCGCTCCTCGCGCTGTCGGCGGCGATGCTCGGGCCCGTCTGCGTCGCCTTCATCTGGGTGCCCGGCGTCGCGATCTTCGGCTACTCGTACACGAAACGCTTCACCTGGCTCTGCCATTATTGGCTCGGCGCCACCTGCGCGATCGCCACCATGGGCTCCCTCATCGCCGTATCGGGCAGGGTATTCGAGCTGCGCTACTTCGTCCTCTCCGCCGCCGTGGCCTCCTGGGTCGCCGGCTTCGACATCATCTACGCGCTCCAGGATATCGAGGTCGACCGCGCCCAGGGACTGCATTCGATCCCGGAGCGCTTCGGCCCCCTCTGGGCGAGGCTTATCGCGGCGGGAACCCATTGCGCGACCGTCGCCCTCCTCGCCTCCGCGCCGCTCTTCTGGAGGCTGGGCCCGGCCTATCTCGTAGGGACGGGCGCGGCGGCCGCCCTCATCGCGGCCGAGCACCTCGTCGCCCTGGGCGGCACCGAGAGGCATATCCGCATGGCCGCTTACGGCATCAACGAGATAGTGCCCCTGGTGATATTGGCCGCGGTCGCGGTCAACCTGTACCTGCTGTAAAATCGAATGTATTGATATACTAGGCGGATGGCCCGCTACCTAATATGCATGACCGGCGCCTCGGGTGCCGCCTACGGAATCCGCCTCCTCAAGGCCCTAGCCTCCGCCGAGGGCCCCTGTCCCGACGCCGAGCTCCATCTCGTTGCCTCCGAGTGGGCGCGGCGCGTCGTGCTCGAGGAGACGGGCTTCCCCCTGGACGGCCAGGTCGAGGCGCTCGGTCCCGGGCGGATCGAGCTGCACCAGAGCGGGGACCTCGCCTCGCCCCTCTCGTCGGGCTCGTTCAGGCTGGACGGGACGGCCATCGTCCCCTGCTCGATGGGCACCGCCGGGGCCATCGCCTCGGGCATTTCCGCCAACCTCGTCCAGCGAGCGGGCGCCGTCGCGCTCAAGGAGGGCTGGCCCCTCGTCCTTGTGCCCCGCGAGAGCCCCCTCTCGCTGGTCTCCCTCCGGGCCCTCGTCGCGCTCAAGGAGGCGGGCGCGACCATACTGCCGGCCAGCCCGGGCTTCTACGCCCGACCCGCGAGCGTGGACGAGCTGGTCGACCAGATCGTCGCGAGGATACTGGACCGATTGGGCCTGTCCATGCCCGGCGCGAGGCGCTGGGAAGAAAGGGGAGAAGAATGAAGATAGCCTTGGCGCTGCTCATGGGGGCGCTCGCCGCGCCTGCCGCCTTCGCCGATTCCGCTGCCGCTGCGCCCCTGCGAGTGGGCGTGCTGCCCGACGCCGACTCCCTACCCCTCCTTGTCGCCGAGGCCGAGGGCCTCTTCGCGGCCTCGGGGGCGACGGTGTCCCTCGTACCCTTCAAGACCGCGATGGAGCGCGATGCCGCCCTGCAGTCGGGCGCCATCGAAGGGGCGGTATCCGATCTCCTAGCGGTCGCGCTCGCGGTCCAGGGCGGCTTCGACGTCCGCGCGACGAGCCTCACAAACGGGCGCTACGGGATCGCGGCCTCCCCCGGCTCGGGCCCGGACTCCCTGGCCTCCCTCGCCGGCAAGCCCGTCGGCATCTCGAGCAACACGATCATCCAGTTCGCGGCCGAGACTATGCTGGCCCGGGCCGGCCTCGCGCCAGCCGATATCC
This sequence comes from Spirochaetaceae bacterium, assembly GCA_025355995.1. Taxonomy (GTDB): domain Bacteria; phylum Spirochaetota; class Spirochaetia; order Treponematales; family Rectinemataceae; genus UBA1306. The sequence continues at coordinate 52,885 of JANXYQ010000134.1, read as the reverse complement.
GCCCCCTCGCCGTGCCCAACATCCAGCTGCGGATGGAGCTCCTCCTCGCGGGGAAGCTCGACGCGGCCTGCCTCCCCGAGCCCCTGCTCAGCGTGGCTCGAGCGAAAGGGGCGCGGCTCCTCGAGGCTAGCGACGACTCCGGCCTCCATGCGGGAGTGATCGTATTCTCCCTGGCGACCCTCGAGGACCGCCTCGGGGAGATCGCGGCCTTCTACCGCGCCTACAAGCGGGCGGCGGAGGAGATCGACGCGGCGCCAGAATCGTACAGGAGCTTCCTCGTAGATAAAGCCGGCTTCCCGCCCGAGGCCCGCGACGCCTTCGCCTTCGTCCTTTACAAGAAGCCCCGGCTCCCCTCGGATGCCGACGTCGGCGCGGTCCTCTCGTGGATGAGGGCCAAGGGACTGCTCAAGAGGGAGCTGGCAGCGGGCATCCTCCTCGACCCGCGCGCCCTCGCCGAGGCGTCGAAGGGATGGTGAGACTGAGCCTCGAGGGCCTCGGCTTGAGCTACCCCTCGCCCGACGGGAGGGTAGCCGCCTTCGAGGGAGTGGACGCCGAGGTCCCGGAGGGCTGGATCGCCGCCGTAGTGGGCCCCTCGGGCTGCGGGAAGACGAGCCTGATCAGGGTCCTCGCCGGCCTGCGCGAGCCGACGGAGGGCCGCGCCCTCGTCGGCAAGCCCCTGGCCGGCAGGGGCCTAGGGGAGGCCTCCGCGAAGGCGCGAACCGCCGTGATCCTGCAGGACTACGGACTCTTGCCCTGGAAGACGGTGTCGGCCAACGTGGAGCTTCCCCTCCTCCTCGCGGGGCGAGGGGCGAGGGAGCGGCGCGCGATCGCCGCCCCGGTCATCGGCGAGCTCGGCCTCGCCGGATTCTCCGGCTTCTTTCCCGGCAGGCTATCGGGTGGGATGCGACAGCGCGTGGCGCTCGCCCGCGCCCTCGTCCAGGACCCCGAACTCCTCCTCATGGACGAGCCCTTCTCCAGCCTCGACGCGCTGACGCGCGAGTCCATGCAGGAAACCCTCCTCGAGCTCCAGCGGCGCCGCGGGACCACGGTCCTCCTCGTCACGCACTCGATAGAGGAGGCCGCCTATCTCGCCGACAGGGTCTACGTGATGAGGGACAGGAATCCGGGCAGGGTCGTGGCGCGCGTCGACGCGCCGGTATCGGCGGGCCGGGCGGCAGGGGAGAGGGCCGGCTTTCGCGCGTCCGCCGACTTCCTCGCCTACATGAACGGCATCAGGCGCGCGCTCGAGGGCGCGACGGCCCCGGGAGGCGAATCGTGAGCGCCAGGGAACGGTGGAAGGGCGCGGCGAGCCTGGCGGCCGCGCTGGCCGCGATAGTCGCGGTCTGGGCCCTCGCGGCAGCCCTCGTCGGCCGGCCCTTCCTGCCCTCGCCCTGGGCTTCCGCCGCCCGCCTCGCCGCGCGCCTGGGGGACGGCAGCCTGGCCCTGCACCTGGGCGCCTCCGCCAGGAGGGTGGGCATAGCCCTCGTCGTGGCCGCTCCCGCCGCTACCGCCCTGGGTCTGGCCTCGGGAAGGTCGAAGAAGCTGAACGCTCTCGTATCGCCCTTCGTCTATATCCTGCATCCGCTGCCGAAGGTGGCCTTCCTGCCCGTCATCATGCTCTTCCTCGGGCTGGGCGACCCGGCCAAGGTCTTTCTCATCGCCCTCATCATCTTCGGCCAGCTCCTCGTCTCGGCGAGGGACGCCGCGCGCGCGGTCCCCGAAGCCCTCGTCGAGTCCATGCGCTCCCTGGGCGCTTCGAAGGCGGCGATGGCGCGCCATGTCGTCTTTCCCTACGCCCTGCCGGCGCTTCTTTCGGCGCTCCGCGTAGGGCTCGGCACCGCCATAGCGGTGCTCTTCATCGCCGAGAGCTTCGCCTCCGAGACCGGCCTCGGCTGGTACATCGTCGACGCCTGGACGAGAGTCGATTACCCGGACATGTACGCCGCGATAATCGCGCTCTCGGCCTTCGGCCTGCTATGCTACCTCGCGGTGGACGCGGCCGAGGCCCTGCTCTGCCGCTGGCGCGACGAGCGCTAGAACACTCCTATTCGGGCCCCGAAGGAGGCCTTGGGGATGAATCCGCCGTTGACCACCGAGCTTAGCACCCAGAGCTGGTACTCGGCGTAGAGCGAGAACTTCTTGAAGGCCCCGGCACCGCTCAGCGTGACCTTCGGGAACTCGAATTGCCCGAAGACCGAGCCGATGAGCAGGCCGTTCCCGCTCTGGGTCTTCGTATAGTAGGTGAAGTTCGCGCCGATGCCGAGCGAGGCCGACAGGAAACTCCAGTCGGGGCCGAGGAGCGTATTGAAGGGCAGGTAGAGCAGGTTGGCGATCAGCTTGGCCCCGAAGACGTCGCCGTAGAAGCTCTGCTCCGCGTCCGGCTGGCTGCCGTAGAGACCCTGCAGCTTGACGTTGTCGCTGAAGAAGGTGAGCCCCACTCCCGCTTCCCAGAGCGTTCCTCCGAGCATCTGCCCGTCCAGGTAGAGCCCCTGTATGAAGGACGGCACCTCGTAGCTGGCCTTGTCTCCCTTGCGCAGGGCGACGCCGACCGAAGCCATGCCGTTAAGGTCGTAGGACCTCCCCTCGAGCTGGAGGACGCCGTTGAAGCGGCCGCTCTCCGAGGGCGAGAGCACCTGGACTTCGGGCGGAGTCTTGTCGAGGAAGTACAGGCCCTTTACGCCCCTGGTCGTGCCGTCCTTGTAGCGCGCCCTGACGATGACATGGAGGGCGCCCTCCTTATAGTCCTGGGTCTCGAGCCTGAAGCTCCAGGATTCCTTGCCCTTGGCCGGGACGAAGGATCGGCCGTCGTCGAGGCTCACGTCGACCGCGTCGACCTTCCTGGCCTCCGCCGCCTTCTTGTATTCCTCGAGTGCCTTCTTGTCGCCGGCCGGCGCCTCCTCGGCCGCCCAGCCCGCCTTGCCGCTCAGGTAGGGCCTGTACGCCAGGTACTTGCCCGATGGGAAGGAGTCGATCGAGACCCAAGGGCCGAGGGAAGCCCACTCGATCCTCGTATCCGCGCTCTCCAAGACGCGGCCGTCCCTCGTTCCCGTACTCGCCTTAAGGACATGCGCCCCGTCGGCCAATGAGCCGGAGGCGACGTCGATGGAATACCAGCCGAGGGCGTCGGGCTCGGCAGTGCCGAGTATCGTTCCGTCCGCCATGAGGGAGACGGTGCTCGCCCCCGAGGCCACGATCGCCCGGCCCTGCGCGCGCAGCTTGCCCGAGGCCCGCGCGCCCTCCACGGGGAATAGGATAGACACCGAATCCTGGGGCATGGATCCCGTTACCGTCACGTTCCGCGAGGCGATGCCCTCGTTGTCGGCCCTGTCGCGGACGATCAGCCGTACCGTATAGATCCCCGGCCTTAGCGAGGAGACGTCCAGCACGCGTTGCACGATCTTGTCGGCGCCCAGATCGACTACCATCGCGGGCGGAGCGGTGCTGCCCACCGGCGCCACTTCGATGCGCGACGAGGCGATGGCGAGGTTGTCCGAGACGCGTCCGCTCGCCAGGAAGGACCCGGCAACCTCGTCGCCGTCCCGCGGGAGGTCCAGGTGCGCCTCGGGCGGGGTATTGTCCACCGTTATCATCGAAGCGTAGAAGCCTTCGGTATCGTAGTCGTCCACCGGGCGCACGGCCACTGCATGGATGCCGTCGGATAGGGTCGTCGTATCGAGGCCGAGGCTCCAGGAATCGGTACCCACGGGCCTATCGTAGCTCGTCCTATTGTCGATCGAGACGGTGACTTCCTTGATGCCGTTGGCGTCGGTCGCCGTTCCCTCGAGCTTCACGATCCCGTGGACCGGCTTGGAGATTGACGGGGAGGTCATCGTCGCAGTGGGTTCTTCCTTGGATATCCTATACTTGCGGGCCACGATATCGCCTTGCACGCCATAGATATCCTCGGCCTTCACCTCGACGGTGTGCTCGTTATCGGTCGTATCCTTGAGCGCCACGGGAACGGAGAAACTATTGCCCTGAATCTCGAGCCGAGTCCAGGCGCCTCCATCGACCCTGTAATAGGCGGCCGCCAGGCCGTCGTCATCGTAAGCTACGCCGGAGATCGCGAAATCGCCGCGCAGTATCTCTGCCTCGGCCGGAGTCTCTATATCCGCGACCGGCTTGTCCTTCTCCTTATCGACGACGACCGTCGGCGCGAGCACGGCCTTGTTGCCCGCCTTGTCGATCACCACGAAGCCGCAGCCCTCGGGGAGGGGAAGGGCGAGCCTGGCCAGGTCGAGGTCGCGCGAGAAGAAGGAGAGGCCGGAGACCTCCTCGGGCTTCGTCTCTACGGGCTTTGGCTCGGCGGGCTTAACATCAGCGGGCTTTGGCGCCGCCGACTTCGCCGCCTCGCTCATGAGCCCGTCGATGTAGGGCCTCCCGGCCTTGGGAGACGCGCTCTTGGGAGCCTCGACCTTGGCTGGCTCGGGCTTGGGAGCCTCGACCTTCGCCTCCACGGGAACGACGAATACCGCGCTCGCGAGCCGACCGGCGTCTGAAGCCTCCCCGACGAAGGTCGTGAGGCCGTTCACGCTCTCGCCGGTAGCGGGCAGGAGCTGGGTCAGGATAGGCGGAACGGTGTCCTTGTTTATGAAACGGCTGATACGAGTCTCGCGGCCCGCGCCGTTGCGCAGCATGAAGTCGATCCTCGTAGATCCGTCGGGCGCCGCCGCGAGCGGGATGACCTTGTCGAAGGTTAGGTCGCCTTTAGCGCCGGGCGCCGCCGCTTCCGCGATGGTGACGGGATCGGCCCCGTTTACCGAGACCTGGAGGATGCTGATGCCCTGGGGATCGGAAGCCTTGCCCGCGACCCTCAGCTCGGCCCTGACCCAATCATTGTCCGAGGGAGAGCTAAGCTCGAGGCTCGGGCCGGCGGAATCGACCGCCGCCGAGAAGGGCCCCCATTGGAATTTATCGCCGTCGACGGTCGTCAGCTCGAGGACGGCCTGGGGCGCCACTCCCTCGGCCTTCCCTAGGATCGAGACGGCGCTCCCGTCGAAGGAGGCTTCGAGGCAAGGCGCAGCCGGCGTAATCGATACCGAGCGGATGGGCCTGCCGTTGAAGCGGCCGACGAGCTTGTCCCCGGGGCCGAGGAGGAAGCCGGTCTTCCCGTCGGCCTCCGAGATCCTCTCGTCGGAGAAGCGCATTCCCTCGTCGTCGTCGCTCCCCGAGGCGGCGGGCAGGACTTTATGGAGCTCGATCCGCTCAAGGGCAACCTGGCCCGCCGAATCCTTGGCTTGCAGCTCGATCGCGACGCGGCCGTAGGGCAGGCCGGCCGGAATGGCCGCGGAGAAACGCCGAGGGGCGCCGGGAGCGGCCTTGTCGAGCCCGGCGAGCACGGGAGTCCCCCCATTGAAGGACAGGCTCACGCCGACCAGGCCGTTCGACGAGGACGCGCTTCCCGAGAATACGCTTCCGGCCCCGAGGGCGAAATCGGCACCGGGGGTCCAGGGGGAGGATTTCTTTCCTTCGGTTATCTTGAAATCGCCCAAGGCGGGAACGGCGTCCTTGATCGCGAATTCCCTCTTCACGGGAGCGGCGAGCCCCTCAGCCTCTATCGAGAGGACGTGCTTGCCGACGGGCAGGACCGGCAAGTAGAAGGCGAAGGCGCCCGCGGGGAACGCGAGGACCTCGCCCCCGTCTATGCTCGCCCTCAGGGCCGGCGCGCCCCCGTAGCCCGAGCCCGAGCCCGAGACTAGGCCGCCAGCCTCGGCGACCAGGGAATCGACGCTGACCTTAGGCGCTGCGGCCGCGGCGTCGCGGCCGTACTTTAGCGCGAGCGAGGCCTGGTTTCCCGCGGCATCCTTCGCCGAAGCCGCGATCTGAATCGGCGCGCCCTTGGCCGCGGCGGATGGATCGACCATGCGAACGATATAGCGTGAGAGCGTCGACAAGTCGACGCTTTCCTTTGGCGCGGTCCCGACGGCGACCTCGCACGCGGCCACCCCGTTATCGTCCTCGGCCTTGATTACGAGGGGGAAGGGCCCCGGAAGCGCGGCCATCCCCTGCTCGGGGTAGACTACGGATAGGGCCGGCGCCTTCGCGTCGAAGAGGCAGTAGAGGGGGCATAGGTAGGATTGGCCGGAGAAATCCTCGATCTTGATCGTCCAGCGCGCGGCTCCCGCGGGCAGCTTCGCGGCCTCGACGGTAAAGGCGAAGGGCAGGACGGACTTCGCGGACTTGGCGTCCTTATTCGAGGCGAGGAGGCGGTAGGTCGCGTCCCCGTCGACGCTGAGCGAGACCGCCTTGACCTGGCCGTCGATGGTAGCCTGCCCCTTGAGGGACAGGGCGCCCTGGGCGAGGAACCTCGTCGCGAAGCGCGCAGGAGCGGGTGCGCCTTGATCGCCGAGGGCGACGTAGTCCGCCTCGCCGAGTCCCGGCAGGAGGAGGCTCGCCTTGAGGCCTCCCGCGGTTCCCGCGAGCTCGACCTTGGCCTCGCCCGAGGCCGGGTCGATGGATACCCCCGGCGATGCCGGGGCCCGCGCCGGCGCGGGAGCAATGGAGACCTCGGGCCTCCCGACCGCGACATTCCCCGCCTTGTCCACGATGCGATAGGCGGCATTGGGATTGGCCGCGAAGTCGGCGCGATGCGTGAAATAGATCCCGGCGGCGTCTATCGGAGAGAAGGCCTTGCCGTCGGCCGCGAATTCCACGGACTTGAGGCCGGAGGCCGAATCGACGATAGCGGCGACGTCCTCGGGTCCCCATACCGCCGCGCCCTTCTCCGGCGCGAGGAATCGAAGCGCGGGACCCTTCGCGTCCGCGCCGAGGCTGCGATACGCATGGGCTGCCAGCCCCGCGTCGTTCTTGGCCTCTATCTCAAGGGAGAAGGGGCCGCTTCCCATGTCGGCGGCTCGAATCTCGATGGCGAACGACCCGTCCGGCTTGGGCTCGATCTTTGTCCTCTCGCCGTCGGGGAGCCGCCGCCAGGTCAGGGAGACGGGGCCTACGGCGTTCGCCGCCTTGCCCGATACGGTCATCCTTGCGTTGAACCAAGTCCCTTCCTCGGGAGAGTCGATCCGCACGCTAGGCGGCGTCGAATTCGTAATAAAGGTAAAGGACCCGCCCGAGAACTCGCGTCCTTTCGTCGTCGTGCCCAGTATCTTGGTCAAGGCGGTCTTGCCTTCCTTAGCGGCGGTTATCGAGACGGTCCGACCGTCGAAGCTCGCGGTGACGATGTCGGTAGGCGGATCGAAGCGGAGGGAGGCGAGTTCCCCGCCGTAGAAGGCCCCGAGCAGCGGCTTGTCGCCTAGGGCGACGAAAGAGTCCTCGCCTACGCGCGGATCCGAGAAGCGGAAGCCCGCATCCTCGCGCGCGACCGCGTAATCCGTCACGTAGAGGAGGGCCTTCGCGCGGTACTCGTTCCCCATCGCGTCCTTGGTCATGACCGATAAAGGCGCGAAGCCGTACGGCAAGGTACGGTCCAGGGCGATGCGGAAGCGCCAGGCGCCCGGCGCGTCGCCCTTAGCGAGGACGATCGGGCGGGGCTTGCCGCCGGCGACGGCATACTCCGCCGAGACCGGGGCGTTGCGCGCCGATATGGAGCCTTCCAGGGACTCGTTCGAGTCCACGGCCACCTCGATGCCTTGCGCGAAGTCGCGGGAGGACTTCGCGGAAGCGATGCGATCGAAGCTGATGGTCCCCGGCCCGTTATCGATGTTCACGCTCAAGGTCACGGCGTCGCCCGAGAGACCGTTCACGTTCACGGGCGTGAGGCTTAGGGCGTGCCTGCCGGCGCCTTGGGGCGGCAAGGCGAGGAAGAAGGTCTCCGAGCAGGGCACTTCGGATTGCGCGCCGCCGTCGACGGACCAGCGGAAGGCCGAGACCCCGGCGTAGTCGACGATGGAGCCCCAGACGATCTCGCCCCCATGCAGGGTGATCGCCGCTCCGGACTTGGCCGCTTTCGCGTCGGCGGGCTGCGCCGAGGGCCCGAGCACCTTTAATACGGGCTTGTCCGCCTTATGGTCGATCTTGAAGGCGCGGGACAGGCGGGTGATATTGCCTATCGGATCCTCGGCTATGAGGACCAGCGTAACCGAGTCGCCCTTGATCGCGCCGGCGTCGAACTCCTTGACGAAGAAGGGGTCTCCCTTCGTAAGCGGAATCTCGCCCTTATCGAGGGCGCCGAATTCGTAGGACAGGCGCTTCACGCCCACGACATCGCGTACGGCTCCCACTACGGAGAAGCGGCCGTGGATGGCCTGCCCGATCATCGGCCTGGCCACCTCGATGGTCGGCTTCGTGTTCACGATGAAGAGCAGGTATGCCGCCGAGGAGGTAGAGCCCACCATATCCACGCTGCGGAGCGCGAAGACCATCGGGCCATCGCTCATCTTCCTCGTATCGACGGGCCAAGAAAAGGAAGGCCGAAGCGGATCACGCCCCTTCTTCAGGGGAACGGACGCCCATTTCACGCCGCCGTCCTGCGATATCTCGAGGGAACGCACGCCGTTCGCGTCGAAGACCGTGCCCGCGAGGCGGATCTGCCCCGACACGAGATTGCCCATCGCGGGCGAGTCCACCGTCGACAGGGGCTTCGTGCGATCCAGGTCGAATTTGACGCGGACCGTGGGCCCGGTCCTGCCCTTCGCGTCGATGCCGCGCGCGTCGATAGTACGCCTGCCTTCGGAAATATCCGCGGTCTTCAGGTAGAGCGACCAGAACTCGCCGCCCTCGGCCTTGACGAATTCCCCTCCATCGAGGCTTACCTCGACCCTGTCGACCTTCTCGCTGGAAACGCAGGTCCCTACGATATTGAGGTCGCCGCCCACGCGCATCAAGGGACTGGGGTTGATGACGGAGATCAAGGGGATGCCGGCCTTGGGATCGATGTAGATGTTCATCGGCGTCGCCCGCGTCACGTTGCCGGCCTTGTCCGTTCCCTCGACGACGAGGTTGTACTTGCCGCTCTTGTAGCCGCTCAGGTCGAGGCCGTACTTCCAGTTATCCAGGCCGTCGACGGGGGTGAGCGTGCTACTCTGGGCGGCGAGGCCCAGCCCCGCGAGGAGGAATGCGAAGGATGCCGCGAGGGACCTGGATTTCTTCATCGGTATTCCTTGTCGGATAAGATTCGTTCCCATTCGGACGGCGCCGCGAGAACCTTCGCGAGGAGGGAATCCCACGAGAGCGCGGTGCTCCCGGGCAGGGGCTCGGGATCGATCGGCACGGCTAATGCGGCGCCGAGGGCCGCGTCGCGCGCCGCGAGCGCGTTCGGATCGAGGTTGGCGGCGTTGAAGTTGACCGCCATGTATCCGGTCGCCTCGCTCAAGGCCTTTTGGTTTTCGGGCGAGAGGAGCCAGGACAGGAAGTCCCTCGCCTTGGCGGCCGAGGCGCCCGTGCCCGTCACCCTGCCGCAAAGCATCGAGACGGGCATGGCGTATCCTTGGGGGAGCGGATATACGAGCGCGCGGAAATCGCGGCGCCCCGTCCCGGGGACGCTACGCTGCCAGCTGTAGCTTCCGAAGAGCGGGCTCGCCGGGGAATTCCTGGCGAAATTGTCCGCGTCGGCTAACTTAAAATGAAAGGCATTGTGATCGAGGATGGGATCTTTCCCGATGGCCGCGAAGGACTTGAACGATGCCCGGCTCGCGGGCGCCGTTCGTTCGGCTCCCCCCGACTCGATGCCTGCCAACTCGCCCTGCGCGGGAAGGTCCTTCCACGAAGACCAGAAGAGGGCCTGCCTAACGCCTGGCTCTCCTCCGGCCGTCAGGAACGGGACCCTCGCCTTCCCTAGCGCTCCGCGATCCTTCCAGGCGAAGGTCTTCCCCGATCCGAGCGGGGCGAGCCTCTCGGGCGAAGCCGCAATTCCCCATGCGTCCCAAAGAAGGGGCACCTCGCGGAAGGCTTTGCCGTCCCGCGCCCATCGCTCGAACGCGGCGGCGGTCGCATAGCCCCCCCGCGGCAATGGGTCGCCCGCCGCTGGGAGCAGGCTCCATCCGACGACTAGCGTCGTCGCGTTAGGCGACGCGGCCTTATCGGCGAGCGCGACGGCTGCGCCCTTCGCGCGCGAGTACACCGAGGCCAGCCTGACGAGCTCGGCCTTGAGCGCGGGCGAACCCGCCTCGAAGCGAAGCTGGACCTTCGGCGAGCAGGAGGATAATGCCGCCAGCAGGGTCACGGCTCCGACGAAACCGGGAAATATCCTATTATTCATGACCCGTCATTTCAGCTGAGCCGTTTCCAGGCCCGCGTTGGTCGCATATCCGAGTATTGGCGAGTTAACGGCAGCTCCCAACGTCTTGAAACCTATGCCGACCGTGAAATCCTTGGGCACGTTGCTGGATGGCATGCTCATTACCTCCCAGCTTCCCGTAAACAGATCCGACGACGCGCCGTTCGACGGGTTGCCCTGTCCGTTGGCCGTCAGATCGGCGTCGGTCCTCCAGGCGACGCGTACGCTGAAGCTCGTCGAAGTGTACGAGGCCATGTAATAGGAAATATATGGAACGTAGTACGTCGTTCCGCCTATGACTTTCGCCTTGACGGCGATAGATATCCTCGATCCCGTCGACAGCCAGGAATCAACCGCTGCGACCTTAGCGCTCGCCGCGGACTTGTAGTCCACGATGTACGCATAGCGCAGGTCGCCGTTGCTCGCGTTGTAATAGGCGAGATGGATATGATCGGCGGCGTCGACCGCGAGATCCACGTACCAACCCGCGAAATCTGAATCCACTACCGTCGCGTTGTCCTGCCAGTTCGCGTAGGTCACCGTTCCCGTGCCCAACCCGGGCCCGGTCGCCGTGAAGACGTTGCCGACGGTGTTGCTCGAGGCGCCGTAGGTCGTGAAGTTCGTCGTGCCGAGGGTAAGTATCCTGTAGCGCTTGCCGGCGGCCATCGCGGTGGCGGCGACGGAGGCCCCGGCGGTCTGGGTCGGGTTGTCGTTATAGCTGTACACGAGGGATCGATTCGTGGCGTCGTACCAGGCGATCACCGCCACGCCTCCGCTCGTCACTCCGACCGCGCTATACACGCCGGCCCTGTTGGCCGTCGTGCTCGTGTCGGCGATAGTCTGGTAGCCGGTTGCCGACCCTTCGCCGCTGTTCGGCTGATTTCCTAAGGCGCCGGAGAATACGCCGCCGGTCGCGACCGTGCCGTACCTGAAGCGGAGCTGGTTCTGGAGATTGTCCCAGTAGGTCATGTAGATGCCGAAGGGGCTAGCCGCGCCGGAGGTCGCGATCTTGGGCTCCTGCACGCGGTTGGAGTCGAAGGAAGTCCCGTTGTACGCGCTTTCGAACAGGACCTTATAGGTTCCTTGCGTATACGTCCCGCCGTTTCCGTCCGCGGTCGCGTTTCCCGCCTGCCATGCGTAGAACCCGCTGTTCGCGGTCGCGTTGTACGATCCGCTCCCGCCGCCGCCGCTATCGCCGTTCACGCCCACCGCGTAATAGTTGCCGGCCGCGTCATAGGCGAACCCGGTGTCGTACCATTGAGTGTATGAGCCGTCGACCTTGGCGTCCGCGCCGTTATTGTTGACGTGGACTTCCTGGGCCCCTGAGTCGTAGGAGAAGCCCACGCGCTGCGCCGCGTCGGGGGAAACCCTCATCCTGGGATATCTTGCGGAGGTAGAGGCCAGCACCGAGTTGAATTTCCATACGGCGAATTTCAGGTCGTCCACGAGGGTGCTGTTGTTGAGACCGTTCGGCAGCTGATTCCATGCTCTCGCCGCGCGGGAGGGGGCTGCCGGCGATAGCGAGAAGCTCAGGGTCCCCACCGCCACGCTCGGCGCGAAGGTCACGGTTCCCGCCACGGGGTCGAAGGCCGAGATGACTACCGCCGTCGTCCCGACGACCATCGATGTTCCGCTCGGGATGGTCGCCGTCGGTATGCCTACGAGGACTGGGCTGGTCAGCGTGGTGGTCGAGCTCCGAGTCGAAGTGGCCGAGGAAAGGACGGCCATGCTGCAGTCGTTCGCGGAGCTCACCGCGCTTACGGATACCACCATCACTCCCGATAGCGCGGTCGTGCCCAAAGGAAGAGTCAGGCTCGTGCTGCTGCCCGCGCTGGGCGTGATCGACGTGCCGTTCAGCGAGACCGTCGTCGAGGTCCCGTTGAAGTTGAATCCGCTCAACGTGATCGTCTCTCCCTCCCTGACGGGGTAGGTGCCGGACGCCGAGCGGTTGAGGGCCGAGGGCTTGGAGGAATACGCGGAGGACAGGGCGGTCGTCACATTCGCTATATATGGCACGACATCTACCGCGATGGGGGCGGACGCGACGTTCGCCACGATGAAGCTCGTATTATTGGTCGGCACGGCGCTCGCGAGGACGATCGCTCCGGTCCCGCTGGTATAGCTGCTGATGATCGTCCAGGTCGGAGTCGTTCCGCCGTACACGTACACCGGCGTGCTGCCGTTGACGATGCCCGCGATCCCCACAAGCTGCGCGCTCGTCATATGCGTTGTGTCGGAGCGGCTAGCCCCGGTTCCTGTCGTCATGAAGTCGTAGACCTTGAACGTCACGTTCAGGCTCTTCTGCGCGACGGTCGAGAGCTTGCTCGTGTCCACGGTCAATCCCCAATTGAGGACATGGCCGTCGGGGAGGCTCACGCCCTCCGAGCCCGAGTCGGTCGCGAAGGCCCAGTTCGTGCCCGTATCGGCCACTAGGGCCGCTCCGCTCCACTTCGCGACTTCGAACTCGATGCCGGCCCCGCCCCCTCCGTCGAAATTGGGTATGGTAGCCGTGATCCGCGAGATGCGCTGGTTATCGTAGACCTTGCCGCGGAAGACGACCTGTCCCGAGAGGTTCGGCTGGGAATCTGCGAATATGGAGTCCGTCGCGTACTCGACATGGCCCAGGAGGGTCGCGCCGCTCGTCGCCACGTTGTCCGTATAGGCCGAAACGGGCCCCAGGACTTTCCCCGTGTCAGTATAGACCCCGCCGTTCCCCGCGTCCGTCGGCGTATTGTATCGCTGGCCGAAGGGCGCGATCGCGATAGTCGGCGGCGTAGTGTCGGTATTTTGTATAGTCAGGTTGACGACCTGGACATAGGTCTGCGTTCCTCCCGCCGTCGGCGAAGCGGTCACGGTCAGCGTAAAGGCCGCCCCGTTTGCCGCCGCGTCGGGGATGGGCGGGCTCAGTTTGGTGAAGTCGAGGGTCAGGGTCGCGCTGTTCGCCGTCACGCCGCTCACCGTCTCGCCCGAAGCCGGGGCGTTGGCCCAATACTGGTTCCCGCCGTTCGTGAGCGAATAGCTCAGGGCTCCGTTCTGCCCTCCGTAGGTGCTATTGATCTGGAAGGACATGAGGCGATTTCGGACTATGAAGTTGGTCGCGCTGAAGTTGCTGTTGAAGCTCGTCGTCGTGTTGACGGTTCCCGATCCGGTCATGTCGGTCCCCAGGACGATCATGTTGAGCTTGGGCGCGAAATTCGAGACCACGGCGCTCTGGACGTAATGCGTCGCGTTGCCCGCCGCGTCGAAGCTGACGTAATGCACTTCGACGGGGCCGTCCGAGATCTTCGTGGAATCTATCTGCCCCGCCCATGCGTATGAGGAACCGTTGATCGTCAGGCTTTCCATGAAGCCGTCGCCGTTCGAGTCCGTGCCGCCGGCGGTCGGGAGAACGTTGTTCTCCGCGAGGGAGTCGATGCTGAGCTTGAGGTTCGCTCCCGTCCCCGGATAGGCGACGGAGCCGATGGTACCGCCGTTATTCATGTCCTTGGCGGTCATCGACGAGGTCGCGCCATTTGCGCCGGTCGCGAGATTGAGCACGGAGCCCGCCCTGACGAAGTAAACGACTACCTTGGAGAATCCCGAGATGGGACCTGAGCCCGAGCCCGAGTCGCTCGCGGATCCTTGGACCACGAATTGGCTTCCCACGATGCTGGACGAGGAGGCGATGCTCCCGTTCGGGTAGTAGTTGTCCTCGTCGAGCGTTACTGTCTGGGCGGATACTTGCGCGGGCGTGGTCATGTCGGTAGCCCGGATGTCGAAGGCATACACCCCGGACGTGCCGTTATAGATGCTCGACGATGCGATCGGAATAGAGACGAGATAGGCGAAATTGCCCGAGGAATCGGAGGGGATGCCTTGCCCCGTGCCGGAGCCAAGGCCGTTCGGCTTGAAGACCGCGCCGACGGCGGCCGTCCCGATGAAGCCCAGGCTGTTCCAGTCGGTCGTGCCGAGGCTCGTGATCATCAGCTGATAGCTGCCGCCGTTGGGGAAGGCGCCCGCGGAGACCGCGGCGGGCGGCGTTACATGGGCCGTGCCGTCGGGTATCACCGTGTTCGTCGTTCCGAATGCGACCGAGGTATCGTAGAGCGTTGTCGATCCCGAGCCGACATTGACCTCGACCTTCTCGATCTTGGCGATTCCCTTGGAGGAGACGACGTAGCCCATGGCGTAGAAGCTTCCCGCGACCGTAATCTGGCTGAAGTAGCTCTTGGCGAGCGGATCGGAATAGTTGTTGGAGGGGCTTATCTCGAGGCCCTGTATCTTCGGGAAGGTCGAGTCGAACTTCATGGACAGTGAGCTGGACAGGAGGCCGGAAATGGTTCCGCGCGCGCCTCCCGCCGTCGGGGAATTCCACGCCCTGACCTGGATCGTCACCGTTTGGTTGGAGGCCCCGCCCTGCGGGAAGTAGTTTCCCTGGTTGATGTCGTAGTACCACATCACGTTATTGCCGGTGCTTATCAGCGTCGCGGGCGCCCAGACGCTCGCCGTGACGCCGCTGCCGTTCGCGCTGAAGGCGACCGGCGCGCCGCCGGAAGCGGCGGACACCTGGAAGGTGTTCGCCGCCGCGTTCACGATGAAGTACGGCGTCGTCGCGCTCACGTTCGTCCCGCCGATCTGCGGCATCGTCGTTCCGGCGAAGAAGACGGTCATGCCGTTCGTGAAGGGATGCCCGGCCGAGGTCAGGGTGCTGGACGAGATGCTCAGCCCGACGGGGTTTACCGGGAAGTTGCTTCCTCCGGCGGGATCGACCGCGACTTCGACGTCATGCACCCAGACCGGCTGACTCGCCGTTCCGGTTATCCGCTGCTGACCGCCGTAGGTCAGGCCGTTCTGCGTCGGCTGTGTCAGGGTGACGACGGGGATGTTCCCGTCGGGATCGAGGATGAGCCAGTAGTCGGTCTTCTGCTGCACGTTGCCGGCGTTGTCGGTCGCCTGGAAATAGATCGGCAGCTTCCAGAGGTTGAAGGCGCCCGACGGGTTCCCCGCCGCGTCGCACTGCGTCGCGTAGGTGGCGTTCGCGTAGGGCGACATCGTCCCGAGGTTGATCGTCCAGCTATAGGCTCCGCCCGATACGTTGGCGTTGGTCCAGCTCGCGGGATTCCCGAGGCTGGCGTTCTTCCCGATCTGGTACTGGATGCCGCCGGTCACGCCGGAGGGACTCGAGCCCGGATCCGTGCTCGTCCCGACTATGGCGAGGTTGCCCACGCTCCTGGTACCAACGGAGGGCGTGCTTATGGCGATGGCAGGCGAAGTCTTGTCGAGGGTGAAGTCGCGGCTCGCTACCTGGGTCTTCGCCGAGCCCGCGGTCACCTGCGCGTACGCGGTCAGCGTACCGTCCGGCGCGCCGCCGAGGCTGAGCGCCGGGACCATCCAATACACGCTCGTGCCCCCAAAGGAGAAGCGGGACGAGGCGGCGATGAGGCCGGTGCCCGCGGTGGTGAAATCGATGGCCGCGCCGCCTGAGGTCAGCGAGAGCTTGAAGGTCGTCGCCGTGGCGCTGACCGCGTAGTAGCCCGTCGCGCTCGCAATGGCGGTTCCCGTCGCCGAGGGCAGGGCTCCGCCCGAGGCGTAGGACAGGTACACGAGGTCCCCGTTGACGAGGCCGTTCGTTGTCGCCGTGGTGAAAACGTCGGTAGCGGGATCGAGAGCGGCGCCGAGGCCGGCGATGGCGTTCGTCGTACCCGAGCCGAAGTCCACCGTCCCCCCGGTAGCGGCCTTGGCGATGACCGCGGTCACGCCGTTGGCATCGGAGGCCGAGCCCCAAAATACCGGGGTCGCGTTCTGGTAGCTCCCCATGCTCGGGCCTATCACGGCCGCGACCGGGTTGGCTCTGCTCAGCATGAAGACGACTGGGCCCGCGCCCACGGAATTCGCGGGCGAAGCGATATCGGAGGAGGCTATCGTGATCCGATACCTGCCGTCGGGATAGGTAACCGAGTTGGAGATGTCCACCGACCAGGGGAATGTCGTCGGGTTCCCGCCGACGCCGAGGGAGGCCGCGTTCCAGCCTGCCAGCACGCTCCAGGTCGCGGTCGCGAAGTCGTAGCGCTCTAGCGTCGCGGTCCCGGTCGCGATGCCGCTTGCGTCGGAGAGGGTGCCGCCGATCTTGGGCGCGGCGTCCTGGACGACGGTCCCGCCGCCGCCCGATATATTTGACCACGTAATGGCCGGGGCGCTGTGGTCCATCCTGAAGGCGAGGGTCTGGGTCGCGGAGCTGTTTCCCGCGACGTCCGTCGCGACGACGGTTATGGAGTGCGGGCCTTCGGAGAGGGCCTGTACCTGCGGCGTCGTCAGGCTCGTCGACCAGGCCGCCGTTCCCGCGACGGTCAAGGCGGTGCTGCCGTCGAGCTTGGCTACGACTGAGGTCAGGTTCGCGTCCGCCGCGGTTCCGCTCACGGCGAAGCCCTGGTAATAGGCCCCGCCGGAGGCGGGGCTCGCGATCGCCGCGGTCGGCGCGGCGCGGTCGATATAGAACATCACCGAGGAGCCTGTCGCGGAGTTGGCCGGAGCGGTGCGGTCGATAGTTCGAATCGTTATGCGATACTGGCCGTCGGGATAAGTGACCGTATTGGATAGGTCGGCCGTCCAGGTATAGTTGGTCCCCGAGGCTGATCCCATCGCCGCGAAATCGCTCGTCAGGTCCCAGGTGGCGCCGTTGTAATGCTCGATCCTCCGATCGACCTCGAGGATCCCGGTCGCGTCCGTCGCGGTGCCGATGACCTGCGGGCTTGCCGCCTGGATCACGGTGCCGCCGGCTGCCGAGATATTATTGAAGGTATTCGCGGGGGCCGTGCGGTCGACGGTGAAGTTCAGCACCGCCTGCGCCTGCCGCCCGCCCGAGCTCTGCGCCTGGACGGTGACGCTGTGGCTTCCCTCGGAAAGGGCGGCTATCGCAGCCGCGGATATCGGAATGTTGAGCGCATAGGGACTTCCCGGGACGAAGGGACCGGGTAGGGCCGTCGGGATATTGCCGTCGATCCACCAGCTCACGCCCGACAGGTTCGCCGACGAGGCGCTGCCGGTCACGGTGAAGCCCTGGTTCAAGAAGGCGTTCGCGAGCGCGGCCAGCGACACGACGGGATTCGTCCGGTCGAGGTAGAAGTTGATGGCCATCGTCGCGAGGCTGTTGCCGAGGCTGTCGGCCGCCGTTATCGAGCTGCGGTACATGCCGTCGGCGGAGAAGGCCGCGCCCGTCAGGTCCTTCGAGAAGTTCCACGAAGTACCGCTCGGCGAGCCGAGGCTCGCGCCGGACTCGACCGCATTCCATGTCGTGCCGTAATCCGGGCTGAATTGTATCGTGCTCGTCGCGCTCGCCACCGCGGTCGCGTCGGATATGGTGCCCGTGATCTTCGTCGTCACGCCGTCGAGGATGACCGTGCTTCCGTTCGAGGCGATATTACCGAAGACCGAAACGGGGGCCGTCGTGTCGATGTGCACTTTGCGGACTACCGTCGTCGTCTTCCCGGCGATGTCGGTCGCGACCAGCGTATACGTATGGTTGCCGTCGTCGGCATGGCCGGCGGTATCGACGGTCACCGTCTTGGAATAGGTCGCGCCGGCGAACGTCACCGCCGCGGCGGCTCCGCCGTCCACGCTCAGGCTCAAGGAAAGGCCGGCGGCGCCGTCGGGATTGGAATCGCCGATCGGGCCCGAAAGGACGAAACTCGCCGCCCTGTTCACCTGTGTCGTGGTATTTATCGCCGTCTCGCCGAGGCTCGGCGGATTCTTGTCCACGCCGAAGAGGACGGTCGTCGCGCTCGCGTTCCAGTTGCCCGCCTTGTCGACGGACTTGACCCAGAGCTTCTTGTTGCCTTCGGCTAGGGCCGAAAAATTCACGGAGCTGCTCCAGCTCACCGTGCCGCCGGCCAGAGTCCAGGTCGTCGGGTCGTCGGTGGAATGGTCGGTGGCGGCGTCATCGATCCTGAAATACACCTTGTCGACGCCCGATCCGGTTCCGTCGTCGGCTATGCCCTTCACGGCGTAGACCACGCCGTCTATCCAGGTCGACGCGCCCGGGGCGTTGACGGTCATGGTCGGAGCCGCCGTATCCACGAACGCCGTGCGCGTGACCGCAGTCTGCTTGCCCGCGACGTCGGTCGCGGTGATGACGTAGGTATGCACGCCGTCCAGGGTACCGCCCGAGGTATCCGCGCTTATCGTCCAAGCGGTGCCGACGAAGGTACCGGCGTATTTCCCCGAGAGCGCGGTCACGTTGACCGCCGCCTGGCCGTCGATCGAGACCTGCAGCGAGTTGCTCGCCGCCATGGCGTTGGTATCCGAGGCCGAGCCCGAGAGGCTGAAAGAAGAGTTCTTGTATACGATCGAGGTAACGCCGATCGCCGTCTCGCTCAAGCTAGGCGGGCTGAAGTCCACGCCGAAGCTGGCCAGGACAGGAGCACACGCATTCGCCGCCGCGTCCGTCGCCTGAACCTGGATGCTGTGACTGCCTTCGGTCAAGCCCGTCAGCGTCGCGCTCCATGTGCCCGAAGTGTTGGCTCCGCCCGACGTATCGACCCAGGCGGCGTTCGTCCAGCCCGCGCCGTCGAGGTTATTCGCTATCGCAGAGACTCCCGAGGCGTTGAGGCTGACGATCGGATCGCCTCCGGTGCCGCTGACGGTATATGCGCTGCCGCTTATCCATGCCGGTATCGCGTTGATCGCGACGGTAGGCGGAGTCAAATCGATCTTGACCGTTCGCGTCAGCTGACTGGTCTTTCCTGCGACGTCCGTCACGGTTATCGTGTATAGATAGGAGCCGTCCGTCAATCCGTGGATGGGCAGGCTGATCGTCGACCAGGCGGTCGGGCCCGTCCCGCTCACGATCGCCGGAGCGGCGATCGTCACGCTTTCGGGCGCGGACGCGCCTTTCTTCTCGGTCACTGTCAGGGCGGCCAGGGCGTTTGTATCCCCTATCGAACCGGACAGAGTGAAGGCCAACTTCGTCGCCGAGGAGGCCGAATGGCCCTCGCTCACCGTCGGATCGCTCTGGTCCACGCCGAAGTCCCTGCTCGTGGGCGTTTGTATATTCCCGACCGCGTCGACCGCTGCCACGTAGAGCGTGAACTCTCCCTCGCCGATGCTCCCGGCTCCGGTCAGCTTGATCGTGCCATTCCAGTTGGCGGCGCCGGCCGCCAAGGTCCAGGTCGAGGTGGAGAAGGCCGGCTGCCCGGCGCCCTTCGCCGCGGTCGTATAGTAAACGTTCGCCACGCCGCTCGCCCCGGATCCTGAGTCGCTCGCCGTGCCGCCGATACTCGCCGTCGGGCCCGAGAGCCAATACGCCGGATTGCTCGAGGGGAGGCTCGAGGGAGTATTGATGACGGCGACCGGTTTCGTGGTGTCCACGATTACCGTCCGCGTCACGCTCGTCGTCTTTCCGGCGATATCCTTCGCGGTGAAGACGAAAGTATGTGTGCCGTCCGCCATGGGGGCGCCGCCCACTAGGACGGAGAGGTGCCAATTCGACTCAGGACCGGTATAGGTATACGGAGCTCCGAGCGAGCTCGCATCCACTGCTCCGCCGCCGTCGATGCTGACCTGGAAGGCATGGATCGCGGCCAAAGCGTCGGTATCGCTCACCGTGCCGGCGAAGGCGATCGTAGCGTTGGTCGACATCGAGAAGGTCGCGGGGTTGCCGACGCCGGCCACCCAGGTCTCGGCCATAGTCGGCGGCGAAAGGTCGTAGAAGAAATTCAGTGTCCCGCTCGAGGCTTGGTTGCCCAGCCTATCGGTCGAGCGGACGGCGAGGGTCTGCGCGCCCTCCGAGGGGCCCAGCGCGACGGAGGATGACCAGTTCGTACCGGTAAGGGCGACTGAGGTCCAACCGACGCCATTAAGGTTGTACTCGACGTCGTTCGTTCCCGAGAAGCCGACGCCGCCGGTGTCGCGGGAGGTTCCGCTTATCGTATATCCGCTGGACGTGGTCGATTCATTGGCCAGCGGCGCCGAGACGACGAGCGTCGGGGGCGTCGTATCGATCTGCGCGGTCCGTGTGACTGAGGCTGTCTTGCTAGCGGAGTCCGTAGCGGCGAGCGTAATTGTATAAAGGCCGTCGCCGCTGTGATCGCCCGGAGCCGGGAGAGTCCAAGACCAGGCGCCGGTAGTCTGATTCCATGCAAAACCGCCGGTCGAGCCGGTGGCCGTCAAAGTCAGGGAGGTGGCCGCCGCCCCGTCCTTCGAATAGCTCAGGACGGCCTTCGTCGCCTGCCTTCCCGCCGTGACCGCGGCGTCGTCCGCTTGGCCCGCGAAGCCCACCGCGGCGGCGCTTTGAACGAGCGCGGCGCCATGGCTCGTTTCCGTAGCCTGCGGATTCGCCTTGTCCACGTCGAAGCTCATGCTCCCGTAGCTGGCCTGCGCGGTGACATTGCCCGCGTAGTCCGTGGCGCGGGCGTAGAGCGTATGCGGTCCCTCGGCCGCGACGGACAGGTCCAGGCTGCCGGACCACGGGCTCGTACCGCCGGCGGCGGTCCAGGGGCCGACGATCGAATCGAGGCTGTACTCGATCTTCTCCACGCCCGAGCCCGTGTCGCTTGAAGCGCCCGAGATGCCGATATTGCCGCTCTGGCTCCCCGCGAGCGCGTTGATCGTGGCCGAGGGCTTGCTGGTATCGACCGAGAAATTGCGCGACACCGCGCTCGAGGGCTTGCCGATGTGATTCATCGCCACGGCCGCGATCGAGTAATGGCCGTCAGCGAGGCCGGACTTAGGATAGGCCCAGGTATAGGTCGTCGGAGTTCCGGTTATCGTCACCGTGTCGGTCGACAGCACAGTCGCCGTATCGGTGTTCCTGATCGTTAGGGTAACGCTGTCGAGCCCGTCGTCGGAAGAGGCCGTGCCTCCGGCCGAGAGCGTGCCCGAGCTGTAGCCGCCCTCGGAGGGACTGTCGATCGTCACGTTCGTCGTACTGTTCGTGATATAGAGCGAGGAGTACGCGTAGTTACCGCTCGAAGGCGAGGAAGGCAGGTAACGCTCGACCGAAACGCCGCTGATCTTGTTGGCGGCGTAATCCGCAGCGTGGATCAGGAGCAGGTACTCGCCTACGCTCGTCGGCAGGGTAAAGCTGTATTCCGCCCTCGTCGGGATGGTCCCGCCGCCCGAGAGGGTAGTGGAATCCAGGATAGCTTCCTTTAATGTCTTGTCGCTGGCTTTATACCAATACACCATGGAGGAGGACGTCAGGGCGGTTGGCGCCGCCGTTGAGCCGCTCGTGAGGTCGGAGCCTCGCGTCAGAACCACGTAGAGCTGGGAGGTATCGATGCCGTCGAGGTCCGATACCCTGAGTTTAAAAGTCGAGCCCGGGACGACGATGCTCGGGAGCGAGCTCGTGGGCGGGACCGTCGAGCTCGCGCGGGGATAGGTGATACTCGGGTTCACTCCCGCGGTCAAGTCGCTCACGTTTACGGTGGGCGCTCCGTCGGGGTTTATATAGAGGACGCCGGTCAGGGGCTCCGAGGTGTTGCCCGCGTAGTCCGTGGAGATGACGGAATAGCCCACCTTATAGAGGCCGGAGACAGGCGTCGCCCCGTTCTTCTCCACCTTCGTGGCAGTATCGTAGAACTGCGCCGTATCGAGGACGAGGGACCAGGCGGCGGGATGCGTCGTATCGCTGAGCGATATGTCGCCGACCGTCAGCACGGTCTTCGCCACCCCGAGGCCGTCCTTCACGCTGCCCGTGATCGTCGTCTTCTCGCTCAGGGCATAGTCGGAGCTCGAAAGGTTGGCCGAGGATGGAGTCAATCCGGTTAGCACGGGAGCAACGTTATCAAAATATACCACAAGCTTCTTGTCGGTATTCTTGCCGCTTCCGTCCGTGACGCGGATATCGAGGTCCGCCTGGACCTCCTTCCCGCCGGAGAGGGCTTTGGTGTCCATAGACGCGGTCCAGATGCCGCTCTTGATCGTGGTGGGCAGGGTGGCCACCTGCACCGAGTCGATGGTGATTATGATCGACACCGATTGCACGGCGACGTCGTCGGCGCAGGCGCCGGAAATGGAGACGGTGCCTCTCAGGTAGGCGCCGTTCGCGATCGAGCTGACGTCGACGGTCGGCGCGGATATATCGATCTTCGGACCCAAGCCCGCTTTAAACGCATCGCAAGTAGTCAGGCCGAGCGCGATGGAGACTACTATCACTATACGCGCAAAAACCGATCGGCGGTTTTTAGCCATTGGGTTACCCTCCTGGGGCAATGAGTCCTGGGAAATGTCAACTTTTAGGTATAGTGATATGACACAGCATTATTACATCGGCGTGATATAACGTTAGTATAATACCTCAATTATGTGATTACAAGGATTATATATGTCGTATATATTATTATTAATTAATGGCTCGGAAAGGCCCTCTATAACGATTTACGCCGAGTTGGTCCAAGCGAAGGCCGTGTTTCCCCATGCGCCGCTCAAACGAGGCGAAATCTCGCGTCTCGCTGGGGCTCCAGAATACTTCGGAAAGGGCGCATAGCCTGGGGAAGGCCATGTACTCGACCTGGCGCCCGAAATACATGAACTCGGTCCAGATATTCCCCTGTCCCCCGAGTATATGCGCGGCTTCCTCCCGTGAAAGCTCGGCCGGTACTGGGTCGAAGCCATAGGAATCCTCCACGGTACAGACGCCGATATTGCCGGGCTCCTCCGCAAGGTCGAGGTGCTTGTGATCGAGGTAGCAGGCCTTGGTCTGGGGGCACATCACCGCGTCGTAGCCCTCCCTCGCCGCCTCGATCCCGCCGGCCGCGCCGCGCCAGGACATGACAATCACGTCCGCGCTGGCTGGGGCGCCCTCGCGGGCGCCGTCGAGTATCTCGTCCCAGCCGATCATGCGCTTTCCGCGGGCGGCGAGCATCGCGGCTACCTTGTCCATAAACCAACCCTGGAGGAGCTCGGCGTCTCCCAAGCCCTCCGCCTCCATGCGGGAACGGCAGCGCGGGCACGAGTTCCAGCGGCCCTTCAGGGCCTCGTCGCCGCCGGCGTGGACCCAGGGGCCCGGGAAGATAGAAGCGACCTCGTCGTAGACCTCGCCGAGGAGATCGAAGACCGAGTCGCTGCCTGCGCAGAGGATGTCCTCGAAGATGCCGTAACGATCGTCCGGCGCGAAGGCGCCTCCCTCGGCCGCGGCGCCGCGGCAGGAGAGCTCCGGGTGTGAGGCGAGGAGGGCCAGGACGTGGCCCGGAGTCTCGATCTCCGGCACGACGACGATCCCGCGCTCGGCCGCGTAGGCTACGAGTCGGCGCGCGTCCTCGCGGCTATAGCTCCCCTCGTTGTAGCGGACCCAGCTCGGATAGCGAAGGTCCCTGCGCCGCGAGCCGAGCTTCGTTATCTCGGGGTGGGAGGCGATCTCGAGCCTCCAGGCCTGGTCGTCGGTCAGGTGCCAGTGGAAGCGGTTGAGCTTGTGCAGGGCCATGAGGTCGATGAAGCGCTCGATGAACTCCGGCCTGAAGAAGTTGCGCGCGCAGTCCAGCATGGCCCCGCGCCAGGCGAATCGCGGGCCGTCCTCGATCCTGAGCGCGGGCAGGACGGCGCCTTCCGAGAGGACGAGCTGGCGCAGGGTCGAGGCCGCGTGTACCGCTCCCTCGCGGGAGGAGGCCCGCGCGACTGCGCCCTCGGGCCCTATCTCGAGGCGGTAGTCCTCGGCCGGGAGACTCGGATCCGCGACGAAGGAGAGGAGAGGCACCGCCCCGGCCCGCTCGGAGGCCGAGGCGCGCAGGCGCGCGGCGGACCCGCGCAGGGCCAAGGCTTCGTTCATCCACGAGGCGGCGAGGGCGGCGGCGCCTTCCAGCCCGCCGGTTCCGCGTACGAAGCCTCCGGCCCCCAGGTCTAGGGAACCCTCGAACTCGAGGACGGACCGGGGTTCGGGAATCAGGCCGAGGCTCACGGCTCGTGTCCCGCCGCGAGGTCGCGATAGAAATAATACGAGTCCTTGATGGAGCGGGAGCCGGTGGCGGGGTCCACGTGGACGAGGCCGAAGCGCTTCGAATAGCCGTGCGCCCACTCGAAGTTGTCCATCAGCGACCAGAGATAGTAGCCCTTGAGCGGGACGCCCTCCGCAATCGCCCGGCGGCAGGCCGCGACGTGGGAGCGGATGTAGTCGATGCGCTCGCGGTCGCGGATGCGGCCGCCCTCGCCTATCGAGTCGGGGAAGGCCGCCCCGTTCTCGGTGACGTACAGGGCCTTAGCGGGCCAGCGCTTCGCTATAGTCCGGAGCATTCGGTACAGGCCCTCAGGCACGATGTCCCAGCCCATCTCGGTCTTGTCGTGCCAGCCCGCAGCCTCGAGCGCCGGATCGGGGCTCGCCGAATCGGCGGCCACGGCCCGCTCGCTGTAGTAGTTGATGCCGAGGAAATCTATCGGCGCTGAGATCGTCTCGAGGTCGCCGGGAAGGACCGGCATCGTCGCGCCCTGGGCGGCTAGGTGGGCCGCGGGGTAGCCGCGTGCGTATATCGGGTCGAGCCAGAGCGCGGTGCCCTGGACCGAGGCGCCCTCGGCCGCCTCGAGGTCGGCAGCGGAGCGCGAGGCGGGCCTCGGCGTCATCGCGTTCAGTACGATGCCTATGGGCGCGGCGAGGCCCGTCGCGCGAAGGGCCTTAACCGCGAGGCCGTGGGCCAGGAGGAGGTGATGCACGGCCTTATAAGCGTCGGCCCGGCTCGCGCGCCCCGGGGCGTGGTAGCCCAGCTCGTAGCCGAGGAAGGCCGCGCACCAGGGCTCGTTGAGGGTGAACCAGCGGCCCACCCGGTCCCCGAGCGCCCGGTAGACGAGGTCGGCGTATTCGGCGAAGCGCAGGGCGGTGTCGCGCACAGGCCAGCCGCCGGCATCCTCGAGGGCCTGGGGAAGGTCCCAATGGTAGAGGGTTACCGCGCTCTCGATGCCCGCCTGCCCGAGGGCGTCGGCAAAGCGCTTATAATGGTCGAGGCCGGCTTGCAGGGGCTTGCCGGATCCTCGGGGCTGGATGCGCGGCCAGGCGATCGAGTACCGGTAGGAATCGACTCCGAGGCCCTTAAGGAGGGCGATGTCCTCCTTCCATTTGACGTAGGAATCGCAGGCGACGTCGCCCGTCATGCCCCCGGCCACCTTACCGGGAGTCTTGGAAAAGGTATCCCATATCGAAACGCCGCGGCCGTCCGCCGTCGTGGAGCCTTCGATCTGGTAGCTCGCCGTGGAGCAGCCCCAGAGGAAATCGGAGGGGAAGCCGTCGCTGCGCTCTCTTCGCTCGTTCATGATCGATCGCCTGCCTATCGCGCGCGAGGGCGCGAGGTCGAAAATACCCGAAAGGAGGGGGCGTATTCAAGCCGAGGGCTTAGCCGATGGGAAGCTCGGCCCCGTCCCGCAGGAACAGAGGAATGACCTCGAGGGGAGCGGGCACGGCGACGCGCCGGCCTCCCTCGTGGGAGAGGCCCGTGAAGGCGTCCTTCCAGCGGGCGCCCGAGGGCAGGTAGACCTCGCGCTCGCGCCGTCCCTCGCTCAATATCGGCGCGACGAGGATCTGGGGTCCGAACATGTACTCGTCCTCGATTTCCCAGGCCAGGGCGTCCTCGGGAAAATCGTAGAAGAGCGGCCGCATCACGGGGGTGCCCCGCTCATGGGCGGCGAGCATTTGCAGCTTGATATAGGGCTTGAGGCGCTCGCGCATGCGCAGGTACCGCTCGAGTATCGGATAGGCCTCGTCGCCGTACCACCAGACCTCGTTGTCCGCGCCCGACCCGAACTGCCGTATCCCGTCGCGGTATTCGACCAGGGGCGGCTTGGGCGGGAGCCTCTCGCCGTGGAGGCGGAACACCGGGCAGAAGGCTCCCCATTGGAACCATCGAACCATCAGCTCCCGGAAACCCGGATCGGCCGGGTCGCCGCCGATGAAGCCGCCTATGTCCGTCGTCCACCAGGGAATCCCGGCTATCGCCATCGATAGCCCCGCCGCGAGCTGCTCCCTCATCGAGCGGAAGCTCGAGTTGATGTCGCCGGACCATGCGAGGACGCCGTAGCGCTGGCTCCCCGCCCAGGCGGCCCGCACGAGGTTCAGTATCTCCTCCTGGCCCTCGGCGCGCTGGCCGTCGAAGAAGGCCCGCGCGTACAGGAGAGGGTAAACGTTGGTCACCTGCAGGGCGGGGCCCATGCGGTAGCGATAGACGTCGAAGTCGTAGGGGCTGAACTCGGGCTCGGCCTCGTCGAGCCAGAAGGCGCGGATACCCTTGTCGAAATAGTGCTCCTTAGCCTTCGACCAGACGAACTCGCGTGCTCCCGCGTCGGTCGGGTCGATGAAGAGGGTCTCGCCCATCCAGTTCATGTTGAGCCTGTAGCCTCGATCGACCTGGACGAGGTAGCCCTTCTCGATCATCTCCTGGTAGTACTTGCCGCGGGAATCCACCGTGGGCCAGATCGACACCATGAGCTCGACGCCCAGGCTCCTGAGCTCGGCCACCATCAGGTCGACGTCCGGCCAATCCACGGGGTCGAAGCTCCATTCGCCCTGCAGCGTCCAATGGAAGAAGTCCGCGACGATCATGTCTAGGGGCAGCCCGCGGCGCCTGTATTCCCTCGCCGCCTCGAGGAGCTCGCCCTGGGTGCGGTAGCGGAGCTTGCTCTGGATGAAGCCCAGGCCGTAGTCGGGCATCATCGGGACCGTGCCCGTGACCGCCGCGTACTGCTCCTCGATGCGCGCTGGTGTGTCGCCCGCGGTCACCCAGTAGTCCAGCTCGAGGCTGTCCTCGACCGCCCATTCGGTGAGGTTGCGGGCGAAGCTCACGCGGCCCACGGCGGGGTTGTTCCAGAGGAATCCGTAGCCAAGGCTCGAGAGGGCGAAGGGCACGGAGCTCTGCATGTTGCGGTGGGCGAGCTCGAGGACGGAGCCCTTCTTGTCGAGGAAGGGCTCGGCGTATTGGCCGAGGCCGAATATCCTCTCGCCCTCGCGGGCCTCGAGGCGGAGCGTTATGCGCCAATCCCCGCCCAGTATGGGCTTGAGCTCGCGGCCGGGGAGATTGAGGGTGCTGGTGTAGCGTGAGAGGTCGGCGCGGTTGCGCCAGTACTCCTCGAAGAGGAGCTCGCCCCTCCCGTTATAGAACGAGAGCCAGCCTTCCCGGTTGATCCTCGCCTCGATATCGCCGTTGGCGACGCGCGCCGAGCCGTCCTCGGCGATCTGGATCTCGGCCACGGAAGCGAGGGCGGAGGGGCGCTCATCCCGCGGGATGAGCGCCCAATCGTTGCCGGTGAGCTCTTTACGCCTCGTCGCGCGCACGCGCAGGGAGTTCTCTCCCCAAGCCTCGAGGACGAGGAGCTCGGAGTCGTAGCGCCTCGTCAGGCGCCCGCCCTCCGCCTTGTAAATCGCCATAGCGGAAGCATATCGGCGCCCCGCGCCCTATGCAAGCCGGGGCGAGTAGGTCAGCCCTTAACGGCTCCCGCGGCGACGCCCTGCGTGATCTGCTTGCGGAAGATGAAGTAGAAGACGAGCATGGGCAGGGTTCCGATGGTGAGGGCCGCGAACTGCTTGCCCCAGTCGCTCGAGAGCGAGCCCGAGAATCGGTACATGCCCAGGGGCAGGGACTTGAGCTCGGTCTTGCTCACGAGGATGTTGATCAGGGCGAACTCGTTCCAGATCCCGGTGATGTTGAGGATCGCGAGGGTGGTCGCGACCGGGATGGTCATTGGGAGGATTATCGACCTGAAGATCCTGAAGTACTTGGCGCCGTCGATGCGCGCCGACTCCACGAGCGAGGTCGGTATGCCCCTGATGTACTCGGTCGAGAGATAGATGCCCATGGGCAGGCCCGCGCCTATGTACACGAGGAGGACGGCCAGGCGGGTGTTGTAGATGCCCATTATGTTGACTTCGAGGAAGAGCGGGATGAGGAGGGACTGGACCGACAGGAGGAGGCCGATGACGAAGCTCGCGTAGATCAGCTTGGTCGCCTTGCGCGGGATCTTGGCGAAGGCGAAGCCCGCAAGCACCGAGAGGATGATGATCCCGAAGGTGGCGCCTAGGGTATAGATGACCGAGTTGGGTATCAGCTTGTCGAAATCGCCGAGCTTCCAGGCGCCGTAGGGGCCGCCGTAGTTCTTGAGGGTCGGGACATGGGGGAAGCCGAGCTGGCTCACCTGGAACTCTCGCGTGGGCTTGAAGGAGTTCATGATGAGCCAGAAGATCGGGTAGAGCGTCATCAGCGAGAAAAGCACCATCACGAAGTAGGCGAGGAACTTCGCGAAGGCGGCGCCGAAGCGCCCCAAGGCCGTGGTCTTGATTTCTTCGGACATAATCCTCACTCCCCCTTCCCGCCGAACTTATTCTCCACGGCCTTGGTGAGGCCGATGAGGATGAAGCTGACGGTTACCATTACGAGGGCTATAGCGTTGGCAAGCGGGAAGTCCGGCCGGCCCAGGAACGCATTGTTGAACATGTATATGGCCAGGATCTCGGTGACGTGGTTGGGGCCTCCGCCGGTCATCGCCCAGACGAGGGAGAAGCTGGAGAGCGACCCGGCGATGCAGAGTATCGCCGTGTTGACGAGGGTGCCGGAGAGGGCGGGTAGGACGATATAGCGCATCACCTGGCCCTCGTTCGCGCCGTCTATCCGGGCCGACTCGATGATCTGCACGTCGATCTTCTGCATGTTCGCGAGGAATATGATCATATAGAGACCTGTCCACATCCATAGGGTTACGAACAGGATCGGCAGCATCGCAACGTCGGGAATGCCGAGGAAGGTGGGGGACCATTTCGAGACGAACATGTTCGTCATGTCGGTTATCAGCTGCTGGAGCTGATCGGGACTATAGCTCGCGAGGAAGTCCTTGAGCTCGGCCGGGGGGTCGGTGAAGATGGCAGAGGCCTTCGGGCCCGCGATGTCCAGGATCTTCCTGACCAGGTCGTCGGTGATCGAGAAGCCCGACTGGCCCGAGAAGAGCGCCGCGATCTTCA
The DNA here is from genome assembly GCA_025355995.1 of Spirochaetaceae bacterium. GTDB lineage: Bacteria > Spirochaetota > Spirochaetia > Treponematales > Rectinemataceae > UBA1306. The sequence continues at coordinate 23,819 of JANXYQ010000134.1, read as the reverse complement.
CATGGAAGGCGTCGAAGCGGACCGAATTGATCGCCTCGCCGAGCGGGCCCTTGGGGGAGAAGATGGTCGACCACAGGACGGCCACCACGATGACGGAGATGATGTTGGGCACGTAGAGGACGCCCTGCCAGAAGTTGGGCCACTTCACGGTCTTTCGATAGATGATGTATGCGAAGATGAAGCCGAGGGGCAGCTGGCCGAATACCGAGATGAGGACGATGTACAGGTTGTTCTTGAGCGAATTCCAGAACAACGGATCGCCGACGAGCTTGGCGTATTTGGAGAATCCGGTTATTTGCCAGGATTCGCCGCCGAACATCTTCCCGCCGTTGTAGTTGCTCACCGAAAGAACGATCGAGAGCACGATGGGGAACGCCAGCACCAGCATGTATACGATGAGGGCCGGCAGGACCATCATCCAATAGGCGCGGCCTTCTTCGCGTCCTATTCGCTTCTTCCGGGCCATGGGGACCTCCGAGGGAGAATATGCCGCGCGAGCGACCCGAGGGTCGCCCGCGCGGCGCTAGGCTATTTTATTATTTCTTCGAGGCGAGCCATGCGTCCATGGCAGTCTGCATGTCAGCCGCGACCTTGGCGGGCTCGACGTTGCCGAGGCCCATGCCCTGGAGGCCGGCGTTGAGGACGTTGAAGACGCTCGGGTCGAGGACGCCGTCGAGGACGTAGGTGGTCTTCGCGACGGCGTTCTTGTAGGCGGCCATCTTCTTGATGATGGGCTCTACCGTGCCGGTCACGCCCTTGAGGGTGGGGACGTAGGCGCCGGACTCGTAGCGGATCTTCTGGACCTCGGGAGAGTAGAGGTACTTGAGGAGCCTTACCGCGGCCTTCTCCTTGGCGGAGCCGGAGGGGAGGGCGTTGTTGATGCCGTAGCCGACGCCGGCGATGCCGGAGACGACGCCGGCGTTCTTCTCGCCGGGGATGGAGGGGAAGTTGATGATGTCGAAGGAGCTCTCCTGGTCCGCGGGGGAAATGAGGGCGGTGTTGGAGGTCTTGTCGGTGATGTATCCGCCGGTGCGCCAGTCGCCGTCGATGTACATGGCGGCCTTGCCGGCGGCGAAGAGGCCGGTGCCCTCGCTGTAGCCTACGTTCATGTCCTCGGCGGGGATGATCCCGTCCTTGAAGAGGTTGGCGTATGCCTGGAGCGCGGCCACGAAGGGCTTGTCGGTGAACTTGGCCTTGCTGGCCTTGACCTGGTCGATGAACGCGTCGCCGACCATGCGGCCGGAGATGGTGGAGAAGAGGCAGGACTGGGCGGGCCATCCGTCCTTATCCGGCAGCATCATGACGGAGATGCCCTTGGCCTTGAGCTTGGGCACCATCTTCTTGAGGTCGGCGTAGGTCTTGGGGACGGCGAAACCGTTGTCCTTCAGGAGCTTGGTGTTGACGTAGACGGCCGTCGTGAGGGTGAAGGCCTGGGGGATGATGGCCTGGTACTGCGACGCGGGCATGATGCTGTCGCCGAGGGCCTTGGGGTTGGTCGCGGTCGGGGCAAAGTTCTTGAGGAAGTCGGCGCCGAGGAGCTTGGAGAGGTCCTTGGCGAGGTGCTTCTCGTAAACGGCCTCGCTGCGGCCGGAGGGCCACATGTAGAAGACGTCCGGCAGGGTGCCGGCGGCGATGTACGCCTGCATCTTCTGGTGGAAGGGCTCGCTGAACAGTTCCTCCTTCTGAAGATCGATGTCCGGGTTGCTCGCCTCGAACTTCGCCCAGATCGCCTGGTCCACGTCGTAGCCCGCTACCGTGGCATCGACGTAGTAAAGGACGTTGAGAGTCGTCTTCTGCGCCATGGCGCCTAAGGCGACGACCGCGACCATCAGCGTTGCGATGATCAGTCTCTTCATCTAGTACCTCCTGATCGGGCTCTAGGCCCGAAAATGCCCTAAGAAACCTATACCCATCCCCCGACGGGGGATAATCCCTGGCTAAAGCCCGCCCAGCGCGGGGAGCGACTGCTCCGAGACCAGCCGGTCGAGCACCATTCCCGCGGCGCCGTAGGCCACCGCCTTCCCCCCGAGGCTCGAGTAGTGTATCTCGACCTCCTTAGGGAAGGGATACATCCAGTTCTCCTCGAGGCGGCGCCTGAGCAGGGAGGGGAAGTCCACGTCCAGCGCCTCGATATCCCCCCCGACGTAGACCCGCTCGAAATCCATCGTGTTGACCAGCATCGCCGCGTTGCGCGCGAGCTCGTCGGCTGCCTCGAGGAGGACCTCGCGGTCCGAGTCGAGGCGGGACAGCTTGGCCTTGGTGAGGGAGAGCTGGAGCTCGCCCGAACCGTCGCAGAAGGCCGAGCGGAACTCGCCCGCGTTGCCATGCGCCCCCGAGTAGACCTTGCCGCCCAGGACGATGCCGAAGCCGACGCCGATGCCCCCGGACAGGCCGATGGACTTGGGGTCGCGGCGGAACTCGACGAGGGCGAAGAGGAAATCGCGCAAGGCCTCGTCCCTATTGAAGGCCAGCTCGCCCCAGGCGCAGCAGTTGGCGTCGTTCTCTATCAGGCAGGGCACGGACAGCTTGGCCGCGACCGTCTTGCCGAAATCTATCGGAAGCTGGATGCCGAGGGGCACGGAATAGCGGATCCGGCCCTTCTTGAGGTCCACGAGGCCGCCCGTCCCGACCCCGACGCCCAGCAGCTTCTCGTCCCCGGGGCAGAGCTTCGCCGTGCATTCGTGGATGACGCTGAGCATCATCTCCGAGCAGCCGCCCTCGCCGATGGGCACGCTTCCCCTCGTCTCGGCGAGGATCTCTCCCGCGAGATCGACGACGACGGCCACATAAGCCTCGACCTGGATCTCGATTCCGATCACCCTGCCGAAGGCGCGGTTCATGGCGAGGTGAATGGGCCTCCTGCCGCCGCGCGTGCCGGCCGTGCCCTCCGCGATCTCTTCTATAAGGCCGATCTCGATGAGGCGCGCGACCTGATTGGTGACGGTCGACTTATCGAGGCCAAGACGCTCAGCTATGCCCACTCGACTGATTCGAGGATTCTGCCAGATCGTCCTGACTATCCGGGCCGCGGTATTCGGCCCAGCCCCGGTCCCTCTCGGCACTATCCACCCCTCTAGGCTATACTTCGCTGGTTGGTTGATTAGTCCAACTAAGATAGGTATACCATGGCTCGTACGAACCGTCAACGAAGAAATGGAGGCAGGGGATGGACCAGTTTATGCTAGGCGGGACCTGGACCCTAAAGCGCCTTTCCGACGGAAGCGAGCGGCCCATGGCCGTCCCGGGCGATATCATGAGCGCCTTATTGGCGGCGGGCGAGATTCTGGATCCCTATTACGACCGCAACGAGCTGGATCTTCAGTGGATTGGCCGCGAGGACTGGGAGCTCGTCCGCGAGATCGAGCTGGAACCCGAATTCCTGGCCCATGAGCGCGTCTTCGTCCAATTCGAGGTCCTCGATACGATCGCGGAGGTCCGCGTCAACGGCGAGGTCCTCGGTACCGGCTCCAACATGTTCCTGCCCTTCCGCGCAGACGCCAAGCGCCTCCTCAAGGCCGGCACGAACGTCGTGAGCGTGCTGATCCGCTCGCCCGAGGCGGCGGCCTCCGAAGCCGCCGCCCTCCTTCCTTACCCGATTCCCCACTCGATCTTCCCGGTGACCTCCCCGCACCGCAACCTGGTCCGCAAGGCCCAGTGCATGGCCGGCTGGGATTGGGGCCCCTGCCTGATGACGGGCGGCATCTACGACGGCGCCTCCCTCCTCGCCCTCGACGGCCCCCGAATCGAGTACCTGAAGACGAGCGTCCGGCGCGAGGGCTCGGCCTGGCGCCTTTCGGTGACCGCCTGGTTCGACAGCCCCTCCGCTCGCTCGGTCGAGATAGAGGCCTCGGTCGCCGGCTCCCGTCAAACCCGCGTCCTCGAGCTGCCGGCGGGAGCCTCGTGCGCCACCCTCGAGCTCGAGGCGAAAGGCGTCGAGGCCTGGTGGCCGGCGGGCTATGGGGCTCAACCATTATATGAATTGCGTGTCCAAGTCGGGCACAGCGAGCTGAGCAAGCGAGTCGGCTTCCGCGAGCTCGAGGTAGTCTCCGAGGAGGACGCCGGCGGAAGGTGCATGGTCTTCCGCGTGAACGGCCGGGACGTCTTCTGCAAGGGCGCGAATTGGATACCGGCCGACGCCCTTCCCTCGCGCTGGACGAGGGAGAGGCTGGACGAGCTCCTGACCGCCGCGACCGAAGCCAACATGAACTGCCTTCGAGTATGGGGCGGCGGCCGCTACGAGTCCGACGACTTCTACGAGCTCTGCGACGAGAAGGGGCTCCTCGTCTGGCAGGACTGTATGTTCTCCTGCGCCCTCTACCCTTCCGAGCCCGCCTTCCTCGCCCGAGTCGAAGCCGAGATCCGCCACCAGGTGCTCCGACTGGCCGACCATCCGAGCCTGGCGCTCTGGTGCGGCAACAACGAGGCCCTGGGAGCCCTCGGCTGGTACGCCGAGTCCAAGCGGCAGCCGATGAGATATATAGTAGACTACGACAGGCTCTACGAGGGGACGCTGGGCAGGCTGGTGCGCGAGCTCGACCCGGGGCGGACCTGGTGGCCCTCCTCTCCCTGCGGCGGCCCCTCGGACTTCTCCGACAACTGGCACGGCGACGGCCGGGGGGACATGCACTTCTGGTCCGTCTGGCACGAGGGCAAGAGCTTCTCGGAATACCTCAAGGTGAGGCCCCGCTTCTGCTCGGAGTTCGGTTTCCAGTCCTTCCCCAATTCCGGGACGGTCGCCTCCTTCGCCCCGGAGGGAGAGCGCAACGTGACGAGCCCGTCCATGGAGCACCACCAGCGCCACAACAGGGGAAACACGATCATCATGGAGACGATGTCCAGGTATTTCCGCATGCCCTCGGGCCAGCGCGAGACCCTCTACCTGTCCCAGATCCAGCAAGCCATGGCGATCGGAACGGCGGTCGAGTATTGGCGGAGCCTGCGGCCGCTCTGCATGGGGACCCTATACTGGCAGCTGAACGACGTCTGGCCCGTATCGAGCTGGTCCAGCCTCGACTACGACGGGAGCTGGAAGCTCCTCCAGTTCGAGGCCCGCCGTTTCTTCGAGAGCCTCCACCTCGCCCTGATCGGCCCGCGCAACGGCGCGGGCGAGGGCGGCGCGATAGAGGCGGTCGCGGTGAACGACGGGATCGAGGCCTGGGCGGGGAAATTGAGCCTACGGCTCCGGAAATTCGACGGATCGGTCGTGGCCGAGTTCGCCTCCGAGGCCGCGATCCCGGGCGAGTCCTCGGTCGCCCTGCTCTCCCTCGAGATCGCCGCACTCCCCTGCAAGGCCGAGGAGGCCTTCCTCGAGGCCGAGCTGGAGCTGAGGCCCGCCGGCGACCGCGGGAAGACCGTCGGTCGCGAGGTCAGGCGCGCCCTGGCCTTCCTGACGGAGCCCAAGCGCTGCTCCCTTCCGGACCCCCGCCTCGTCGCCAGCGTCGTCGCGGGCAAGGGCGGCCCCGAGCTCGTCCTCCGCTGCGACAAGCCGGCCTTCTACGTCGCGCCTTCGGTCGAGGGAGGGCGCTTCGACGACTCGGGCTTCCACTTAATGCCCGGCGAGGAGCGCGTCCTGCGCTTCCTCCCGACGAAAGGAAAGGCCGCGCCGAGCGCCGAGGCGCTGGGAGCGGCCCTGAAGGTCCTTCACCTTCGCGCCAGCTACGAGTAAGGCCCGCCCTAGCGGCTCAGTTTCTCCGATAGGGCGACGAGGCCGAGGAATTCCGCGCGATAGCCGCCCGGATCTTTTGAAGCCGAGCCGCGGGCGAGGGACGCCGCCTGTTCCAGGGTCGCGCTTCCCTTGTACGCCGAGCCCCTCAGCACGAGGCCCCACTCGGCGACCGCGGCCGCGAAGCGGAAATCGGCCGAGGCCTTCGCGAGCTCGCGTTGGGCTATCTCGACCGGCTTCTCCACGAGGCTGCTGGTTTCGCCGTCCGGCTTCTTATATCGGAACTTCAGCGTCATGAGCTCGGAGGTGGCCGCCCCCGCGGCGGTGACGGTGGCGCTCTGGTACTTGAGGTCGCTTCGCGCGGCCGCCCCTGTCGGCGGCGTGAGCTCGTAGAGCGCCGTGACGCTAGCGCCCGCGCCGAGCTCGCCCGCGTCCTTGGCGTCGTCGGCGAAGTCGCGGGCCGCGAGGGCCCGCTTCTCGTAGCCGATCAGCCTGTACTCGCCGACCCGCGCCGGGTTGAACTCGATCTGCACCTTGACGTCCTTCGCCACCGTGAAGATCGTGCCGGCCATCTGCTTCGCGAGTACCTTGTCGGCCTCCGAGAGAGTGTCGATGTAGGCGTAGTTGCCGTTGCCGGAGTCGGCGAGCTTCTGCATCTTGGAGTCCTTGTAGTTGCCCATGCCGAAGCCCAGCACGGTGAGGAATACGCCGGCCTTGCGCTCCTCCTCGATGATCCGCACGAGTTCCCCGTCCGAGGAGGCGCCGACGTTGAAGTCGCCGTCGGTCGCGAGGATCACTCGGTTGGATCCCTTGGGGATAAAGGCCTTCTTGGCCGTGTCGTAGGCGAGGAGGATGCCCTCCCCGCCCGCGGTAGATCCTCCGGACTCGAGGCTGTCGATGGCTTTCAGTATCTTGTCGGTCCTCGAGCCCGCGGTGGGCTCGAGGACGATGCCCGCCGAGCCCGCGTAGACGACTATCGAAATCCTGTCCTGCTGCCTCATCCTCCTCGCGAGGAGCTTGAGCGACTCTTTGACGAGGGGAAGCTTGTTCTCGTCCTCCATCGAGCCGGAGACGTCGATGAGGAAGACGAGGTTGCTCGGCGGGATGTCCCGCTCGCTTATGCGCTTGGCCTGGAGGGCTACGCGCAGCAGGGAATGCGCCGCGTTCCAAGGGCAGGGAGAGAGCTCGGCGTCGAAGCCGAAGGGCTCGTCCCCCGACGGCTCCGCGTAGTCGTAGGGGAAGTAATTGACGAGCTCCTCGATGCGCACCGCGTCGGGGGGAGGCAGCGAGCCCTCGCGAAGGAATCGCCTGACGTTGGCGTAGGACGCCGTATCCACGTCGATCGAGAAGGTCGAGAGCGGCTCCTCGAGCACCTTCGCGAAGGAGGCTTCGACGATGCGGTCGTAGCCCTCGGTGTTGAAGTCTTGGCTAGCGCGGTCGAGGAGCGCGTCGGTGGGCGACTGCGCGGCCGAGGCCGCTTTAGCCTTCTTCGCCGCCGCGGGAGCCGTGGCGAGGGCCGACTGCGCGATCGGGGACGGCGCGACGGCTTGATCCTCGTCGATCGATGCGGCCCCGGCAAGCGCCGACTTCGACTCCTTTTCCGGCGCTAGGGCGATCCTCGCCTCGTCGTCCTTCTCTCGCAGGACCTCTCCTTGAGGGCCGCCCTGAGGCGCGCCCGGGTAAGGCGCGGCATTGACCGTCGCCGGCCTCGGCTTGTTTTGCTTGGCGACGGGAGCGGGCTTGGCGCCGGCGAGCGGCGGCACCTGGTAAGGCGCGGCTATCGGAGCGGGCGCGGCTATCGGAGCGGGCGCGTCGCCCGAGCTCTTGATGGCGCCGGCCCTCGGGCCGATGCCGACGTATACGGCCACGAGGACCGATGCCGCCGCCGCGACGCCGAGGCCGATCCTGAAGGCCGGCCTCGCGAGCAGGAAGGAAGGCCTTCGCCTCGGCTTCGCCTTCTTCGAGAATTCCGCGAGGAGCTTCTCTTTCAGCTCGGCCTCGAAGGCTGCGTCCATCCTGCCGTCCGGCCTGGACCCGAGCAGGTCCTCTATCGTCTTCCTCAAGGTCGCCTCCTCGCCCCGCAGGGCGGGGTCGATGAGATACAGCTCTTCGAGCAGGTCTTCTACTTTCGCGTTCATTCGTAGTCTCCCTTACGCGACGTACGGTCGCGCCGCTAGAAAGGCGAGGAGGAGGGAGAGGGGCATAGCCTCCCGGAGGAGGGAGAGAGCCCTGGAATAGGCCATCTTGCAGGCGCTCTCGGTCTTGCCGAGCATCGTCGCGATGTCCTTGTAGGGCAGCTCGTCCCAGGTCCTGAGGATGATGATCTCGCGCTGCTCGGGGGATAGGCCGGCGAGGTGCGGCTTGAGCCTCTCCCACAGGTCGCGGTTCTCTGCCTCGATCTCGTGCCCCCGCTCGTCCGGGAGGTCCCAGAGGTCGGAAGCCTCGTCCAGGCTCACCGTCCGCGATCGCGACCTGAAGTGGTCGCGCAGCGCGTTGCGCGCTATCCCGTAGATCCATTTCGAGAAGCAGCCCAGCTCCGGCCGGAAGCCGTCCAGCCCCTCGAGGACCCGCAGGAATACCGCTCCGGAAAGGTCCTCGGCGCATTCCCTGTCGAGGCACCTATAGTAGAGATAGGCGTAAATCCGCCTCGCGTAGAGATCGTAGAGCCTGCCGAAGGCCTCCCGATCGCCCATCCGGCTGTGCGCCGCCAGTCTCTCCGCCTCGTCGTCGTTTTCCATGCTTTCCCCTCACGCCTTTCGTATAGGACTACGCGCCGGGAGGCGATAGGTAACGGTAAATATTCGGGCCCGCCGGCTCCGCGCGACGCGCGAAACCGGCGGGCCCGGCGAACCTGGCCCCGCCCCTCGGGCGTCTAGGGCTTTCTCTTCCGATCCGGTTGGTTGCGCGCCGCGGAGGCCTCGATGTCCTTGGCTATCGCCTCGGGCTTCTTCCTCCCCGCGATCAGGCCTTGAAGGGCCGAATTGAGGGCCTGGTTGGTCGTTGGGTTCAGCCTCTGGTCGATGATGTCCGATTCGGGGGCCGAGCCGAAGAAGTCGTAGAGCTTGGCCCAATAGGCCTCGACGTCGGGATTCCACTTCCTCGGGTCGATGCCGCCCTGGGTACTAACTCGCTCGAAGCGGATCCTTTGCCCCTCGGGTCCGTCGCAGAACCAGAGCCAGAGCCAGGCGGCCGCTTCTTTGTCCCCGGAGAGCGCGGCGTTCATCGCGTAGCCCTGGGATATGGCCGAGGTCGAGCCCGAAGGGCCCGCCTGCCCGAGGAGGTCGGGAAAGGCGCCGATGACGATGGAGTCACCACCCTCGGGGCCGAGATTTTGCGCTAGCTCGATGGTCCGCCACGAGCCATCGATGCTGTACACGGCCTTCTGCGCGAGCAGGCCCGGGGTGGCGCCGTAGTCTATCGCCGCGATGTCGGACGAGAATAGCTTCGCCTGGGACATGCGCTGGATGGCCTCGAGGGCGCCGATGAAGGCGGGGCTGTCGAACGAGGTCCCCTCGCCCCGGAGAGCGCGCCCGAGCCAGCCCGGGCCGCCCGTCCTCTCCACGAGCGTGGAGAGGAGGCAGGACTGCATCGGCCAGCCGTCCTTGTCGGACATCGCTATGGGGATGAGCCCCGCGGCGCGGATCGCCGGAACCTGCTCGATGAGCTCGTCCAGGGTCTTCGGGAAGCTCAGGCCGAGCCTGTCCAGGGCTTGGCCGTTCGCGTAGAGGACGTTGGTCGCAGTCAGGGTCTCGGGCAGGTACTGGATGGCTCCGTCGGGACCGGCGGGGCGCAGGGTGGGCGCCACGAACTCGCCCTGTCCGCTGCGCAGGTATCGGCGAAGGTCCTTGGCCGGATAGGGGGCGCTTCCGCTGTTCATGACGAAGACATCGGGCAACTTCTTCGCCTTCGCGTAGCCCTCGAGTTTCTGGAAATACAAAGGCGAGTCCTTGACGCTCTCCTCGACGATGGAGATGTTCGGGTATTTGTCTCGGAAGGCGTCCATTACCGCCTTCCAGACCGGGGCGTCGGGTCCCTTGGAATCGCGCAACGCGAGCACGGATAGCTTCACCGGCTTGGAGGGGAGGCGGTCCTCGACGGGGCCTTGGTCGATGGCGGGTCCGGGCGCCGGAGCCTTCTGCTCGGTCGCTTCGACCTTCGCGACAGGCGCGACAGGCGCGGCAGGCGCGGCAGGCGCCGCCGACGGAGAAAGGGCCGAGATAGGCGCTCCCGCGACCAGCTTCTTCCCGACCGCGTGCGCCATCGTGAGGAGGACGGCCAACTTGCCCTCGCCCTGATCGGAGGACTGGGCGACTATCACTCCGGTCTTGACCTCGATCATCTTGGCGACGACGAAGTAGGTGTCGCCGACCATTTGTATTTTTCCGGCGACGACGTAGTCAGCGCCGAGGTATTGTCCGGCCTGGGCGACTTGGGTGTCGCTCACCATCCCGGAAAGCTGGAATTCCTTTTCTTTCAGGATCTGCTCGATGTAGGCCCTGTCGAGGACGACATAGGCCCTAGCGTCGACGACCTCCTCCATGACCGACTCGGTCACGGGCGCGATGACGGTGGCATCGATGCCCTTCTGGAGGGTCAGGTCCAGGACGGCTACCTTGGGAAGCGTCCATGCGGCGAAAGGCAGGAGGGCGAGGACAAACACGGCGAGCGGAGGTCTGAATTTCCTCATGTAGTACCTTATATATGGCAATTTTGTTCGATTATATCTCGCCTCGCATGCATTGGAAGGTCAATAATGAGCCGAGAGGGAACGGAAATACATAATTAAATTACTCAATGTGTTATAATGAATCAGTCAGTCGTGTAAAAAGAATACACTCCTCAATAGTCTCCACTTTGAAACCAATTTATAAATCAGCCGGCACTATTATTTAGCTTCCCAGTATAAATTTAGATTGAATAATGAAAAATGTTCTCTGGTTTTCTCTTCTTGGCACGCATCGTGCTTTATTTCTAATGAGCGCCGAAAGGGGCTCCGCCAGGGTTTCGCCGGACCGCGTTGCGGCAGGCGAAGCCAAAATAAGGCGACTAGACAGATGGAGGATACCACTATGAAAAGCATGACCGTTTACGATTCGCTGCTTCCCGCGTTCCGCGGCGTTTTCAAGGCCGACCCCTTCGAGATCCTGGACAAGGTCTTCGACAACGAGTACTTCCCCGCGGTCTCGGCTCGCAGCCCGGTCGTGGACGTGCGGGAGAAGGACGGAGCCTACCTGATCGAGGCCGAGCTTCCCGGCGTCTCCGAGAAGGACGTGAAGCTCGAGCTGAAGAGCGGGCTCCTCACTCTCTCCACCGAGAAGAAAGAGGAGAGCGAGAGCAAGGACGAGGGCGGGAAGTGGATCCGCCGCGAGAGGCGCGAGAGCTTCTTCTCCCGGAGCTTCGAGCTCCCCGAGGACGCCGACGGCGAGAGGATCGAGGCGAGCTTCAAGGACGGGCTCCTGACCATCGCGATGCCCAAGAAGCCCGAGGCCAGCCCGCGGCTCGTCCCGGTGAAAGCCGCCTGATGTCCCTGATCGGGAAACGCCCCGAAAAAGCGGCGGGCCGCGACGGCCCGCCGTCTTTTCTCGCCCGGGCGTACCGTTGGGTACGGCTCTCGGCCCCGCCTTCGTCTATGCTCGACATCGAGGAGCTGCTATGGCGACGAGAGAGATCATCGAGATCGACGAGGACAGGTGCGACGGCTGCGGCGCCTGCGCGGGCGGCTGCCACGAGGGCGCGCTTCGCGTCATAGACGGCAAGGCGAGGCTCGTGGGCGAGAGCCTCTGCGACGGGCTGGGCGCCTGCATCGGCGAGTGCCCCCGGGGCGCCATCAAGGTGACCCGGCGCGAGGCCGAAGCTTACGACGAGGCCAGGGTAATGGACGGCCTCTCGAGGCTAGGACCCAAGGTGATCTCCGCCCACCTCGAGCACCTGCGCGACCACGGCCAGGACGCCTATGTCCGAGAGGCCCTGGCCTATATGGAAGCCCATGGCATCGAGGCCCCGGAGAGCGGCTGCCGTCCAGGCGCCGGCGGGTGCCCCGGCTCGGCCTCGAAGCGCTTTACCCCGCTCCGCGCTCCCGCCAAGCCGGCGAGCTCGAGCGCAGCCGCCCCCTCCGCCCTGACCCACTGGCCCATCCAGCTCCACTTGATCAACCCCCGAGCCCCCCAGTTCGCTGGGACGGAGCTCCTCGTCGCGGCGGATTGTACTGCCTTCTCGCTCGGCGCCTTCCACGCCGAGCTCCTCGCCGGCAAGAGCCTCGTCATCGCCTGCCCCAAACTCGATACGGGTCGGGATATCTACGTCGAGAAGCTCGCCGCCCTCCTGGAGGCCGCGAATTCGGCCACCGTTGCGATAATGGAGGTTCCCTGCTGCTCGGGCCTGCTCAAGCTGGTACTTGAAGCGCGGGAGGCATCGACCCGGAAGCCGGCCGTCGAAGCGATAACCGTCGGCGTCGAGGGCGGAATCCTCGCGCGAAGGAGCTTATAGGCAAGCACTGTCCCCCGGACGGGAGCCTCGCTATACTCGCGCGATGGCGAAAGCTGGCGACGAGGACGGGGAGCTCCGCGGCGAAGCCCTGCTCAAGGAAGTGTGCCGCAGGATCCGCCTCGCGCGGGGCTATTGGGACGCTCACAACAACGCAGCCTGCCGCGGGGAGCGAGAGCGGGCCTTGGCGCTCTACGGCTCGCTGACGAACGAGCAGAAGGACAAGGTCCCCCAGGCGCTCCGCGTGTGGCTGCGGTACCGCAGCGAGAAGTACTTCGGCGAGGATAGGACGCCGCCCGGAAGCAGGAAGGGCCAGAAACGGCGATCCTACTAATGAAAGCCGCTACAACTACATTTTCGGAAAATCTCCTTTGACATTGTCTATGAGCCAATCCAGGGAGTTCCATAGGTTAACATCCGGCCCCTCGCCGGGCATAAGGCGGAGAATTCCCTTCTGGTCCGTAATCGGGCCGACAAAAGGATCGAACTCGCCCTTGCGCATCTGATCGACGCGGCGCATCACGAAATCGAAGGCGGGGAGCTCGCCCATATCGGGTGTCTGGACTTTTATCGCGCGAAGGAGATCCGCGTACATGGGGCCTATCGACTGCGCAGGCCCGTCGAAGCGCGATGTCCCGTCCCCGAAGCCCAGGTTCGTATACGGCTGAATCTCCTTCCCCTCGCGGAAGGGCACGAGTATCCGTTCGAGGGGCAGACTCCAATCCCTGATCCTGCCCGCGATCAGTATGCCGGGGTAGGCCTCGCGGGGCATGTCGTCGCCGAAGGTGAAAATCCGCTTGCCCGAGCCCGCGGTCTTCTTGAAATACTCCACGACGTTGCCATAGTCCAGCACGGGGGCAAAAATGTCGCAGCCCTGAGCCACGAGGGCCTTGGCGTCTTTTTCACCCTGGCTCGGATCCCACTGCTTATAGGCTTTCAGGAACACCGCTGCCTTTGGACTGGTCGCCTTGACTCCCAGGGCGAAGTAGTCGACCAGCCTTATCCAGGAACGGTCCACCAATGACATGCAAGCGATCTTCCCGGTCTTGGAGAGGACGCCGGAGATCATTCCAAGGATATAGTAGGCGCCCGAATCCTCGTTCCCGTAGGCCCTGAGGTTGGGCAGCTTATCCATCCCGCCAAACCAGGGGATGTTGTTCCCCACGAAGACGACCTTGGGGTACTTCGCCGCGGCATCCGCCAGCTTCTTGAAGTCCCCGCCATACGAGAAGATGATCGAGCAGCCTTCCTTCCCTACAAGGCGATCGACGGAAGGCCTAAGATTATCCCCCTCGGTCTTGTAGGCCGGAACGGTATCGAGCCAGGCGCCGAACCTATCCTGCAGGTCCCGGCGAGCCGCTTCGAGTTGCCAGGGCGGACCGCCGGCGAAAGTCCCGTTGCCTTGTATCAGGAACCCGGCCTTCACCCGCGGGCCGGAAGGCGCCGTTGCCGGGGCGGTGGGGGCGCTCGCTTGCGTCGTGGCCGGCGCCGGCGCGGCAGAGGCGGCGGCCTCGGGCGCCGAGCCTCCCGCCGCTAGGGCCTTGCCGACGGTCTTCGCCATATCGAGCAGGACGAGAGCCTTCCCCTCGGCCTGTTCGGAAGACTGTGCGGTAATGGCCCCCGTTTTTACGTCTATCATCTTGGCTACGAGGAAGTAGGCGCCGCCCGCTAGGAGAGCCTTGCCCGCGACGACATAGTCCGCCCCGAGGTACTGCCCCGCCTGGATTACCTGCTGGTCGCTGGCGATCCCGGAAAGCTGGAATTCCTTTTCCTTGAGCACCTGGTCGATGTAGGCGCGGTCCAGCACGGTGTAAGCCTTGGAGGCGACGATCTCCCCCATGACTGTCTCGGTGACGGGCGCGACCATGGACTGGTCCACGTCCTTCTGGACGATCAAGTCGAGGACCGCGACTTTGGGGATTGCGGCGATGGCGAAGGGAAGGCAGAACAGGATAAGCGTGAAGGCGAGAAGACGCTTCATACTCGTAGCCTCCCGTGAGGCCTCGGGCTGACCGAGGCCTGCGCGCAACGGTCGAAATCGGGGTCATTATATCCTTGCAATAAGGCGCGGTCGAGATGCAGCCTGCTTCTTCCCAGGGTTCGCTGGCTCCTGCGCGATGGGGGAGGCGAAGGCCCTGTGGCTACGTCAGGCTGCCCGGATTCAGGCCCTCGAGCTCCGGAAGCGTGAAGAGCCCGTCCTTGCGCACGAGGACGCCGTCGAACCAGATCTCGCCGCCGCCCCATTCCGGTGTCTGCACGAGCACGAGGTCCCAGTGCAGGGAACTGCGGTTGCCGTTGAAACAGTCGTCATAGGAGTTGCCCGGCGTGAAATGCAGGGAACCGGCGATCTTCTCGTCGAAGAGGGACTCCTTCATCACCCGGTTGATGTGCGGATTCAAGCCCAGGGCGAACTCGCCTACATAGCGCGCCCCCTCGTCGATGTCGAGTATCCTGTTGATCCGCTCGTTGTCGTTGGAGGAGGCGCCGATTATCTTTCCGCGCTTGAACTCGAAGCGGATCCCCTCATAGACGAAATTCTCATGCTCGGCCGGCGCGTTGTAGGAGATCACGCCATTCACCGAGTCGCGGACCGGAGCGGTGTACACCTCCCCGTCGGGTATGTTCATCGACCCGTCGCATTTTATCGGCGGCAAGCCTTTGATGGAAAACGAGAGGTCGGTGCCGGGCCCCAGGATATGGACGTCGTCGGTCCTCGCCATCAGCTCGACGAGGGGATCCATAGCCCTCGACATCTTGGCGTAGTCCATCGTGCAGACCTCAAAATACCAGTCCTCGAAGGCTTCCTCGCTCATCGAGGCGAGCTGGGCGAAGGCCGGCGAGGGGTAGCGGAGCACTACCCAGCGCGTATCGGGGAGGCGGACCTCCATATGCACCTTCTTGCTGATCGTCCTGTTGTAAAGGTCGAGCTGGTCGGCGGGCATATCGGACCAGGCGGACTGGTTGCGCAGCGAGGTGAAGCCGATGTAACAGTCCATCTCCCGCATCCGGTCGGCCTCGAAGCGCGCCTGCAGCTCCATCTGCTCCGGAGACGCCCGCCGGTAGAGGGCGCGGTCCAGGCTCCTGTCGCGGAGCGCGACGAAGGGCAGGGCTCCGGCATCGTGCACGGCTTCGACGATCGCCTTCACGAAGTCGAGCTCCAGGTTGTTGTCCTGTATCAGCACTTTCTCGCCTTTTTGGGCCTTGATCGAAAAATTGACGAGCAGGTCGGCGAGCTTGCGGATCCTCGGGTCGGTCATCCAGTCTCCTCCAGTTCTGAGCTCGTGGAGTGTAACATCACTTGGGGAGAATCGATTTACCCAAATAAGTTGCTTGACGCATTCAACTAACCACAGTACAGTCAAAAAATGGACTATGGGTACTTCGACGATGGCGCAAAAGAGTATGTAATCACGACGCCACGGACTCCGGTTAAGTGGATCAACTACGTCGGTACCCTGGATTTCGGCGGGTTCGTCGATTCGACGGGGGGCGGAATACTCTGCAAGGGAGACCCCTCCCTCAACCGCATAGTCAAATACATCGCCCAGCTGCCCGCCGGCGACTTCAAGGGACAGACCCTGTACGCGCGCTTCCGGCCGGCGGACGGCTTGAGGACCGGGGCTCGCGAGGCCTGGCGCGTCGTTTCGCCCTTCTACGTGCCCACCCTCGATCCCTGGGAAGCCTGGGAATGCCGAGTGGGCTTGGGCTACACAAGGTTCGTGACGCGCTTCTACGGCCTGGATTTCGATATCAGGATCTTCGTCCCCATCGGGGGCGACAGGGAAATCCGCGATATCCGCGTACGGAACTCGACGGATAGGAGGGTCGAGCTGGACCTCGTTCCCGTCGTCGAGTACACGCACTTCGACGCGCTCAAGCAGCTGACCAACGCCGACTGGGTGCCCCAGACGATGCAGAGCCGCGCCCTCCGAGACGGCGAGGGGCGGATCGTCCTCGGCCAATGCGCGTACATGAAGCGCGGCATAGCCGAGAACTTCTTCGCCTCGAGCTCCCCGGCCTCGAGTTTCGAGACCGACCGCAAGCTCTTCCTGGGCGCCAACGAGTACGGGACCTGGGCCCATCCCCTGGCCCTCGACTCCGACGAGCTCGGATGCCGCGAGGCCCGAAGGGGCGACAATATAGGAGCCCTGATGCACCGGATGGGCGCCCTCGAGAGCGGCGCCTCGGCTAGACTCGTCACCCAGCTCGGCCAGGCTCCGTCGACCGAGTCCGCGCTGGGCGAAATCGAGAAGTGGCGCGACTTCGCCGTGGTGGACCGCGCCTTCTCCGAGCTCGCCTCCGGATGGGTGGACTACCTCTCGGCCTTCCAGGTCGAGAGCCCGGTGCCTTCCTTCGACTCGATGGTCAACGTGCACAACCCGAGGCAGTGCTTCGTCACGAAGAACTGGAGCCGGTACCTCTCGCTCTACCAGCTCGGCTTCGGCGCGGACCGCGGCATAGGCTTCCGCGATTCCTCGCAGGACGCGATGGGTGTGATGGCGCACATGCCCGACGAGGCGCGCAGCCTGATCGAGAAGCTCCTCTCGGTACAGCGCCCCGACGGCTCCGCCATGCACCAGTTCAACCCGCTCACGATGCTGGGGTCGGTGGGCGGGAGCGCCGAGCAGGAGGACAGGCCCCAGTACTACTCCGACGATCACCTGTGGATAATCCTCGCGGTCTGCTCCTACTTAAAAGAGACCGGCGACCTGGCCTTCCTCCGCTCAGACGTGCCGTTCTACTCCAAGGACGATCAGGGTCGCCCCATGCCGGCCGAGGTCGCGCCGGTGCTGGAGCACCTCGCGCGAGCGGCCGCCTTCACGCGCGGAGACCTCGGCGGGCACGGCCTCCCCCTCCTCGGCTACGCCGACTGGAACGACACGGTCAACCTCCCGACGGGCGCCGAGAGCGTGTTCACCGCCTGCCTCTACGGCGCCGCCCTCCTGGAGCTCTCGGCCCTCGCCGACGCGGCGGGCTTGCCCGAGTCGGCCGTCAGCTGGAGATCCTGGCACGCCGAGATGAAGGCGACCGTGAACGCGGTCGCCTGGGACGGCGAGTGGTGGCTGCGCTACTTCGACGCGGACGGCGCCGCGATCGGCACGCGCTCCGCGGACAAGGCGCGCATCTGGATAAACTCGCAGACCTGGGCGGTGATCTCGCAATTCGCGGAGGGCGACCGCGCGACCGAGTGCATGGACTCGGTCTTCCGCCTCCTCAACACCGACCGCGGCCTGAAGCTCTCCTGGCCGGGCTACGACGGCTACGACCCGGCCGTCGGAGGCGTCACCACCTATCCGCCCGGGGCCAAGGAGAACGGCGGCATCTTCCTCCACGCGAACCCCTGGGCGGTCATCGCCGAGTGCGTGCGCGGGGACGGCGACCGCGCCTGGCGCTATTACCAACAGATAAACCCTGCCGCGCGCAACGACGACCTCGATTCCTTCGAGGTCGAGCCGTATGTCTATCCGCAGAACATCCTCGGCGACGAGCACCCCCAGTTCGGCCTCGGCCGCAATTCCTGGCTCTCCGGCACGGCGAGCTGGGCGTACCAGTCCGCCACCCAGCGCATACTCGGCATCAGGGCCGATTACTCGGGCCTCGTCGTCGATCCGCGGATCCCCGGGGCATGGAAGGGATTCCAGGCTATCCGGCGCTTCCGGGGCGCGACCTTCCGCATCCGCGTCCGCAATCCCCGGGGCGCGGGGAAGGGCGTGAGCTCGGCGACGATCGACGGCAGGCGGATCGAGGTCGCCGGCGGCGTGGCGTCGATACCGATAATGCCTCCCGGCACGGCTCACGAGATCGAAGTCGAGCTCGGTTGAAATAACATATGGAGGCTCCTGAAATGAAATACGGCCATTTCGACGACGCTCGCCGGGAGTACGTCATCACGAGGCCCGACACGCCGCTCCCCTGGCTCAACTACATCGGCCAGGACGACTTCTTCGGCCTATGCACGAACACGGCCGGCGGCTACAGCTTCTGGAAGGACTCGCGCCTTCGGCGCCTGACCCGCTACCGCTACAACAACGTTCCCTACGACCTCGGCGGCCGCTATATCTACGTGAACGACGGCGGCTCGGTTTGGAATCCCGGATGGAAGCCGGTCAAGGCCGAGCTCGACTCCTACGAGTGCCGCCACGGCCTCGGCTACTCGCGCATAATAGGCGCCAAGGACGGCCTCGAGGTGGAGCTCCTGTTCTTCGTGCCGCCCGGCCGAAACGAGGAAGTCTGGAAGGTCACGGTCCGCAACAAGTCGAAGGCCCGCAAGTCCCCGCGCCTCTTCTCCTACCAGGAGTTCTGCTTCTACGAGGCGCTCAACGACATGACCAACTACCAGCGCACGTATTCGATCGGCGAGGTCGAGGTCGACGGCTTCGCCGGGGGCGACGCCGGCAGCGCCATCTACCACAAGACCGAGTACCGCGAGCGTCGGAACCACTACGCCCTCTTCGCGTGCACGAGGCCCGTCTCCGGCTTCGACACTGACCGCGATAAATTCGTGGGCGTCCATGAGGGCCTCCACGAGGCGCGCGCGCCCTTCGCCGGGAAGTGCACGAACTCGAAGGCCTTCGGGTGGAATCCCATAGGCGCCCATCAGGTGGACCTCGACCTCGCTCCCGGGGCCGAGGAGAGCTTCGCCTTCGTGCTCGCCTACGTGGAGCAGGGGAACTTGCCCAAGTTCGACGCGCCCTTCGTGATGAACAAGGCGCTCGGTCGCGAGATCGTCGCGCGCTACGCGAAGCCGGTGGCCGTCGACGCGGCCTTCGCGCGCCTGGGCGAATTCTGGCAGGACCTCCTGTCCAACTTCCAGGCGGCCCTGCCCGACGAGCACGCCGCGCGCATGCTCAACGCCTGGAACCAATACCAGTGCATGGCGACCTTCAACCTCTCGCGGTCGACATCGATGTACGAGACGGGCATAGGCCGAGGCATGGGCTTCCGCGACTCGAACCAGGACATCCTCGGCTTCGTGCACATGATCCCCGTGCGCGCCCGCGAGCGCATCCTCGACATAGCCTCGACCCAGCTCTCCGACGGGACCTGCTACCACCAGTACCAGCCCCTGACGAAGAAGGGCAACGCCGAGGTGGGCGGCGACTTCTACGACGACCACCTCTGGCTCGTACTCTCGACCTGCGCCTACGTGAAGGAGACCGGCGACCTCTCCATCCTGGGCGAGCGTTGCGGCTACGCGGACAAGGAAAGCGGGGCGGGAGGGACTCCCGCTACGGACCTCCTCCACCACCTCGAGCTCTCGATCGCCTACACGATGAAGAAGCGGGGCCCCCGCAAGCTGCCCCTCATCGGCCACGCCGACTGGAACGACTGCCTCAACCTCAACTGCTTCTCGACCGAGGCCAACGAGAGTTTCCAGACCGCGGGCGACGTCGAGGGCTCCCAAGCCGAGTCGGTGATGATAGCCGGCCTCTTCCTCCACGCCTCGCGCGAAATGGCCGCCTTGTACGGCTTCATGAAGCGGCCGGCGGACGCCAAGCGAATGCTCGCCGCTCGCGATGAGATGCTCGCGGCGGTCGAGGGCGCGGGCTGGGACGGGGAGTGGTACCGCCGCGCCTACGACGCCGCCGGGAAGCCCGTCGGCTCTAAGGAGAACGAAGAGGGCAAGATCTACATCGAGAGCCAGGGCTGGTGCGTCCTGGGCGGGGCCGGCGCGGACGACGCGCCCCCGGCGACGAGGGGCCGCGCGCGCAAGGCGATGGAGAGCGTGCACGAGCTCCTCTATACGCCCAAGGGAGCGGTGCTTCAACAGCCCGCCTACTCGACCTATCACGTGGAGCTCGGCGAAGTGTCGAGTTACCCGCCCGGGGTCAAGGAGAACGCGGGCATCTTCAGCCACAACAATACCTGGATCCACCTCGCCTGGTGCCAACTCGGCGACGGCGACCGGGCCCTCGAGTACTACCTCTCGATCTGCCCGAGCGCCAAGCAGGGCGAGATAGACCTCTACCGCTCCGAGCCCTACGTCTACGCGCAGATGATCGCGGGCAGGGACGCTCCCTGCTTCGGCGAGGCCAAGAACTCCTGGCTCACGGGCACCGCCGCCTGGACCCTCGTCGCGCTGACCCAGGGAATACTAGGCATCAAGCCGGACTACGAGGGCCTGGTCGTCGATCCCTGCATCGCCCGAAAATGGAAGGGCTTCTCGGCTACCCGAAAGTTCCGCGGCGCCGAGTATGCGATCGAGGTGAAGAACCCCGAGGGCGTCTGCAAGGGAGTCGTCTCGGTGAAGGTGGACGGAAAGGCCGTCGAACCGGTATCGAAGGCGGCCCTACTGCCGATCTTCCCCGCGGGCACCAGCCATAAGGTGGAGATCATCCTCGGCGAAGCCCTAGCGTAGGTTACGAGGTCCTGAAGCCGGACAGTTCGCTGTCGAGCGTCTCGCCGATCTCCCCGAGGCGCGAGGCGCTCGACAGCACGACTCCCGCCGCGGCGGAGATTTCCTTGATGCCCGCCGTTATCTCGCGCATCCCGCCCTCGACCTCGTCGCTTATCCCCTTGAGGTTGGCCATCGCCTGGCGGATGCTTCCGGTATTCTCGTTTATCGACGAGGACTCGTCGTCGACCTGGGCGGAGGCTTCCCGCAAGACCGTCATGGCCGAGAGTATCTGCTCCCCACCCGTGCGCAGCTCGCTCATGTTGGCGAAGATCTCGCCGAGCGAGGATCGGAGCTCCCGCACTTCGGAGTCGATCGCGCCGAAAGCGGCGCTCGTCTCGTCGCCGGCCTGATTGGCCTCGCTGATGCGGTCGACGATGCCCTTGAGCAGGACGCTGATCTCCTTGGAATTGACCGCCGAGGCCTCGGCCAGGTTGCGTATCTCGTCCGCTACTACGGAGAAGCCCTTCCCCGCGTCCCCGGCGTGGGCGGCCTCGATCGCCGCGTTCATCGCAAGCATGTTCGTCTTCGTGGATATGCCCGAGATGATGCCCGTTATCTCCATGATGCTGTCGACGCTCTCGTTGATCGCGGCGACGAGGTCGAAGGCCGCGCGCATCTTTTCCCCGCCCGTGGAAACCGTGGACACGAGGCGATCCGTCGCGTCGCGCCTCTTGTCGGTGATCTTCGTCACGCTGTCGATGGATGCGATCATCTGGGTGACCGAGGCGGTCGACTCCTCGACCATGGACATCTGTTCCTCGATCCGGCCGCGAAGGCCCGCGATGCTGCCCAGGATGGCCTCGACGGACGACGAGGCGCCGCTCACGTTCTCGTTCAGCACCGAGATCCGGCCCTCGATCGAATCGCCGTTCGCCTCGATCTGCCGCGCCGAGGCGGAGCTCCTCTCGGCGGTCCCGACCAGGCTCTCCTTCATCTTGACGTTCTCGGCGGAGACCGCCTGGATACCCGCGATCGATCCGCGCAAGGCGTCTACGAAGACGCCCAGGTCCGCGCTGAGGGAGCCTATCTCGTCCTTGCTCGTCGCCGCGAAGCGATGAGTCAGGTCGCGTTCCTTCAGGCCGACGATCCCTCCCTCTATCCTGAGGATGGACTTGGCTATCCTCCCGGAGGAAAGCAGGGTCAGGACCAAGACCGAGCCGATCAGCAGGGCGGCGGCTCCGGCTGCGATCAGGACGCTCCTCTCCCGTATCTTCCCGATCCCCCGGCTGATCTCGAGGTTCTGCCGGTCGATGGTCAGGGCCGAGGTGGAGAGCGTATCGGTCAGGTTCGCGGCATCCTCGAGGAGCTTGCCCACGGCCGCCTGGAGCCGTTCAGCGACCGCCTTATCGTTGGCTGCCGCGGTTCCGAGCCGGTAGAGCTGGCTATCGGCCTTCCACCCCTGCTTCCCGATCAGGGCCTGCGCGTCGGCTATGGAGGCCGCGAGGGAGGACGAGTAGGTATCTACCATCGACCTCAGCCTCTCGATCGATTCGAGCGAGGAGCGGATGGAGGTGCTGGACTTGGGGAGGGCCTTCAGGCCCTTGACCGCGAGAAAGCGAGCGCTCGTCTCGTCGGCGCTCTTGGCCAGGTTGGCCGCCGCCTTCGCGAGGGAGGGGGAGGAGAGGAGGAGGTTGGCCCTCGTCATCTGCCCCTGCATGGCGTTTCGGAGGTCGGCCAGGGTCTGCCGCTCGGCTTCCATCACGGCGACCGGCGCCAGGATGGCGAAATATGCGCCGCCGGAGGCGACGAAGGCGGCGACGAGGGCGAATAGCAGGGAGGAAATTTTCAACCTGATGGTCATGACTGCTCCTAGGCTCCTAGAGTCCGGGCGGAAGAGGGAAGCGACTGCAGTTAGGGTTAGTTATTTATACGATTTTAGCATCAAGCGAAGGCCGTGTCCATCGCCCCGGCAGCCGCCGGGCTCGACAATGCCGCCCGGCTCATGCCATCCTCTCGCGGATGGACAATGAGGATCCTACGCGGCCGGGCGGCCTTCCTTTCGAGAAGGCCGAGCTCGCCTACCCCATCAGCTTCGACCTCAGGCTGATCTACGTCCTCGCGGAGGGCAGCGCGATACGCGAGGACCTGGAGCGGATACTCGCCGAGCGCGGCGTGGACTGGACCCTGATGCAGGGCGACGCCAAGCCCGGCGCGAAGTACGGCCGCTTCGGCGTGCGGCTCACGATGGCGAGCCGCGAGCAGATGTACGGAACCTACGAGGCCATCGGCGCCCTCGGCTACGTCAAGACGGCGATCTAGCCCTCAGCCCTTCCCGCGCTCGTCTACGATGACCCTCGTCGGCCTCGCGAATTCTATGCCGGCTTCCGAGAAACGCCTCAGCATCTCGAGGTTGAGCGCGTTGAGCGCGGCGAAATAGTCCGCTCCCTTGCGTACGAATACGACGAAGGTCAGCTTGAAGGAGCTTTCGCCGAAGCCGGTAAGCGCGGCGATCGTGCCCGTATCCAGGCCGTCGGCGTCGGCGGCGATATCCAACAGGACCGCGATCGCCCGCTCCGCGCCCTCGCGGCCGATCGCGCGGTCGAGCTCCAGCGCGTACGGGACCCTGGTCGAGGGCTCGGAGCTGACGTTCTCGATGGCGCCCGCGGCGAAGACCGAGTTGGGCAGGGTGACGATCCTGTTGTCCAGGGTCCTGAGGCGGGAGGTCCTGATGCCTATATCGACGATCGTACCGTCGAAGCCGGCGACCTTGACGCGGTCGTTTATCATGAAGGGCTTGTCGATGAATATCGCGACGCTGCCGAAGAAATTGGACAGCGTATCCTTCGCGGCGAGGGCGATGGCCACCCCACCGATGCCGAGGCCGGCGAGCAAGGCGCCTATGTCGTAGCCCGCCTCCTTGATCGCGAAGAGGGCGGCTATCGCCCAGACGACGAGCTTGAGCGCCTTGCGGAGGATCGGGAGGAGCTGGTCGTCCAGGTTGCTCTCGGTCTTCGCGACGAAGGGCACGAGGTATTCCTGGACGATCCCGTCGAGGAGCCTCGCGACGGCCCAGGCCACGGCGCCCGCGATGAGCACGGCGATGGCCTTGCCGACCCAGGGCGTCACGCCCGGCTCGAGGGTCAGGGCGTCGATGCCGGCCTTGAAGCCGAGGAAGACCAGGATCGCGACGGTCGGCTTGGCGATGGAGTCGAGGATTATGTCGTCGACCCGGGTCTTGGTCCTCGCGAAGATCCTCCGAAGGAAGTTCTTGAAGATCCACGAGGAGGCGAGTCCGACGAGGAAGCCCCCGGCGACATAGGCCAGCGCGGTCATCCA
>JANXYQ010000077.1 GCA_025355995.1 Spirochaetaceae bacterium | reverse complement strand
GTCCAGGGGGGGCCTGAGCTCCGCCTCGAGCTCCTCCGGGCGCAGGGTCGAAAGCACCGGCTCTTGCGCGGCCCCGCCCTCGACCTGAGAGAAGAGGAGGACCTCCTCGATCATCGAGCCCAGGCGAAGGGATTGGGAGTGGATCATCTCCCCGTAGGGCGCCATGCGCTCGATCCCGACGAGGCCCCTGCGCATGTTGTCGGCGGCGGACCTTATCGCGGTGACGGGCGTCCGCAGCTCATGAGTGACGGAGGCCACGAATTCCCGCTCGCGCCTGCGCATCTCGTCGCTGCGGCGGCGCTGGACGACGGCCAATGAGAAGGCGGCGCCGAGCCCCACGAGGAGGAGCTCGCTCATGAGCCAGCTGAGCGAGAGGCGCCGCTCCATGCTGCCCACGGCCGACCCGGGGGGGACGAGTATCCTCGCGGAGATCATCCGTATCTCGGGGCGGGTCGCCGGCGCCTCCGCCGGCGCCGCGTCGCGGTCGGAGGGCTTCGGGTACTCCTCGACTTGCAGCGGCCGGTATTGGAAATCGCCGATCTGCCTCTGGCCGGCCGCGCCGCCGGCCGACCGCCTGAATATGTAGGAGTCCATCGCGGCCGGGACGTAGACCACGAAGGTGCGCCTCTCGCTCGACTCGATGCCGAGAAGGGCCTTGATCGGATTGAAGCCGCGCCTGGGATCCCCCCCGGGGCGCGAGTCTCCGTCGGGCCGGTCGGCTCTCGGGGCCGTGGTCCACTCGATCGTCGCGCCGGGGAGGAGCCCGGAGACCGCCGGCTTGACGTAATCCTCGAGGAAACCCGCGGTGTCGAGCTCCACGCAGGCAATCGCCGCCTCGCCCGCCCTGGTGAGGATGATCTGGCGGGGTTTCGATCCTCCGTCCGACGAGAAGATCATCCGCCAGGCTCCCTGAGGGGCCCCGGGGTCCGGGATCAGGAGCCGGTCCATGAGCTGGCGCCTCGCCAGGTCGGGAAGGGGCAGGGCGGCCGCGCTGGGCCCCTTCGCCCAGGCCCCGTTCGCGCCCAGCGAGAGGATCGTGGACGGAGCGGACGCGGACGCGAGGGCGACCGAGGCGAGGAGGCCGGGCTCCGATCCCGAGGGGCCGAACTGGGAGAAGGCGCGCTCGAGCCTCGCGCGGGCGTCGGACTCGGCGACGTCGCTCTTGTCCGCGAGGACCCGCAGGTCGGCGAGCAGGGGCGCGTAGCGCTGGTACTCCCGCGAGAGGGTCTGCATCACCGTCGCGTTGAGCGAGCGATAGGCGCCTTCGATCTCCACGGCGGCCGCCTGGCTGAACCAACGGTACTGGATCCAGCCGATGAGGCCGATGGCCAGGACGATGAGGGCGATCGAGGCCCTGACTCCGGGCTCGGGAATTCTCAGTTTTATCTTCACGTTTCCATGATACTCCCGGGCGGTTTTTTTTCCATAGGAAACCGGCTTTCGCCAGGGCCGTTTTACGTAGTTTACCTTCCTTTTACCCCACGTTCACCACCGGCTCGGAAGAAAGGGATAGCTTATGGCCCGGAGGATGAAAGCATGGAAAACGCGGAGAGGAAAGACGCCGAAGGCTCCAACAGCCTGGCCGCTCATAGGATAGTGAACATGTCGGACGTGAAGCCCAGGAGCGCCAAGGGCAAGAAGGCGAGGGCGACCATCGCCTTGGTCGGGATGATCGCCGTCGCCATCGCCCTCGCCGCCGTCCTCGGGACGGCGGGGGCGAAGAAGGCGCCCGCTGTCAAGGGCTATGCGGTCGCTGCCGTCGAGAAGGCCGATTTCGTCAAAAGCACCGAGGCGAGCGGAACGGTAGTCGTACCTTCCGAGATAGCGGTGCCGAGCCCGCAGACCGGCTACGCGAGCTCCCTCCTCGTGGCGGAGGGGGACACGGTCGCCAAGGGGAAGGTCGTCGCCGTGATCTCGGTTCCCGACCTCGTCAACGCCAGGGACGACTACACGGCCTCGCTCGCGGCGGCGCGCATAGCGCTCGTCGCGATAGCGAACGACTACGACTTCCAGATAGCCGCCCTTACCACCTCCGTCGCCCGCCTCGACTCGCAGATCGCCGACGCGCAGAAGACGGTAGACACCAAGAAGGCCCTCCTCGCCCTCAAGAGCTCGAGGCAGAGCGACTACGACGCCGCGGTCGACGCCCTTACCGCCCTCCAGCAGAAGCGCGAGGACGCCATAAGCGAGAGGCAGAACGACTTGATCAAGAAGGACTTGGACTCGAAGAAGCAACAGGCGGCCATCGACCAGCTCCAGGTGGCGCTAGGCCGCACGAACGCGAATATCGAGGAGGCGAGGGTGAAGGCCCCGATGTCCGGCGAGGTGCTCAGCATCGCCTCCAAGCTCTCGGTGCCCGGGAGCCTGATCACGCTCAACGAGACCCTGATGACGATCGCCGACCGCGCCGGTACCTACATCGACTTCGAGATCGGCGAGCAATACGTCTCGGTCCTCAAGGTGGGCGACTCGCTCACCGCGACCATCGGAACGAAGACCATCCTCGCCAAGATCACGGCGATCGGCAAGGTCGCGAGCCTGTCCTCGGACGGCCTCACCGCCACGGTATCCGTCAGGGCCAAGCCCGAGGCCGGGTCGAGCCTTACCCCGGGGGCCACCGCGGTGGCGACGATCACCCTCGGCACCAAGGCGAACGATCTCGTCCTGCCGCGCGGGGCCTACCTGACGACGGGCGGGCAGAAGTACGTGTATAAGGTCGAGGGCGCCGTCGCGAAGAAGACGGTCGTCGAATTCGGGGACATACAGGGAAACAAGGTCGAGGTGACCAAGGGCTTGGCCGCGGGGGACAAGATAATCACCACGGGCTATACGGATTTCATCGACAGCGACGCCGTCGAGCTAAAGTGAAGCGGAGGTTTATATGATAACTTTGAAGAACGTCAGCAAGGAATACGATCTCGTCGGGTCCACGGTGAACGCGCTCGACGACGTCAGCCTCACGATCGACAGGGGGGAGTACGTGGCCATCATGGGCCCCTCGGGCTCGGGCAAGTCGACCCTCCTCCATATCCTCGGGATCCTGGATACCTCGACCTCCGGCCAATACCTCCTCGAGGACTACGACATCACCGCCCTGCCCGACAGGGAGCACGCGAGGATTCGCAACAAGCACTTCGGCTTCATTTTCCAGAGCTTCAACCTTTTCTCCGAGCTCTCGGCGCTGGAGAACGTGATGTTGCCGATGAGCTACGCCGGCGTCCCCTTCCGCAAGCGCAGGGAGCGGGCCGAGCTGCTCCTCGGGGACATGGGCCTGGCGCACCGCATGCAGCACCTTCCCACGATGATGTCCGGCGGCGAGCAGCAGCGCGTCGCGATCGCCCGGGCCCTGGCCAACGACCCCGACGTGATCCTCGCGGACGAGCCTACGGGCAACCTGCCCTCCGACAAGGGCGAGGAGATCATGACGACCCTCGAGTCCCTTAACGAAAATGGCGTGACGATAGTCATGGTCACGCACAACCCCGAGCAGGGCCGCCGCGCCAAGCGCCGCGTCCTCATCCGCGACGGGAAGCTCGAGGACGAGGCTCGTCATGCTTAGCGAGAGCGGGAAGATAGTCGCCCGGCGCTTCTCGGGCAGGCTGGTCGAGTCCGGCCTCCTCATACTCGCGGTCGCCCTGGGCGTCGGCGCCGCCTCCTCGGGATTTTCCCTCCTCGGCAACACGATCCGGGCGGGCAAGGAAATGCTCGCCTCGCCGGCTTACCGGGAGCTCGTCGTGAGCGCGCGGTCCAACGCCGACGAGATGACGGTCCCCGCGGTGAAGAAGCCCGCAGCGTCCAACGTCGCCCTGACGAGCTCCGACCTCGACGCCGCCTCCCTGGCACCGGCGGTCGCCTTTTCCTACGTCCAGAACCGCGACGACCTGCAGTTCATCAACGCCGCGAGCATAAAGCAGGAGGAGTCCTTCGCG
This sequence comes from Spirochaetaceae bacterium, assembly GCA_025355995.1. Taxonomy (GTDB): domain Bacteria; phylum Spirochaetota; class Spirochaetia; order Treponematales; family Rectinemataceae; genus UBA1306. Next base: position 20,177 of record JANXYQ010000077.1, on the reverse strand, counting down.
GCCTCCTTCGGCGCCCCGGGCGCGGCCGTCTCCGCCTCGGGCGGGACGGTGCTCGTCACGGGCGCCGCGCCGCAGGGCGCGTCCGGCGCGGCGCCCGCTCCGGCGGGGGCCAAGCGGGCGGCTACAGACCAAGGCCCGCCCGGCTTCAGGCGGATGACGGAGGACGACCTCAAGAAAGCGCAGGCCCAAGCCGACCTCGTCATAGTGGACGGGATGGAGAGGCTGAACGGATTCCTGGTCACTCCGGCCTTCTTCGACGCCTGGGGCATGAAGGCCTCCCTGGGCAGCCTGCTCACGGATTCTGACGCCCAGGGCAGCGCGAGCGCGCTGGTGCTCGGATCGAGTGCGGCTGCGAAGATAGCCGGCCAGGGCAAGAGCGCCTCGGACCTGATCGGCAAGAAGCTCCTGACCCGCGACGGGAACATGCAGGTAGTCGGCGTCCTCGCGCCCACCGGTACCACGTCCTACGACGAGTCCTTCTTCGCTCCATATAAAACCTACGCCTCGACGGGCGCCGGAAACGGCCCGCCCAGGATGTGGCAGTTCAACACCCAGCTGCGCTTCACGGTGAGCGACGTCACTAAGCTCGCGGAGACGGAGAAGCTCCTGACGGGCTGGTTCGAGTCGCGCTTCGGCGAAGGGCAGATCGCGATCTCGAACCCTCGCAGCGAAGCGCAGAAGCTCATCGACAGGAACCAGGGCATCGGCCTCCTCATCCTCTTCCTCTCGCTCTCCGGGCTCTTCATAGCCCTCGTCAACGTCTCCCACATTCTCATGAGCCGTGGCCTTCGAATGCGCAAGGGCGTCGGCATCATGATGGCCCTCGGCGCGTCGCGGAGCTCGGTGCTGAGGCTCTTCGCCTCCGAGGCCACGGCGGTCTCGGTCGCCGGCTCCCTGCTGGGCGGCCTCTTCGCCCTGCCGATATCGCGGTCCATGCAGTCGGCGCTGGGCCTGTCCGGCGGCTCCTGGCTTTTCGTCGTCCTGGGCATCGTAGCCTCCTGGCTCCTGACCCTCGCCTTCTCGGTGGCCCCTGCCTGGCAAAATTCGCGGATTGTCCCCGCCGAAGCCATGCGCGTCGCCTAATCGGGCGAAAGGAATAAACATGAAGAAGTTCCTGCATATGTTCCTCCGCCACTGGCGGAAGTCCCCCGTCAAGATCTCGCTGACCGTCTTCTCGGTCGCGCTCGGGACGGGGATACTAATCATCAGCCTCAGCGCCGGAGCCGTCATCAAGGATCGGGTCACGAGCGGCATGGCCAAGAACGGCAGCGTGCTCTACGTCGCCAACGCCACCCTGAACTCCGACGGATCCACCGAGCGCGTGATGCCGGGCGAATGGGACGCCGACGCGCCGTCCAAGGTCGCCCTGGAATCCGGCGTCGTCTCCTACGCCGCCCTGGTGACGAACACCCCCTTCGACGAGGTCGCGGTGAACGGGACTTCGTACAGGCTGCGCAGCGCCCTCGGCACCAGCCTGGAGTACTTCGACGTGTTCTCCCTCAAGATCGTGGCCGGCCTCCAGATGACCGCGCAGGACGTCGCCCAGGGCTCGAAGAAAGTCTGGGTCACCGAGCAGCTCGCGACCATCCTGTTCGGCTCGCCCGAGGCGGCGATCGGCAAGATGGTCCAGCCGCCGGGAAGGATCTTCCGCCGCGGCCCCGAGGGCGACAGCGGCAAGACCCTCATCACCTATTACGCGGTGACGGGCGTCTTCGCCACGCCCTCCGAGGTCGCCCGCCGCTCATACGGAATCGGGGACCTTGTGTTCCCCTACACGTCGATGATCCCCTCGGGCATGAACGCGACCTTCGAGAAGCGCATGATGGCCGGCACCTTCGTCGTGAAGACGAGCGTCGCCTCCGAGAAAAAGGCCGAGGCGGCCATCCGCCAGGTCCTCGCGGCGGACTATCCCAAGACCGACGGCAAGGACGTAAGCGTGGTCGTCTGGGAAGGATCCTCGCGGGGGGCATCGACCTACCTGCAGCAGCTGAGGCAGGCGATCTCGATATTCACCGTGTCGGTGAACATCCTCGGCCTGGTGCTCCTCGTCATCAGCTCCCTGGGCATTTTCAGCGTCATGGTCGTGGAGCTCCTCGGGCGCAGGAGGGAGATCGCTTTGGAGCGCGCGATTGGCGCCTCGCAGGCCGACGTCGTCAAGGAATTCTGGACCTGGTCGGTCGCGCTCAGCCTCATCGGGGCCGTCGTAGGCATACTGATCGCGCTCCCTCTCTCGGGGCCGGTCCTGAAGACGATCTCTCCCCTCGTCGGCGAGGTGTCGACGCAGTTCACCGCGGCCGCCGGCCTGACCCTGCCCTCCGTCCTCGAGGGCCTATTGCTCGCCCTCGGCTGCGGCGGAGTCCTGGGCGCCCTGCCCGCCTTCGCTGCCGTGAAGGGCAATATCTCCGATACGCTGAGAGAGGTTTGAGATGAGACCGATTATCCGAACGGGGAGGGTAGCCATCGCCCTCCTGATCCTTGCGCTTGCCGCCGGGGCCTTTCCCGAGACGGCGGCTCCGGGCGCCGCCGCGCGGAAGCTCGCCACCCTCGGCGACATCGCCGCCGAGGGCAACGCCAGCAGCCTCGACTACGCCAAGGCGCGCAACGCGGCGGCCGCGGCCGCCGCCGCGGTGCCCGCCCTCGTCAAGGCAAAATCCTCGACCCTCGCAGCTACGTATTCGTACTCGAGCGTCAAGACGGGGGCGTCGGACGCCGGGAACTCCTTCGGCGCCGCCCTCTCCATCCCCCTGCTGGACCAAGTCGGCCTCTCGGCCTCGGTCTCCAGCGACCTGTCCTCGATCGTCTCGGCGAGCCTCAATCCGTTAGCCCACTCCGACGCGAGGGCGCAGGCGCTGATAGCCTACGAGAAGGCGCTCGCAGCGGAGGAGAACGCCGGCAGGGCGGCGGGAAGGACGGCCGTAAAGGCCGCCCTCGCTTGGATGGGCCAGATCCGGCAGCTGGCTACGCAGGAGAAGGTCACGGCGCTCAAGCAGGAGGCCTACGAGGCGGCCAAGGCGAGCAACGCGGTCGATGGCGCGATGACCACCCTCGACGACCTCGTGCCGCCCTCAAGGATTGGTCCGATTCGCGGAGCGACCTCGCAAAGGCGCAGGCGGCCGAGCGAAAGGCGGAGACGGCGCTTTACGCTTCCCTCGGCTCCTCGCGCGCCGAGGCCGAGGTAGTCCCCCTCGATACAGGAACCCTATCCGCCGCGCTGGCCGCCCTGGAGGCCTCGCTGGCGCCAGCCTCGTCCATTGGAGCGGCCGAGAGCTTCTCCGCCAAGGCCGCGAGCCTCGACATAGAGAGCGGGAAGTCCAAGCTGGCCTCCATCTGGGCCTTCGAGCCCGACCTGGCCCTGAGCGCAGGAGTCAGCTTGAGCGCCGCCGGGACGCCGGCGCCGACCGCCTCGGCCAGGCTCACGATAAGCCTCGATGATCTGAAGGGCGAGAAGAGGGCCGAGGCGAAGGCGGACCTCGACATCGCCGTGAGGACCCTCGCCCTCCAGAAAGCCTCGGACGCGAACGACTTCGACCAGGCGGCGGCGACGGTCGATGCCGCGAAGCTCAACAGCGAGAGCCGGAAGATGGCCCGGGACCAGTCGGCCGAGCTCACCGACGTGGCCGCCTACAGCTACAAGTCGGGAAGCTACTCCGCCATCGAGAACGAGACGGCCGTCCTGGCCCTCGCCGCCGCCGAGGACGCCTACTTCCAGGCCCTGGCCGACGAGTATTCGGCCTGGCTCGACCTGGGCGCCCTGGCGGGGAAATGAGTATTATATTAGGATTATCGATGGGCAGAGTGGCGTAGGTAGAGGCCGGATCCTCCGGTCCCCTTTCCTAGGTTCCGCCATTCTGCCCATCTTTTTTCCGTACAGCTGTAAACCCTCCGTTCCCGTTGCGGCCCGCTCTAGGGCCGGGTTAGAGTATGCCGATCCATAGCGGGAGGGCAGGGTGCGGAGAATAGAATCGGTGCTTTTGGTCGGAGCCGGGGCCGTCGGATCGGCCGTATCGACGGTCATCCAGAGGGGCGCTCCCGGGTCCCTGCGGGTCCTGGTCGACGCCGATCGGCACGAGCGGTACCGCAAGGACGGCTTCGTCGTCAACGGCTCGCGCGTGGACTTCCCCCTCGCCTCGGGGGCGGCCCCGCCCACGCCGGGCAAGGAGCCCGACCTAGTGATCCTGGCGGTCAAGAACCAGCACCTGGCCCGGGCCATCGCCGAGATGGCTCCCTTCGTCGGCTCTCACACCCTCGTCCTCTCCCTCCTCAACGGCATCTCGAGCGAGGACGAGCTCGCCGCGGCCTTCGGGCGCGAGAAGGTGCCCTACGCCATGATCCTCGGCATCGACGCGGTGCGCGAGGGCAACGCCACGACCTTCGCCGCCGCTGGCAAGATCTATTTCGGCGACGCGCACAACGCGGTGGGCTTCCGGAGCGAGCGAGTGTCGCGCATCGCGGCGTTCTTCGACCGGGCGGGCATCGGGTACGTGGTTCCCGAGGACATGATCCGGGCCCTCTGGTACAAGTTCATGATCAACGTCGGGATCAACCAGGCCTCCGCCGTGCTGGGCGCTACCTACGCCGCCTTCCAGCGGATACCCGAGGCCAGGGAGGCCATGGAAGCCGCGATGCGCGAGCTCATCGGGATCTCCCGCGCGAAGGGCACAGGCCTCGTCGAGGCGGACTTGGGTTCCTGGTACGATACACTCGCGGGCATGTCGCCCGACGCGAAGACCTCGATGCTCCAGGACGTCGAGGCGAGGCGGAAGACCGAGGTCGAGGCCTTCGCGGGGACGGTGATCGCCCTCGGCAAGGAGACCGGAGTGCCCACGCCGGTGAACCGGCTCCTCTTCGACCTCATAAGGACGATAGAGCAGAGCTACTGAGCCGTGCTATTCTCGGTCCATGGCGCCATCCATCCTGTGGTACGACCTCGAGACCTTCGGCCTGGAGCCGCGCTACGACCGCATCGCGCAGTTCGCCGCCGTGAGGACCGATGAGAAGCTGGAGCCCCTCGCGGAGAAGGCGCTGCTGTACTGCCGCCCGACCCCCGACTACCTGCCCAATCCGCTCTCCTGCCTCGTCCACGGCATAACGCCGCAGTACGCCTCGGGGGCGGGCCTGACGGACTACGATTTCGCCAAGGCCCTGCGCGCCGCGATGGGCTTCCCGGGCACGACGACCGCGGGCTACAACTCGCTTCAATTCGACGACGAGTTCGTTCGCAACCTCCTGTACCGGAATCTCTTCGACCCCTACGAGCGCGAGTGGCGCAACGGGAACAGCCGCTGGGACCTCATCGACCTGATGCGCGCGGCCCGCGACCTGAGGCCGGAAGGCGTAGTCTGGCCCGAGGACGAGAGCGGGAGGCCCATTTTCACCCTCGGCGCCCTCGCCCGTGCGAACGGCATCGCCCACGCGTCGGCCCACGACGCGATGCACGACGTGCTCGCCACCATCGACCTGGCGAGGCTCCTCCGAGCGCGCCAGCCCAAGCTCTACGACTGGTATTGGTCCCACCGGACCCGCGACTCCCTGCGGCCCCTGGTCGACCTGGTCGACCGGACGCCCCTCGTGCATACGGCGGCGGGCTATACTTCCCCCAGGGGCTGCACGACCGTCGTCGCGCCGCTCGCGATGGATCCGGAGAACCGGAACCAGCTCATCGCGATCGACCTGCGCTTCGACCCCGCCACGGTCGTGGGCCTGGGCGTCGAGGAGCTGAGGAGGCGCGTCTTCACGAAAAACGCCGAGCTCGACGAGGAGCGGATCCCGCTCTCGCGCATAAGGCTCAATCGCTGTCCCTTCCTCGCGCCGATGGCTACCCTCAGCGACGAGGCCGCCGCGCGGCTCGGCATAGACAGGGCGGAGTGCCTCGAGCACCTGAAGGTCATCAAGAAGGAAGGCGAGCTCCTGCAGAAAATGGTCGCGGTTTTCGAGCTTCATGACGCCCCTCCCGAGAGCGACGATCCCGAGCTCAGGCTTTACGGCGGGGGCTTCTTCCCGGAGAGCGACGCGAAATCCTTCGAGGCGCTGCACGAGCGGATAGGGCGGGAAGGGGCGGCTGGAGCCAAAGGCGCGCTGTACCGGATGAAATTCGAGGACGAGCGCCCCGCTCAGATGCTGCGCCGGCTGTACGCGCGCAATTTTCCCGAGACCCTGAGCGCGGGCGAAAAGGCCAAATGGCGGGCTTTCTGCGCCGGACGCCTCCAGCTGCCTCCCCTGCCCGGGGCGATCGACCTGGCGACCTACGGCAAGGTCGTCTCCCAGCGCCTGGAGAGCCACGAGACGCCGGCGCGCGAGAAGGGGCTCTTCCTCGAGCTGCTCGCCTACAAGGCGGCGCTCGAGAGGGACGTGCTGGGCTACTCCGGTGAGTGAGGGCTCGGGCGCGCGCGGAGATTGACAGGGGTACATGGGCGGGATAGCTTTCTCGCTGCGCCGCCCGCATGCATCGTCGCTCTCCGAGACGGCAATAAGCGCAAGCATCGAGGTCAAAATGAACAAGAGAGGCACGGCCCTGGCGCTCAGCGCGCTCGCGCTCTCCTGCGGGCTTTGGTCGCAGGAAGCATCGTTGAGGAAGGCGACCTTCGCGCCGAGCGATAAGCCCGAAACCATCCTGAGCCTCTCCGCGGCCGCGCGCGTCAGCGTCGCGGCCGCGTCCTCGAGCGGCGTGCCCATCAGCCTGCACGACAGGATGGAAGGCCTCCTCGCCCGCGCCGGCTCCAGGGGAGCCGCCGACGGCCGCATCGATATCAGCCTCGACGCGGGCGAATACAAGGTGAGGCTCGAGGGCCAGGATTCGGCCGGCAAGGCCATCAGCCTCGCCGCCCGCCTCTTCCGCGAGACCAACGGCGACAATGCCTCCGCCTGGCCGCGCCTCGTCCCGGGCGCTACCCTGGGCGCGAGCCTCAAGGACCTCGAGTCGGCCTCGTACTGGGTGGAGCAGCGGGAGGACGGTCCCCTCGAGGTCGAGGCGCTCGGCCGGGACCTCGCCGCCGCCGAGGTCTGGCGCGAAGGCCAATACCTGGTGGGCAGCTACGCTCCCCGCGAGGAGCGGTCGGTCGAGGCCGGTCGCCCCATGGGCTGGATCTGCGCGTCGTTGGACGCGAAGGCCGGCCTCTACCTCGTGCGCCTTTTCGGCGGTCCCTCGCGCGCCTGGCCTAAGGATGACGCGAAGCGACCCCTCTACGTCCGCTCCGGCTTCCTCCGCCTGCCCTCGGGCGGAAGGCTCGACGTCGCGGTGTCGCCCTTCGGCCGCGATTTCGTCCTCGCGAGCGGCATCGGCCGCGCGGTGATGACCCGGAAGGAGAAGGGCGCCGCCCTCATAGCCTGCGCGCCTTACTCGGCGGGAGGGGATCGCCTATCCTCGAGCGATTCCGCGAGCCTGGCCAAGACCGCGACCTTCCTGAGCTGCGCCGTCGAGGCCTCCGGCGATGGCCCGGTCCTCATCAGGCTTGAGGCCGCGCCCGGCGACGTACTCCTCCTCGACGCGAGCAAGCTCCTTGCCGACGCGGTCATCCCCGCTCGCGACCTCGTGGCGGGCGGTCTCCTCACCATCTCGTCGCCGCGCAGCTCGGCCCCCGAGCTGGAGGCGACCGGTCTCGTATATCGCAGGGTCAAGAGTGGGGCGAGCGAGATCGTCTCGGTCGTCGAGGACTTCTGCGCCCCCCTCTCGGGCGGAGCCTCGATTCGGCGGCGCTGCAACGTCGGAAGCGGCGGCGATCGGTCGCTGTACGTCCGCGTCGAGGAGGCGGGGAGCTACCGGATCGCCGAGAAGGCGGGGACGGGGCAGGGCGCAGCGATCTACCGGATGTCCATGCTCGACTCGAGCCTGCGCGACAACGGGCTGGCCAAGGCCTACCCCGCGGGCAAGTCCATTTTGGAGCTCGCCAAGGGCTATTATCGCCTCGACATCTCCGCGCTGGGCCTCGGCGTGCTCGATTTCATGCTCTATAAGGATGCCTTCGCGCGCAACGTCAAGGACGACCTCGCGAAGGATCCGCCGGCGGCCCGCAGCTCGTATTCCTGGGCCCTCGCCCCGAGCGCGGGCGCGACCGACCTCTACGTCGCGGCCGGGCGCGGGCCCTCCCTCGAGGGGGGACTCTCTCTCAAGCCCTTCCCCCTGGCCCTCGAGGACGGGCTCAACCTCGAGCTCGGGGCGGGCGACGAGCTCGCGCTGGCCTTCGCCTCCAAGGCGCCGGGCCGTTTCCGCTGGACCGCGCGCGGCGGTTCCCTCCTGATCGACGGCCAGGCGGCCGTCGACGGCAGCCCGCTCTCGGTCGGCCGAAGGAACCTCCTGCTGCGGAATTCCGGCGCGGGCAGAGCGGCCCTCGCCTTCGCGATAGACGCCGATTTCGGCGGGCTGTCCGCGCCGGCCCCGACTTCCTTCGGGCAGGGAATCGCGGCCCTCTCGCCCTCGACCCCGACCTGGCGCGATTTCAAGCGCTCGGAGAGGGCGGTCTACGCCTTCGAGGTGCGGGAGAGCGCGGTCTACGTCATCGAAAGCCAGGGCCGGCTCTCGACTTCGCTCGTGCTCAGGACCGCCTCGAGGACCAGGCTCTTCCAGGCTTCCGAGAACGGCTACGGCCGCAACGCCTCGCTCCGGACCTGGCTGCGCCGCGGCCAATACTACGTCGAGGTCGCGGCCTCCGGCGCCGCGAGGGGCCGGGCGGGGGTCCGGATGGACCGAGTGCCCCTCCCCGCCCGGGTCGCGTTGGACGCCGGCGCGGTCGATCGCCGCGCCCTCCCCGCGGACTCCGCGGTCGAATTCGGATTCGCGCTCCAGCGCGACGCGAGCGTGGACGTCTACTCGGTCGGGCTCTCCGGCATCTATCCGATCCGTCTCGAGGACGAGGACGGCTTCATCGCCTACGCGGGCGCGGGGCGGACCAAGCTCGACCTCGCGGCCGGCCGCTATTCGCTCTATTCGCTCCCCGTCTCCCTCGAAACGAATCGGCTGACCTGGATCGAGATCGCCTCGAACGCCGAGGCCGCCGCGCCGGTAGCGGGCACCCGCGGCCTCCCCCTCGGCGGCGTCGTCGAAGCCGTCTGGAAGGAGAAGGCCGAAGGCGACCGATACTCCTTCACCTCGCCCGCGGAGCTCTCCGCGAGCTTCAGGCTCCCGGCGGAGTTCGACGCCAGCCTCGCCGGCCCCGACGGGACCAAGTCCCTCGACCCCAAGTCGCGCTCCGGGGTCGCGCTCAAGCGGGGTACCTACGTCCTCGCGGTGAGGCCCCGCGAGAAGGCCAACCAGCTGGCCTATTCGGTCGGCGTCGAGGTGGACGGGCTGGCGCCGGGCATCTCCCGGCGCGTATCGGTCGGCAAGGCCGGCGCGGTATCCAAGGTCAGCGTCCCTGACGACGGCTTCTACGAGATCTGGAGCCTGGGGCGCAACGACGTGACGGCTCGGCTCTTCCGCGAGGGCGAACCGGCGCCGATCGCCGTCGTCGACGACAACGGCCCGGACTGGAACATCGATATAGTCCAGCGGCTCAAGGCCGGAAGATACCGCCTCGAGCTCTCCTCCCTCGCCGGCGCGGAGGACGCGGTCGAGCTCACGATGGTTTCGCGCAACGCGAGGGCCCTGGATCGCGCCTCCTCCTCCTTCGAGGGCCGCATCGCGCTCGACCAATCCGGCATAGTCCTCCCCTTCGATACCAAGGCCGAGGAGGGGCTCTTCCTCGTATCCGGGCAAGGCGACGCGCCGGTGAGCTTCCGGCTCTACCGCGGCGACGACCTCATCGCCGCCGCCGACGGGCGGGTCGCGATTCCCCTCCGCAAGGCCTCCTCGTACTCGCTCTACGCGTGGACGCCCTTCTCCGCGAACTCGGCGATCTCGGTCAAGCGACTGCCCGACCAAGCGGGCTCGCTCTCCCGCGCCCTTGCCCTCAAGGCCGGAGGCGTCCTCCGCCTGCAGAACGACGAGGGCCTCTCGGCCCGCGTCGCGTCGGGTAGCGCCCTCGTCTCCGCCGGCTTCGAGCTTCCCTGCGCCGACCCCGGGGACTCGCCCTTCTCGGCGCTCCCCGAGGGAGGCTGGGCCTACGCGCCGGCCGAGGCGGCCACGCTCGAGCCCCTCGCCCTCGCGGGGGGGGAGGGCGAGGTACTGTCCCTCGCCGCCGCCGACCAGGGCTTCGCCGTCGCCTCGGCCGAAAAGGCCATCCTCCTCTCGGCCGACACCCGCGGCCAATTCCGCTGCGGGCTCTCGGGCCTGCTGGCGACCAGGGCCGGGGCGGCCCCCTACGATTGGGACGCCTCGGCCGCCTGGTCCCAAGGCAGCGTCGCCCTCCTCCCGCCCGGCCAATGGAAGGCGCGGGTCTGGGACGGCCAGCGCGGGCCGGGCCTGATCCGGCGCATCGGCGTGGGGGCCGACTTCTTCGAGCTCGCGGCCGCCCCGGCCCTCTCGATGGGCGGTCGCGATACGCTCTCCGTGCCCGCGGGCAAGGCGATCTTCATGGACGCGCCCGCCTGCTCGTTGTCGGTCCTGCTCGGCGAGGGCCTCGTGATCTCCGCGTGGAGGGACGGCGACGCCGTCGCGACCCGCGCGGCCTACGATGGGAGGGTCGCCGAGTCCTTGAGCCTTCCCGAGTGCAGGATCTACATCGCGAACGGCGGGCAAAAAGACGCGAGCGTGCGGCTCGCGGTGCTCCCGGCGCGCGCCGCGGCCGACGAGGAGCTCTCCGCGGCTCGGCCCTTCGAGGCGATCGCGATCCCCGCCGAGGGCGTGCGCCTCCAGGTGAAGGCGGCGCCTCAGGAGCTGCTCTGCCTCGCGGGCGCCTCGGTCGAGATCGAGCTCGAGACCGGGGACGGCCGCTACGCGACCGCCGCCCGCGACCCTGCCGACGGGTACTTCACGAGCCTGCCGGCGGCCTCGGGCTTCATCCGCATCCGCTCGAGCGGCGGTTTCGCGCGGGCATGGCTCTCAAAGCCGGGCAGGGAGCTCGAGGGCCTCCTCGAGCGGGACGCCCGCGGCCCTGCGCGCGAGCTCAAGGACGCCGCGCTCCTCGCCGGCAAGGGCGAGGCCTTCCGCGTGGTCCTCCAGGACTCCGGTTATATAGATATATCGTGCCCGGGCCCGGGCCTCCTCTCCCTCGCCGGCGCCTCCCAGTCGGGCGCCTCCCAGGCGCCGCGGATCCTGGTCTCGGGCTCGCGGGAGGACATGCACCTCTTCGCCTGGCTCCCCGCGGGCGAGTACTCCCTCTGGCGGCGGCCCGCGCGAGGGAGCTCGGCCGGCGGGATCATACGCCTGGATCGGATCGAGAGCCGCGAGGCGGACGCGGCGAGCCTCGCGCAGAAGGCCTTCATCGGCGCCCGCGAGTATCAGGCATGGTCCTTCGCCGTCTCGGCCGCGGGCCTGGTGGGCGTCGGCGTCAAGGCCGACAGGGACGGGCTCGAGGGCTTCCTCTACGATTCGCGGCAGGGTCTCGTGGGCAGGGGGCCGCTCATGTTCGCGAAGCTCGATCCCGGCCGATACCTCCTGGTAGTCAAGGGCCTCGACTCGGTCCCGATGGAATACTCCCTCGTCCTCGCCGGGACCGAGGGCTCGCGGCTCGGCGTCCCCTCCGAGGTCGTCGATTCCTACAAGGCCGATACGCGGAAGCCCTCGTCGATCGCGGTGCCGATGCGGACCCGGAAGAGCCCGGGCCGGCAGGCCGCCCAGGCCGATCAGCCCGACCCGCAAGCCTACGACGACGGCGAGGACGGCGGCGGCGAGAGCGACGTCCAAAGCAGCAACGCGGACGGCGGCGACGGAGATCAGGGTCCCTACGATGGCGAGGAGTGAGATGACTACCATGAGCGTACGCGATATGAAAGCCACGGCCCGAGGCGCAGCCGTCCGGAAGAGCCAAGCGATTTTCTCCCTCCTCCTCCTCGCGATCGCCCCGGCGCTGGCCCAGGGCGCGGCCAAGCCGGCGTCCCAAGACCGGCTCCTGCCCGAGCGCTTCCTGCGGGAGTACGATCCGGTGACGGCCTTCTTCGCCCAGGACCGCGGACCGCGGGACGGCGGCCCCGGCGACGACGCCTCGGCCCTGCTCTCGATATCGCCGGCCCAGGAGGGCGAGTATCGCTGGCTCGACGCCAAGACCCTCCAATTCTTGCCCGCCGATCCCTGGCCGGCCCTCCACAGCTTCGCCTTCCGCACGCCCTCGGGGAGCTTCACGCGATCGACCTTGATGGCGCCGCCCTCCTCGGTCAGCCCGGCGAGCGGCTCATACGGCCTCGCGGACTTCAAGAGCCTCACGCTGAGCTTCCCGACCCCCCTCGCGGTGGACTCGCTCGCGGACATGATCAGCCTGGAGCTGCGGCCCCTTCCCGGCCTCGGCTCGCAGGCGCCCGTGCAATTGTCCCGTCGCGACTTCACGCTCAAGGAGATCGACCGCAGCGACCGCAAGTCGGCCGCCCGCTACCTCCTCGCGCTCAACGCGCCCGTGCCCGACGGCAAGTCGATCGTCCTCCGGATCAAGCTGAGCCTGGACGAGGGCATACCGGGCTCGGTCGCCGTCTATAACTACTCGACGAGAACCGACTTTCGCGTCCTGTCGTTCGGCTCGGGCTCCTCGTCGTACCCGGTCTCATCCTCGGGATCGAACTATCCCGCCGACCAGGCCATCGCCTGCGGCACGGGCACGGCTCCCCTGGCCGTCCAGTTCTCGGAGGCCCTGGCCTCGGGCACGCCGATAGCCAAGCTCCGGTCGATGGTCTCCTTCGAGCCCTCGGTCCACAACCTGCGCTTCGAGATCTCCGGCACGCGGTTGCTCCTCTATTTCGATTGCGATCCCGATACCGACTACAGGCTGAAGCTCGACTCGGCTCCGGTCTCCAGCGCCTCGGGGCGAGCCCTATCGGCCTTCGCCCCCTCCTCGCTGCACTTCTACTACAAGGCCCTTTCGCCCTACGTCCAATGGAAAGGCGGCCAGGCCATCCTCGAGCGCTTCGGTCCGCAGAGTTTCCCGATGGAGGCTCGCGGAGTGGATAAGCTCGACCTGCGCGTCTACGCCCTCGATCCCCTGGACCTGGACTTCTGGCCCTTCCCCGAGGACGCGTTCAAGGTCGAGGAAGCCCAGGCCCCGCCGATGCCCGGCGAGGAGCCGGCCTACGGCGCCTCCCTGGCGAAGCAGGTCCGCCTTCTCGGCAGCCCCGACTTCTCCGAGGTCGTGGCCCTGCCCACGCGCGAGAAGGGTGCCGCGGCCGCCTTCGGCGTCGACCTCGCCCCGGCGCTTAAGCGCATCGGCCGCGAGGGCAAGTCGGGCTCCTACCTCGTCGGCTACCGCCGCCTCGGCGCCGACACTTCGCGCTACTACGTGCGCGTCCAGGTTACCGACCTCTGCCTCACCCTCGTCGAGGAGCCGCGCGGCCTCGTCTTCGTCGTCACCTCGATCTCGACCGGCAAGCCGATCGCCGGGGCCACCGTCTCCCTCGATTCGCTCTCCGCGCGGCAGGACGGCTCCGTGGCGCCGCGCTCCCTGCTCTCCGGCAAGACCGACCGCGAGGGCAAGTTCGTCTACGACCACCTGTCCCCCTTCGACGCCGAGGTCGACCGCATCGCGGTGTCGGCGCCCGGCGACAGCCTCGTCATCGATCCCGCGCAGGCGCCTCCCTATTTCCACGACAACCATTGGTTCGGGCCCCAGTCCCGCTGGCTGTCCTGGCTCACGATGCCCAGGCGGATCGAGGATCTCGCGCCCCAGCACCTCGCCTACCTCTTCACCGAGCGCCCCATCTACCGCGCTGAGGAGGCCGTGCACATCCAGGGCTTCGCGCGCGTGCGCGACCGCGGCCTCATCAAGGGCGACGACCCCAAGGCCAAGCGCAGCCTCGTCGTGACCTGCCCCGACGGCAAGGAATTCCGCTACGAGGTCGCGCTCAAGGGCTCGGGCTACTTCTATCGGCTCTTCGACGAGAAGGACTTGCCGACCGGCAAGTACAGCGCCGTCCTCCTCGACTCGATGGACAGGCCCCTCGCCTCGGTGCCCTTCCAGAAGGAGGCCTACCGCGTGCCGAGCTTCGAGATAGACCTCTCTAGCCCGGACCGGGTCCCCTTCGACGCTCCCTTCAAGGTCCAGCTCTCGGCTTCGTACTACGCGGGCGGCAAGGTCTCGGGCGCAGCCGTCGACTGGTCCGTGAGCGAGGGCTCCTGGTCCATCTCGCCGGCGGCCTGGCAGGACTACTCCTTCTCCACGTATATCAGCGTCGGAGGGCAATACAGGGAGGAAGGCGTATCCGCCTCGCAGTCCGAGGACGTCACCGACGACGACGGCTCGGCCGCCCTGACGATCGACCCGCGCGCGGCCGAGTCTATCCAGGCCCGCTATTACAAGGTCCAGGCCTCCGTGCGCGGGGCCGACGCCCAGACCGTCTCCCAGTCCCGCACGGTCCTCGCCCTCCCGCCCTTTTCCATCGGGCTCAAGCTGCCGCGCTTCGAGACCGCGGCAATGTCGGTGAGGCCCTCGATCATAGTGCTGGACCACCAGGAGAAGGTCCTCTCCGGCAAGGAGCTCGTCGTGCGGCTCTTCGAGCGGCAATGGCATTCCTACCTGTCCGAGAGCGACATCACCACGGGCGCCGCCAAATACGTCTCCGACGTGGTCGACGCCCTCGTCCTCGAGAAGACGGTGAGCTCCGCCTCCGACGCCCTCAGCCTCGACCTCCCCGTCGCCAACGCCGGCGTCTACATCGTCGAGGTCCAGGGCCGCGACGCCGTAGGCCGCCTGCAGTCCATAAAACGCGACCTCTACGTCTCGGGTCCTACGCCGGTGGCCTGGAAGCGCACTACGGCAGCCGTCTTCGAGACGAGCCTCGACAGGAAGAGCTACGAGCCCGGCGAGATCGCCCGCGTCCTTGTGATGAGCCCCTTCCAGTCGGCCATGGCCTTCGCCGTAATCGAGCGCCCGAGCGGCAACCTGTACCGCTGGGTCGAGGTCAAGGACGGGCAGGGCATGCTGGAGCTGCCGGTCGACGAGGAACTCGTGCCGCGCTTCCCCGCGCATATCATCCTGATGCGGGGTCGCCTGCCGGGCTCTCCCTCCTTCCAGGCCGGCCAGGACAGGCTCAAGCCGGTTTCGGTGGCCAATACCACCTGGATTACCGTGGATCCCTCGACCAACAGGGTCGACGTCGGCCTCCTGCACGAGCCCAAGGCCGTGCCCGGCGAGCAATTCTCGATCGACATCACCCTCGTGGACCGCGACGGCAAGGCAGTGGACGGGAGCGTCGCGCTCTGGCTCGTCGACAGGGCCGTGCTATCCCTCGCGAAGGAGCGTTTCGGCTCCCCCCTCTCGTCTTTCATCACGGACGTCAACGCGGCCGTGCGCATATCCGACACCCGCAACCTCAGCGTCGGGAACCTGCCCTTCGAGGAGCTGGCCGGCGGCGACGCCGCCGAGGCCTCGCTCTTCGGAGCCCTTCTCGACAAGAATTCCGTGCGCAAGAATTTCAAGACCGTTCCTTACTTCAATCCCGCGGTCGCGATCGTGAACGGCAGGGGCAGGGTCACCTTCACCCTCCCCGACAACCTCACGGAATTCGCGATCCGGGCCATCGCCACCTCGGGCGCCGACAAATTCGGCGTGGCCAAATCGACTGTCGCGCTGCGCCTCCCCGTCCTCGTGCAGGAGTCCCTGCCGCGCTTCATGCGGCCGGGCGACTCGATCCAGGCGGGCGGCATAGCGCGCGTCGTGGAGGGCCCGGGCGGCAAGGGCCAGGCCGAGCTCAAGCTCGAGGGCGGGCTGATCCTGGAGGGAGGCGATACCGAGGCCAAGCTCGAAGTCGTCCTAGATCCAAACGCGCCGACCCGACTGATCTTCCCTCTCAAGGCGCCGCTCTCGCTGGCGAAGGCTCCCGACTCGGCTGTGACCGTCACGATAGGGGCCGGGCGCCTCTCCGACGGCGCCAAGGACGCCTTCGCCCTCGGCCTGCCGGTGCGCGCCGATACGATCGTGCGCCGGCTCGAGACGGTACGCGTGCCCAAACCCGATATGAGCTATTCCTTCGACCCGGCGGGCGAGGGCGCGCGCGCCGGGACTACCCGGCAGACCCTCTACCTCGTCTCCCAGGCCGGGCTCGTCCAGGTCCTGCGCTCCCTGCGCTTCCAGGTCGGCTATCCCTATGGCTGCACCGAGCAGCGCATCGCGAAGGTACACGCGGCGATGGCCCTGGGCGCCGCGCTCGGCGTAGCCGGGCTCCCCGACGACCTCCGAGTCCCCGACGCCTACCTGCGCTCCCTGCTCAGCTACCTCGCCTCGGTCATCGCGCCGAGCGGGCTCTACTCGTTCTATCCGGGGAGCGAGGGCTCCGTGTACCTCACTTCCTACGTCGTCGATTTCCTCGTCCTCGCCAAGGCCTCCGGCTTCGCCGTGCCGCCCGCTCTCCTCGATCGCCCCGTGGCCGCCCTCAAGGAAGCCTTGCGCTCGGACTACACGCACTTCACCCAGGGCTACAGCATCATCGAGCGGACGATGGCCCTGTGCACGCTGGATAGCGCGGGTGCCTTCGACCAAGCCTACGGGCAGCAGCTCCTCGCACTCGCGCAGGACGCGGATGCCTATACCCAGGCGAGGATCTGGCTGACCCTCAACGGCAAGAAGGGGGTCGGTACGGGGGCGCTGAACCGTCTCCGCGACTCGATTTACAAGCAGGTCGCCTTCCAGAAGCAGTCCGGCGCCCTGGTCGTCGCAGGGCTCCAGGAGAAGCGCTCCTGGTTCGGCAATCCCTTCCTCTACAGCGACTACCGGACGATGGCCGCCATCTACTCCGTCTACTCCAAGGATAGGCCCAAGGGCGCCGAGGCCCAGGCGGTGCTCGATTACATCCTCGCAGGCGCCGGGGAGTCCGGATGGGGCAACACCTATACGAACACCGTCGTGCTCGCGAGCCTCGTCGAGGCGCTGCGCAATGCGCCGCCCAAGGCGAATATAGCCGAGGTCTGGGACGGCAAGTCCTGGCTGACCCTCGACGGTACCGGGAAGGCCATCGCCAAGCTCTCCCTCTACTCCGACTCGCCCCTCAAGGCGAGGATGAAGGCCTTCGATCCCAAGGCGCCGCCGAGCCTCGTCTTCGAGACGAGCTATGTGCCGGCCGCTCCCGGCTCCAGGGCGAAGTCGGTCAACGAGGGCTTCGTCGTGACGCGCGAGCTGCTGGACTTCGGGAAGGGCAAGGACCTCGCGAGACGCGCGGCCGCCAAGGCCGGGCAGGAGATCGACTTCGGCCTGGGATCCGTCGTCGAGGACCACGTGCGTGTTATGAACCCCGAGGACCGCGCCTTCACGGCGGTCCGCGTTCCCCTCGCCTCCGGCTTCGAGCCGCTCAACCCGACCCTGGCTACCGCTCCCGCCGAGGCGAGCCCCGCCGGCACGATCACGCGCGTCCCCGCCTGGGCCGACTACGAGGACGACGCCGTGACTTTCTATTATAATTCGCTGCCCGCCGGGACCTACGATTTCTATTTCCGCGCGCGGGCCAATTTCGAGGGCTCCTTCAGCCTCCCGCCCGCGATCGCCCAGGTCCTCTACGACCTCAAGGTCCAGGGCTCCAGCGACGGGGCTCCCGTGGGGATAGCCGGGGCCAAGGCGGCCAAGTGAGCCGACCCGAGGGCGGAGGGCTCTCCGTCCCGATCGCCAGGGTCCTGGCGGCGCGCAAGTTCAGCCTCGCCGCCGCGGCGGCGCTGAGCCTCCTCCTTTCCTGGCGCCTCGCCGTCGTCGCCCAACGCGTGCCCCTGCGCTCGCCGCCGCCCACGCCCCTCTTCGAGGACTCGGGCGGCGGCTTCCTCTCCGACGGCGAGGCGGTCTACGGCGCCCTCGGCTATTGGGACCTGCCCGATACGATCCCGGAGAGGGTCCGGAAGACTGCCATAGCCGTCGAGGACCGGCGCTTCGACCGGCATCTCGGCGTGGATCCGATCGGACTGGCTCGGGCGGCGCTGCATACCCTGCGCGGCCGCACCGAGGGCGGCTCGACGATCGCGATGCAGGTAGTCAGGCTCGGCCACCCAAGGACTCGGGACCTCCTCGCCAAGGCCGAGGAATCCGTCTCGGCCCTCATCGCCACGATCGCCTACGGCAAGGAGCGCGTGCTTCGGCAATACCTCAAGGTGGTGCCGCTGGGCGGCAACATGTACGGGGTCGCCTACGCGTCCCGGCGCTGCTTCCGCAAGCCCGTGGAGGACCTGTCCTGGGCCGAGTCCGCCCTCCTCTTCGCGGTGCCGCAGGATCCGAGGCATCGCGCCCTGTTCGACCGCGAGGGCTTCGGCAACGCGAAGGCGAGGGCGCGCGCGATCCTCGCCCAGCTTCGGGACCAGTCCGTGATCGGAACCGAGGATTACGATTCGGCGCTGTACGAGCTCCTCGGCATGTCTCCCCTCGATCGCGAGGGGAGGCCGGACAATTCCTATCATTATGTCCTCAGGGTCCTGGACGAGTACGCCAGGTCGCCCGAGGCCCGCCTCGACCGCCCGATACGGACGAGCCTCGACCCGCGGATCCAGGAGCTGGCCTCGAGGCTCGCCCTGAGGGCCATCCCCGAATACCGCAGGCTGGGCGCGGACAACATGGCCCTTATCGCCGCGGATGCCCGCACGGGCGAGGTTCTCGCCTACGTCGGATCGGCTGACTACTTCGACGAGGCGAACAAGGGCGCGATCGATTACTGCCGCGTGCCGCGATCCTCGGGCTCGACGCTCAAGCCCTTCTTCTACGCCCTCGGTCTCGAGACGGGAGCCTTCGGCCCCGGCTCCGTGCTGGCCGACCTGCCCCTGCGCCTCAAGGACAAGGGCGGCGAGTACAGCCTCGCCGACTTCGACGATTCCTACATGGGCCCGATGCTCTACCGGAACGCCTTAGGTAATTCGCGCAACGTGCCGGCTATCCGGGTGCTGGACGGCATCGGCCTCGAGGAATGCTACGAGCGGCTCGGCAAGCTGGGACTCCACGACTTCGAGAGGCCCGCTCTGTTCTACGGCTACGGTATGGCCATCGGCGGGATCTACACCAGCCTCGACCGGCTCGCGGCTGCCTACGGCTCCCTCGCCTCCGACGGCCGGAGCTTCCCCCTGCGCTGGCTCGCCGACGAGCCGCGCGGGCCGGCCTCGGTCCTCCTCTCGGAATCGAGCGCGAGGATGATCTCGCTCTTCCTATCGGATCCCGAATCGAGGCTTCCCTCCTTCGCCGGGACCGCCCTCACCCATTTCCCGTTCCCGGTCGCGGTCAAGACCGGCACATCCAACGGCTTCCGGGACGCCTGGGCCATGGGCTATTCGCGGCGCTACGTAGTCGGGATCTGGATAGGCGACTCCGATCACCGCCAGATGAACCACGTCGCGGGCTCCACCGTGGCGGGCCTCCTCCTCGAGCTCTTCTCCGCCCTCCAGCCCGAGGCTGTCCAGGGCATCGGCGAGGAGCTCTTTCCGGCGCCCCGCGGCTGGGTTTCGGCGAGGATCTGCCCCTCGTCGGGGCTCCTCGCGACGGAGCTCTGCCCGCGCGCCGTCCTCGAGCGCTTCGCTCCGGGAGCCCAGCCGCGCGTCGCCTGCGGCGTCCACGCGCGGGCGGTCGTGGATTCCGCCACCGGCGAGGCCGCGACTCCCGAGACGCCGCCCGAGAGGAGGGGCTCCAGGATCGTGACGCGCCTGGGGCCCGAGTACGCGGCCTATTCCCTCTCCCGCGGCTTCGGGCTTCCCGGGGCCGACCCGGCCGCGCTCGCCGCCGCATCGGTTTCGCTCAACGCGCCGGTCGACGGCACGAGGGTCGTCATCGACCCCGAGACGCCGCAGCGCTTCCAGACGCTGGCGCTCCGGGCGAGCGTGAGCCCGCCGGTGCCGGAGATCGTGTGGTACGTGGACGGCCGGGAGTTCGCGAGGGTCGCCTTCCCCTACGAGGCGCGCTGGCCGATCGCTCCCGGGGCGCATTCGATCCAGGCCCGATTCCCTCGCGCCTTCGTGGAGAGCAAGACCGTGATGGTGACCGTCTCCCCCGGCTGATGAGGCGGGCGGGCCGCGGGAGCTCTCCGGCTGCGACTGCGCTCGCCTATTGGACGAGCTCGTCCCCTTCGCCGCGGCTGATGATGATCTCGCCGGTCTCCTCGAGGTGGCGGATGATGGACACGATCTTCTGCTGGGCCTCTTCCACGTCCTTGATGCGCACGGGCCCCATGAATTCCATGTCCTCCTTGAGCATCGTGGCCGCTCGCTTGGACATGTT
>JANXYQ010000076.1 GCA_025355995.1 Spirochaetaceae bacterium | reverse complement strand
TAGACGTCGGCGGACTCGGGGACGACCGCCTCGGGCCTCTCCATCTCGTTCTCGACGACCTCGACGTTCTCGTCGATGATCGCCTGTATTTTTTCGGCCGTCTCCGCCGAGATTCCCTCGACGGCGGCGAGAGCCTCTTTGGATTGAGCCAGGAAGTCCTCGACGGTAGCGATCCCCTCGGCCTCGAGGGCGGCGACCCACTCGATCTCCATGCCCGGGAGGTCGTTGAGGACCGTCGGCTCCTCGGCCTCGCCGAAGAGCTCGCTGACCGCGCGCTTCAGGTCGGCGCCGCGGTCCATCTGGAGGAACTGCTCCTCGGTCTTGACGTCGATGCTCCAGTCGCAGAGGCGGTTGGCGAGGCGGACGTTGAGGCCCTGCTTGCCGATCGCGACCGAGAGCTGGCTGTCGGCGACCACCGCGAGAGCGAGGTGCTTGGCCTCGTCGAGTATATAGACGTCCTTCACCTCCGCGGGAGAGAGGGCGTTGCGGATGAAGCGCTTCGAGTCGATTTCGTACTTGAGGATGTCGACCTTCTCGCCCTCGAGCTCGCGGATTATCGCCTGGATGCGGATGCCCTTGAGCCCGACGCAGGCGCCTACGGGATCGATGTCCTCGCGATTGGAGTAAACCGCTATCTTGGTTCGGTAGCCCGGCTCGCGGACGATCTTGAAGACGTCCACCGCCTTGTCGTAGATCTCGGGTACCTCGAGCTCGAGGATCTTGCGGACGAACTCGGCGTGGGTCCGCGAGAGGACGATGAGCGGCCCCATGCGGCCCTTCTCGACCTCGACTATCATCGCCTTGATGCGGTCGTTCGGGTGGTAGGTCTCGCGGGGCGACTGGTACTTCTTGGGGAATATACCCTCGATCTTACCGAGGTCGACGAAGATGTTGCCGTTCTTCTCGCGCTGGTAGTACCCGATGATGATCTCGCCCACCTTAGACTTGTACTCGGCGTACTGGGTGTCGCGGGAGATCTCGCGCAGCGATTGGCGGGTAGTCTGCTTGGCGAGCATGACCGATTGGAGGTCGAACTCGTGCGGGTCCACGGGCAGCTCGAGGATATCCCCGACCTCCGCGCCGTCCGCCATCTCCTGGGCCTCTTCGAGGGATATCTCGAGGACCGGGTCGTCGACTTCCTCGACGATGGTCTTCTTGGCGTAGACGTCCACGCCCTCGTAGTTGTCCTTGAACCGGACGACCGCGTTCTCGTTGGTGCCATACTTCTTCTTATATGCGGCCATGAGGGCGTCCTCGATCGTCTTGACGATGAGGTCCTCTGATATGCCCTTCTCGTTGATGAGCTGACTTATCGCTTCTGCCATTTCGGAGGCCATATGACTTAGTCTCCCTCCCGTGAAGAATCGAGCCTGGCCTTGGATACGGCCTCGAGCTCTATGACGCGGGGACCCCCGTGGCAGGAGAGGGTGACTGTCGAACCGTCGGCGCTCTCTATGCGCCCGAGGAGCCACTCCGTCTCGCCGCGGAGGAGGACGCGAACGCCCTTCCCCTTGAAAATCGACCACTCCCTAGGCGCTCGAAGGACCCGGTCGATGCCCGGGCTCGCGACCTCGAGGCTCGGCCCGGGATTCGCCAGGATCTCCGCCACCTTCATGTAGGATATCCGATGGGCTTTCGCGCATTCGTTGGTCCCCGTTCCCGTCGGGGAATACACCGTAATCCTCACCTGGACGGAACCGCCGCTGCGGCTCACGCTCAGGTCAACGAGGGTCAGGCCCGCCTCCGAGAGAAGAGGCTCGAGCTCCGCGAAGAGCCTTTCGTTTTCCTGCATACCATAAAAAAAAGAGTCGCTCGAACGACTCTTCTTATTCCTAAGGAGAATCTTTTGTTGTTTTACATTAATGCGAATATTACAGCTTTAGCCCTCAAGCGTCAATACGCGCGTTGGCGAAGCGGGACCACCGCGATCCGCGTGCAGCGGACCCCCAGTCCGCGCGCAGCGGGAGCTAGTCAGCGGCGAAGACCAGGGCCGCTACCGAGCGGGCGCCGCCTGCCTTGAGGGCGAGGGAGCAGGCGTCGAGAGTCGCGCAGGTCGTCTCCACGTCGTCGACAAGGAGGGGCAACTCGGGCGAGGAGGCTCCGGCCCTGAGGGCGTAGGCCTTCCGCGCGTTGTCCCCTCGCTCCCAGCGACCGAGCCTCTTCTGCTCCGCCGAGCGCCCGCGCTCGAGAGGCCTCGCGACCGGGAAGCCGAGCGCCTCCAGGCGCCGGGCCACCTCCTCGACCTGGTCCCAGCCTAGGAGCCTCGCCTTTCCCGGCCGAGGCGGAACGGGAACGATCGTCCTTTCCGGCCATCGCCGCCGTATCGCGTCGGCGAACCGCTCCGCTATGAAGGGCGCGAGGCTGCGCCGACGCGTTTTCTTGTACGCCGCCATCAGCTCGCGCGCGCGGCCCTCGTAGGAATAGAGCGGATAGGCCGAGTCGAATGCCCGTTCGACGCCGCGGCATCGCATGCACAGCCCGAGCTCGGAGATGAGGGGCAGGCCGCAGGAGGCGCAGCGATCGCCCGCCCAAGGCCTGAAGCCCTCGGAGCAGGCCGGGCAGAGGGGCCAGCTGGTCGCCGGTCCCGCCGCAAGCGGCGAGGAGGCCAGGAGCATGGGCGAGCCGCAGAGGACGCAGCTGCGCGGCAGGACGATTTCGATGCAGGAGGAGATCACTCGCGAGGCTTTCACCTAAATCCGACGCGCTCGGCGCGCTTGGCCGCTTGAAGGCGCGAGCGCCAAAGTTCAGGATCGAAGCCGCTTCTTGAGCGCGGCGATCCTGTTGAGCGCGTCGAGGGGAGTCAGCTTGTCCGTATCGATGGAGGCGAGCTCGGCGAGCACGAGCTCGCCTGCGCTGAATAGGCCGGCCTGGATTTCGGGGGCCGCCGGCGGCGAGTAGGCTGGCGCGCGGGCCGCCGCCCTCGCGGCGGCGCCTGCGGGGAGCGAGCGCTCTTTCGCCTCGAGGGCGAGCTGGATGTCCCGAGCCCGCGCGAGGACGGCGGGGGGAAGCCCCGCGAGCTTGGCTACGTGGATTCCGTAGGAACCCTCCGCGGGCTTTTCCTCCAGTTTTTTGAGGAAGACGATATCCTCGTCCTCCTCGAGGACGGCGAGGGAATAATTGCGCAGACGAGGGTGCTCGATCGCGGTCAGCTCATGGTAATGCGTCGCGAAGAGGGTCCTGCAGCGGATGACGTCCAGGATGCTCTCGCCCACCGCCCAGGCTATGGCGAGGCCGTCGATCGTGCTCGTGCCCCGGCCTACCTCGTCCATCACCACCAGGCTTCGGTCGCTGGCCGTATTGAGGATGAAGGCGGTCTCGTGCATCTCGACGAGGAAGGTGCTCTCGCCCCGCGCGAGGTTGTCCTGGGCGCCCACGCGGCAGTAGATCTTGTCCATTATGCCGATCTCCGCGTCGAGGGCGGGCACGAAGGAGCCCGCCTGGGCCATCAGGGCAATGAGGGCGGTTTGGCGGAGGAAAGTGGACTTGCCCGCCATGTTGGGCCCCGTGATGAGGGCGAAAGCGGGATCCGGCGAATAGGCGGCAACCCTTTCCGCGCCATCCCGCGCGGCGTCCGATTCGGCCGAAAGGCTGATGGAGTTGGGCACGAAGGAGCCGTCGGGCAGGTGAGCCTCGACGACGGGATGTCGGCCCTCGGATATCCTGAGCACGGGCGCTTCGACGAGGCGGGGCCTGGAGTAGCCCCGGGCGGTGGCCGCCCAGGCGTAGGAGGCCAGGCAATCGCGAATCGCCCAGGCCCGGCCCAGGACGAGCATCGAGGGCACTTCCGCCTTGGCCTTCTCCCTGACTTCGAGGAAGAGCCTCTTTTCGAGCTCCACTATCCTCTCGGTCGCGCCGTTTATCTCGCTTTCCAGCTCCGAGAGCCTGGCCGTCGTGTAGCGCTCTCCCGCGACGAGGGATTGGCGGCGTATGAAATGGGGAGGCACCGCGTCGAGCTTGCCCTTCGATACCTCGAGGTAGTAGCCGATTATCCTGTTGAACCGCACCCTGAGTGTGGGAATTCGCGTCGCCGCCTTCTCTTCCTCGATGTAAGCCTCGAGGACTTCGCGCGAACCGGACTTGAGGGCCCGCAGCCTGTCGAGCTCGGCCGAATAGCCGTCGCGCATGAGGCCCCCCTCGGTGAGGAGGATCGAGGGCTCGTCGGCTATCGCCGACTCGACTAGAGAGGCGATGGCAGCCGCCCGCGAGAGCGCCTCAGCCTCCCCTTCCCCCGGTCGCAGGAGCGAGGGCGCCGGGCCGGCCCCTCCCTCGAGCAGCCCGCCCGACGCCGCACAGGCCCTGATCGACTCGGCGAGGGCGAGGAGGTCCTTGGCGTGGGCCTTGTCCATCGCGATCCTCGAGGCGAGGCGCTCGACGTCCCTCACGGATCCGAGCGACTCGCGGAACGAGGAGAGCAGGCGCTGGTCCCTATACAGGAAATCCACCGCGTCGAGGCGGGCTTCGATGGCGGCTAGCGACCGCAGGGGCTGGAGGAGCCAGTTACGCAGGAGCCTCGCCCCCGGCGCCGTCCTCGTGTAGTCCAGCACGGAGATGAGGCTGAAGGCGCGGCCGGAATCGCTCATGTTGCGGACGATCTCGAGGTTCTTGCGACTCCCCTCGTCGATGGACAGGAATTCGTCGCCCCGATAGAGCAGGGGTGGCGAGAGCTGGGGCGAGGCGGAGCGGGCGGTCTCGTCGACGTAGCGCAGCAGGGCCCCCGCGGCGGCGATTTCGGGAGCGCCTTCTTCGAAGCCGAAGCCCTTGAGCGAGCTCACCCCGAAGCGCCGCGCGATATCCTTCGCGGAGGCGACCGGGTCGAAGCTCCAGTCGGGGTACTTGCCGACGACGAGTCCCTCGATCTCCCCCAAGACCTCCGCGATTCCCCCGTCCTCGAGCAGCGACTGCTGGACGAGAATCTCGCGGGGGGCGAGCCGGTAGAGCTCCGAGCGGAGGGCGGGGGCCTGCGCTCCGGCGTCGGCCTCGCCCAGGGCGAAGGCGCGGAATTCGCCCGTGGAGACGTCGAGGTAGGCGAGGCACAGCCTCCCCACGAGGCGGCAAGCCGAGACCAGGTAGTTATTGGAGCTTTGATCGAGGAAATCCTCCTCGACGGTGGTGCCGGGGGTGACGACCTCGATTACGCCGCGATCCACGATGCCCTTGCCGGCGCCGGGCTCGGAGAGCTGCTCGCATATGGCGATCTTCTTGCCGCGCTTGAGGAGGCGCGCGATGTAGGTTCGGGCGGCATGGTAGGGAACGCCGCACATGGGCTCGCCCTGCCGATGCGTCAGGGTAAGGTCGAGCAGGGAGCTCGCCTCGATCGCGTCCTCGAAGAACATCTCGTAGAAATCGCCGAGCCTGAAGAACAGGATCGCGTCGCGGTGCCGCGCCTTGATAGCGCGGTATTGGTCCATCATAGGTGTCCGCTCGGCCATGGCGTTGCATTATAGCGGCGGAGGAGGTAGTCTTCAAGGTGAAGGATTTCGCGAGGAGGGGCTGTGGAAGAGGCGGTTTACTACAAGTCGGAGGACGGGAACGTCTACATCAGGGCAACGGGCCATGTGACCGCCCTCGTCTGTCCCCCTTTAAAGACGGCCGTCTTCGAGCGCCTAGACTCCCAGCCGCCCGTGGCCAAGGTCTATCTCGACCTATCCGACTGCGAATACATGGATTCGACCTTCCTGGGTCTCATCGTTGGGACGCAGAAGCGCTACGCGAGGCTCTTCGCCGGCGCGAAGGGCGCCTGCGGCTCGATCGTGCTCGTAGGCGTCAACGAGGCCTGCAAGGGCCTGTTGCGCACCATCGGCGTGCTCGGCATGGTGGAGCTATCCGAGGCCGAGATCCCCTTCCCCGCCGACCTCCCCCGCCTATCCGGCGAGGCCAGGGCGAGCGCCCGCTTCCTGCTCGACGCACACGAGGACCTCTCCGATCTCTCGGCCGAGAACAGGAAGCGCTTCTCCACGCTCACCTCCGTCCTCAGGAGCGCCGTGGACAGCGAGGAGAGGAAGGACTAAGGCGCCTTTCCGGTGAGCGCCTGGATCACGTCGGAAGTGATGTCGATCATGGGGCTATACCAGAGCACGGCGTTCATCACGGTATCGCTGCTCTTGAGGTTCAGCACCAGTGAGAAGCCGTTGGTCTCCGCGTAATTCTGGATTTGCTTATACAGATCCTGGGAAAAGGCGTCGGTCGACGCCAGTTTCTTGGCCTGGTCGTCCAGCTCGGCTTGCTTCACGCTCACGAAATCCGTGAGCGCCTTCGTCTTCCTGTCGATCTCGTCGCGGTACTTGAGCGACTGAGCCTTGTCCGCCGCCTTGTCGGCGTCGGCCTTCAGCGACATGAGCCGCATGATATCCGCGCTCATCCTGTCGATGTCGGTCTGCACCTGGGACTTCTTCTGCTCGAAGTCCTTCACCGCTTGGGCTTCCTTGGAGTAGGCCGAGATGACCTTGGAGAGGTCGACGACGGCCACCCTCGTGATCTGCTGCCCGAAGGCAAGGGCGGCGGCCAGGGCCAGCAGCCCCAGCAGCGCCGCCGCTCTCTTAGCGCGCATCGTCAGCCTCCTCGTCAATTCAATGCCTGCGTGATGCTGATGACCAGGTTCGGATTCTTCCAATCGATCGCCGACCCGTCGAAGGCGAAGGGCCAGGCATAGTAGAAACGGAAGGGGAACTGCTGCAGGGAGAACCTCAGGCCGACGCCGAGGCTCATCGCCATGTTCTTCCAACCGAGATCGGCGAAGGAGCCTTGGTAGGCTACGGGAGTCGACGCGTACATATCGATGAGGCCGTCCTGGGTCCGTAGCGCCGCGGCGTCGAAGAAGCCGTCGATCCACAGGAACTGCTCGAATACGGGCATCCGCAGCTCGAGCCAGTTCTCCCAGGTACCCACGCCCTCGAGTCCGAGGAGGACGCTCCATCCGCGGGCGTTGAAGGTGCCGTCCAGGGAGAGCCAATCGTCGGTGACCTGGAGGCCCGTGCCCGGCTTGGCCATGAGCGCCGAAAAGCCCGAATGGGCGCCGAGCACCATCTTCCAGTTCCAGTTCTCGAATACCGGGATGCTGAAGAGCGTGGCGTACGCCTCGATCTTGGTTTCGGACTTGAGGTACTGCTGGGTCTCGATATCGGGGATGAGGCCGGCCCACGTAAGGCGCTCGCTGGCGTAATAGCCCTTGCTGGGGCTGTAGGAGAGATCGAGGTCGTTGACGAAGGTACGCGCGATGACCTTGTTGCCCAGCCGCCACTTGCCCTCGTATTCGCGGAGGGAGGCGGAGGCGGGACGGTAGCGCGCGAGGTCGTAGGATTTGGTGCCGACGCCGAAGGAAAGCGCCCCGCCGAAGCCCAGGTCGCCCACGGGCGTCCTCATCCCGTATCCGGTCGAGAAGCCGAGGGCGATGTCCCAGTTCTGGTAGGGCATGAGGTAGGCCGTGGGGATCTCGCTCAGGGAGTAGCCGCCGCTCTTCGGCACGGTGTAGGGATCGGGGACGCCGTCGTAGAAAAGGGGCCCGATGCCGTCCTGCCCCGTCGAAAGCACCTTGTGAGCGAAGGAGAGGTCCATCCCGCCCGAGAATTTATTGCCGAAGAGGTACCTGTCGGAATACCCGAAGGTGAGGGTCTGCTTGGTGGGCGAGGCGTTGGCCTCGATCGAGAGATCGGTGCCGTTGCCGAGGAAGTTGCGGTCGTCCCACTTCACCAGCCCCGATACGGGGAAGGCGTCGGGCTCGCCCAGGCCGCTGAGCGTGATCCCGAACTGGATGTCGGCCGTGCTCTGCTCCTCGACCGAGATCACGAGGTCCATGAGGTTCTCGGCGGAGCCGGGGAACATCTGGGGATCGATGGCGGAGAAGTACTGGAGATTGTAGAGGTTGCGCAGGCCATCCATGATCTTCGCCTTGGAGAAGATGTCGCCCACCTCGAGCGGGATTTCCCGGTAGAGGACGAAGTCCTTGGTCTTCTTGTTCCCCTTGAAGGCGATGCTCTCGATATGCGCCCGATCCTGTTCGACGATCTTGATTTTATAGGAGATGCTCTGCTTCTCCTCGTCGCGCGCCTCCTGGAGGCCGATCTCGTTGAAGATATAGCCGGACTCGTAGTAGAGGTCGTCGATCTTGGATTTCTCGAGGCTGAGCTTCTTGTAGTTGAGGACGGATCCCGGCTTCTCGGTTACGTAGGAGGCGAGCTTTTCCGAGGAGAAGATGCTGTTGCCCTCGAAAGTCAGGCCGCCGAAGAGCCACTGCTTGCCCTCCTTCAGCGCTATCGTGAGGATCAGCCAGGTCTTGGCGGTCTTCGGATCCTTCTCGTAACTGCGCACGACGTCCTCGACCGCCGCGTCGACGTAGCCGCGGCTTTTATAGTAATCGACGATGGCCTTCTTGTCGTCCTCGAGCTTGGACTCCTGGAAGGCTCCCGACTGGAGGAAACCCGATTCCTTGAGGCTCAGCCTGCCCTTGAGGGTCTGCGAGGACACGGCGGTATTGCCGCTGAAGCGAATCTCGCGGACGGCGACCTGGGATCCTTCGCCTACCGTGAAGGAGAGGACTATCGCGCCCTTGGCCTTGCCCGGCGAGCTGCTCGAGGAAACGGTGGCGTCAGGGTAGCCGCGTTCCAAGTATAGCCGCCTCACGGCGAGCTCGTCGACGCGGGACTTGGCCTGGTTGTAGATGTCCCCGGCCTTCTCGGTCACCGCGTCGAGGATGTCGGAGTTCTTGATGCCGGAGTTGCCGATCACCCGCACGGATTCTATCGCCGGCTTCTCCACGACGGTGAATTTTATCATGACCCTGGTCTTGGAGGCGTCCGTGGGCAGTGCCGTCGGATCGATCTTCTCGAACCAATCCAGCTCGTAGAGCTTCGATTGGAGCTCCATCCACAGGTCCTCGGTAAAGTCCTTGCCGATGTAGCCCTTGGTGGCGGAATCAAGCTCGCGCTTGTCGGCGTGGACGATGCCGTCCCATTGGACCGAGGCGATAGGCTTGCCCCAGAACCAATCGGCTGCGGGCTGGGCCTGCGGCGCGGGGGCGGCCTCGGGCGTAGGCGCGGCTTCCTGGCCCGCGAGCGCGGACGCGGCGAGGAAGAGGACGGTCAGGATCGCGAGTCGCTTCATGGTACTCCTCATTGTCATCAGTAGGAGAGCTTCCAGCTAAGGCTGAGGCTCTGGTCGCTGATCAGCAGATTATCCCAGCTCTTGGGCGTCACGTTCCATTGAATGAGGCCGAAGGGGGTATCCAGCTCCACGCCGAGTTCCGAGTCTATTCCCAACGTATTGGCACCGGCAAGAGGGTCCTCCCGGATGCGCGTAGAGCCGTGCGCGAATATCGAATCGCTCAAATACTTGCCGGCGTAAAGCTCGGACTGGTCCAGGTACCTTCCCATCGTGTCTCCCGTGCGGTCGGCCTGGCCGGATATATCAATGAAGAAATTCTGGAGGACCTTGGTCCTGACGTAGAACATGTCCAGGCCGAAAGTGTCCCGCACTCGGTTCTCGAAGGCTCGCGTCACGTTTAGCTGGGGAATGAACTCGGTCCCCGATATGACCGCCTTGCGGATATCGACCCGATTGTCCGAGCTCGCGCCGAAAAGGTTCTGGCCCATGAGGAGGGCGATCTGGGACTCCGTCATCGGCGGATCGGAGCTGAGCCTCGGCTTGAAGCTCGAGATGGGGGCGTTGTCAGCCCTCAGGGTGATGACCACCGGACCCTCGTCGTTCCTGTCGCGCAGCTCGGCGAGGAGGGTGACCCTCGGCTCGAAGCGATCAGAGCCCTCGTTGAAGGCTATCCGGCCGTTCTTTAGGAAGAAGTTGCGCTGGATATAAAAGACCTCGCCGCCGCGCAGGGCGACGGCGCCCTTGAGTGTGAAGTCATCGGCGGCCTGGTCGTAGCGAATCGCGAGCAGGCTAGACGGGTCCGAATAGCCGGCGATCACGGGGAATTGGCTCGAGGGGAAGAAGACCTGGACTCCGCGGCCGAAACGCACGTTGGCCGCCACCGCGAGGAAGAGCTGGGGCTTTTCCAGCCCCTTTGCCTTCTGCGCGAGCACCGCGGGGCTGACCACTATCGAGCCCTTGTCCAGGGTGACGTCGCAGTCGAGGGACAGGACGTCCCCCTGGAGCGCGAACCTTAGGTCGGCGGCCGCGTCGCCCGAGGCGCTTATTCCCAGCAGCGAGGCGTCGAGGCTGACGCGCGATCGCTCGAGGGTCCTCACCGAGGCGACCAGTCCGGAGGGCAGCCAATGATCGAAGATAGCCTGGCAATCCAGGGCGACCGCGGCCTTGCCCACCCCTACCGAGGGAACCGAGATCGACACCTTCCTCCCGGACGCCAGGATCGGCGCCTTGAAGGGGCCTACGTCGTCGGCGAGCCAGCCGAGGACCTTGAGGGAGGCGTCTTCGAGCATGATCGAGCCGGAAATCTCCGGGTCGTTGGCGAGCCCCACCGCGCGGAAGCCTCCCTTCGCCTTTCCCGAGACGATCTTGATGAGGTCGCTCGGCATCAGGGGCGCGAGCAGGCCTAAGTCGAATTCCATGCCCTGCACGGAGAGGTCGATGCTCTTGCCGTCGAAGAGGCCCGAGACCTCCGCCCGCACGGGAAAGGGGGCGCGGAGGCTCGCAGACAGTGATCCGCCGGCCGAGTACTTGAGCCGGACCTCCCCCGAGCCCCCTCCTTGGATTTGAATCGAGACGGGATCGGCGGAGGCCTCGAAGGGCCAGCTATCGAGGCTCACGGTCCCGAAGGAAAAGCGGCTCAGCGAGCCCTTGGCCGTGTAGCTTCCCAATCTCTCGAGAAGGGAGGGTCCGCCGGCGCCGGCCGAAGCGGAGAGGGTCGAAGCGCCGTGGGCGGAGAGGGAAAATTTCACGTCCCTATCCGCCACCGCGCCCGAGTACGAAAGCGCCACGTTCCCCGACGCGTCCGCGAAGGAGAAGGTAGCCGTCCCGTCGGAGATGGATTGGCCTTGATACGCAGCGACGACGTCGCGGAGGGCGAGGACGCCGCTCCCGTAGCTCCCGGAGCCGCCGAGCGCGAGAGTCTGGTCGAGGTAGCGCCCATCGCGCAGCTTCAGGCTGAAATCCGCGCTCGGATTGCCTATGTCGCCCTTGACCGAGACTCGGCCGTCGACCGAGCCCGCGACGGGCGATTTGCCGAACCGCGCCAAGGGAGAGGCGACGAGGTCGACCCGAGCCTCGATCTTGCCCCCGGTATAGGAGGCGTCGACGGCGTAGGACTCGCCCGATGCCGGCGCCTTGCCGGAACCGGGGCCCCCTCCGGAGGCCGCCAGGGCGGCCGAGAGGCGCGCGCTCAGGGGCTTTGAGAGCGAGTAGGCGAGGGAGGCCTTCCCCTCGAGCGCCGAGAATTTATCCGCGATCCGAAGGGCGCGCAGCTCCGCCGAGGCGGGTCCGAAGCCGCCCGCGAGCGAGATCTTGGGCAGGACGGCCACGCTCTCGCCGGTGGGGACCAGGTCGAGGGCGGCTACGGTCATCTCCCAATCCGCCAGCGTCGCGAACCTGCCTTCGGCCTCGACCGTCGCGAGGAAGAGCCCTCCCCCGAGGGGCAGGGGAAGGTCGCGCGACTTGGCCGATACGTAGGTATCCGCGCCGACCGCCCTCGCGGTGAGCTCGAGGCCGTAGTCGCCCGTTATCGAGACGCCCTGCCCCACGACGACTCCCTTCATCGAATAGGGAATGTCCTTGAGCGCGAGATTCGCCTCGAAGCCGAGCTTGCCGGCCTCCGAGAAATCGATCTTGCCGGAGCCCTCGACCGTATATCCCGAGGCGGAGACGAGGGCGTGCTTGACCGCGAGGGTCTTGGCGGTGCCCGAGAGGGAGAGCAGGGCGTAGCCCCCGGCGGCCGCGCTCGAGACGACGGTCAGGTCGGGGGCGGTCCAGGAAAGGCGCTTGAAATCGCTGGTCACGAACAAAGCGCCGCCCAGCTTGAGGCTCGCGAGGATGGAGGCGGCCTCGGGAGAATCCGCGATCACGGCGAGGAGGGGCTTGAGGGGACCTAGATCGATTGTCTCGAGGTCGACGGAGAGCTCGAGGCTCGGGCTGTCGCCCATATCTACGGAACCCTCGCAGCGCAGCAGCGAGAGGCCGCTCTCCGCGCCGGCCTCGCCCGAGAACCGCGCCCCGGCGGCGTCGGGGGCGATCGCGTCAGGAGCGGGCGCATCCGATCCGATAGCCTCCGCGGCCGCGGAGGCCGGGGGGCGGAATGAGAGCGTGAAGTCCGCCTGATCTCCCTTCCTCGCCGCGGCGAGGGCCAGGTCCTTGAAGACCACCCCCCCGATAGTCGCCTGATCGGCCGAGGCCGAATACTCGCCCTTGTGGCCGAAGAGCCTGACCGAGGATGCCACGCCGAGGGTCCCGTCCTTAAGCGAGAGGTCGACGGCGAGAACGCCGTCCGGGGAGAGATCGTCGAAGCGGAAGGAGCCGGAGTACTCGAGCCGGTCCGGGCCGCGCTGTACGCTCGCCCTTTCCACCGAGACGGCGCTCGCGTCCCCTCGCGCGAGGATCTCCGCGCGCACCGCCTGGGACCCGCCGCGGAACAGTGAGGCGGGCAGGGATCCCGAGAGGCGGAGGTCGTAGCCGAGCCGCGAGAGGTCGAAGCCCGGAGCCTTGAGGGCGAGGCTGCCCTTATAAGGAATCTCGAGCCACGGCTCGAGCGAGGCGAAGCGGCCGGAAAGCCTGAGGCTCTTCGAGGGTGCGAAGCCGTCGAGGCGCAGGTCGACCGAGGATTCGCCTCCGAGGAAATCCACGCGCACCTCGGCATCCAGGGGCGCCCTGTCCTTCACCTTGGTGAGCGACAGGAGCCCGTCCCCGAACACCAGCTCGAAGCGCTGGGTCGACAGGGAGAATTCGCGGGAATCCGCGGCCACCGCCAGGGCCAGCCTCGCCTTCCGGAAATCCCTCGTGAGCGAGCCCGAGAGGGAGAGCGGCCCGGCTATGGTCCCGAGGCCGCCTGCGGACGGCACGAAGGAGAAGCGTCCCTGGAGCGAGACCGCCGGCTCTTCCCGGGCGGTCGAGAATCCCGCGTCCCGGGCGTCGAAGGAGACTGTCCCGAAGCCCTCGATAGCGACACTCGCGGAGACGTTGCTGCCCGTGATCGCGATCTTGGGCAGGCCCCCTCCGCCCCCTCCGCCCCCGATGAGGGCGCCCAGGCGGTCCCACACGGCCTTATCCTCGGGAAGGCGGATATCCACCGTCACGTCCTCGAGGTTGAGGCCGGTCAGGATCTCCGAGCTCCTCCCTGCGATGGCGGCGAGGATGTCGTAGCTCGCGCTCACCCTGCGGGCGGAGAGGAGGGTCCGCCCCCCGGGTGCGGAGATGGCGAGCCGCGAGAACGAGGCCGAGCGCAGTATGGAGGGCGACAGCGAATCGAAGGATACGGTGAGCCCCAGTGCGCCTTCGAAGCGGCCGCGGATATCGCGTATGCCCTGGGATATGGCTCGGCTCGTCGCCTCGTTCAGGCGGGGCATGAGGATCAGGGCCGCCACGGCCGTGAGGACAAGGGCCGCCATCGCGGCCGAGCTGCGCTTCGAGACGACCATATTCCTTTCCACTACGATACCACGCTCCGCCTCTCATAGTCATTATCGACAGCAGTCCTATCTACCATGCTTGCGTTTGCCGGCCGGCTAAGGCTAATCTGCAGGCCATGACCGCAGCATCGCGAGAAATACTAGGCCGCTTCATCGTCCTCGAGGGCGGCGACGGAGCGGGAACGACTACCCAACTGAGGCTCATAGGCGAGGCGCTCACCCGAGCCGGCGCGGCTCATTGGATAACCAGCGAGCCCACCGCCAATCCCGAGGGCCTCCTCATCCGCCGCATACTCTCGGGCGAGCTCGCCAGGGAGCCCGGCACCCTCGCGCGGCTCTTCGCCGCGGACAGGAACGAGCACCTCCGGGGGGACGGCGGCATCCTCGACCGCATAGGCCGCGGGGAAACCGTCGTCTGCGACCGCTACGTCCTCTCGAGCCTCGCCTACCAGGGCGTCGCCTGCGGGATGGCGCTGCCCGCCGAGCTCAACTCGGGCTTCCCCCTTCCCGAGCTGCTCATCTACTTCGACCTTCCCCCCGAACAGTCCCTAGGTCGGCTCGGCGACCGGGAGCGCCTCGATATTTTCGAGGAGCTGTCCTTCCAGGAGAGGGTCCGATCCGCGTACCTCGAGGCCCTCGCGCTCCTCTCCTCCTCGGGGATGAGGATCCTGAGGATCGACGCCTCCCGATCCGTCGCCGAGGTGAGCCGCGACATCCTGGGCGCGATCGGCGAGACCCTCGGCCTGTCCCTCGGGGACGACGTCAGGTAAACAACGGGGAAGCCGATAAGTTTCGTCCATCCTCGCGCTCCATTCCGATCCCGGGACTGCCGATACTGAAGCTGTATGAAATGGCGCAAGGCCCTCGCCCTCATCCTCATCCTCTGCGCGAGCTACGGCGCCTCGGCCTATCCGGTCTACTACAAAGAGCAGTTCTACCGGCTCTTCCATACGCATTACATCGAGTATCCCGACGACGCCATCGAGAATATCTACTGGCTCGAGAAGGCGAAAAAGGCCGATTTCTGCAATCCCCTCTACGCCCTGGCCAAGATCGAGGACCAGAAGCACTGGGAGCGGTACCGCTATCTATTCGACATGCACCTCGACCTCAAGCTCATCCAGGAGCACCTGGCCCTTGGCGCGAAGTTCGACAAACGGGTCGCCTATTTCTTCAACGCCCCGTGGAAGGAACAGAACCTCGAGAGCCTCAAGACCGCCGAGACTGCCTACCAGGCCGCCCTCCTCTACTGGGACGAGGCGAAGGACCTGGCGAGGAAGGCCATGGCCATGCGCTGGGTCCTGCTCGACGACGCCGAGAACTGGACGGGCGAAGCCTACCGCATCGACCAGGGAGAGCTGGATTACGCCGAGATCATCGGGAATCAGCTAACGCGCCTGCGGAAGGTCCGCGCCGATTTCGAGAGGATGGACGCCAACACCTACTAGCTTAGTCGATCTGCGACGCGTCGCGCGGCTCCGCCTATCTCATCAGCATCGCTCGCCATGCTCTCCTCACTTGATCAGCATGGCGTCGCCGTAGCTGAAGAAGCGATAGCGCTCCCGCACCGCCTCGGCGTAGGCGCCCAGTATGGCCTCCCTTCCCGCGAAGGCCGACACGAGCATGAGCAGGGTCGATTGGGGCGTGTGGAAATTGGTAAAGAGTCTATCGACGGCCTTGAAGCGATAGCCGGGATAGATGAATATCCGCGTGCTGCCCGCCCCTGGTCGGAGGCCCTCCCCCTCCGACCAGGCCGATTCGAGGGTGCGCAGGCTGGTGGTCCCCACCGCGAGGACCGGCCGTCCCTCGGCCTTGGCGTCCGTCACGGCGGCGGCCGTCGCCTCGGGGACGGAATACTCCTCCTCGTGCATGGCGTGGCCCTCGATATTCTCGGTCCGCACCGGCAGGAAGGTCCCGAGCCCTACGTGGAGGGTCACGCTCGTCCGGCGTACGCCCTTCGCGTCGAGGGACGCGAATATATCGTCAGTGAAATGGAGGCCCGCGGTCGGGCAGGCCGCCGATCCCACCTCGCGCGAATAGACGGTCTGGTATCGCTCATCGTCCTCGGGCCCATCGGCGCGCTTGATATACGGGGGCAGGGGCACGTGGCCGAATCGTTCCAGATAGTCCTCGGTAATGGGCGGGCTGAAGGTAAGAAGCACGGTATCCGGCCTCTCGCCCCCCTCGCTGTCGCCGTAGCCGAGAACCTCCGCCGACATCCCCTCGGGAAAGGCGTAGCGCCTGCCCCGGCGCTGCCGCTTGAGCTTCGTGCAGACCGCCTCCCAGGCTCCGGAAGGCGAGCGCTTCAACAGGAGGAACTCGGTCCGCGCGCCGGTGTCGAGGGCCTGCCCGTAGATACGGGCCTTGCGCACGCGGGAGTCGTTGAACACCATGAGGGTGCCCTGCTCCAGGCAGTCCGCCAAGCGCGCGACCGAGGAGTGGGACAGGAGCCCGGAGGCCCTGTCCAGGACCATGAGGCGGGACTCGCCGCGGCGCTCGGCTGGTTGCTGGGCGATCAGGTCCTCGGGCAGGCTAAAAGAGAAATCTTCCGTCCTCACTTGGCGGCTCCATGTCGAGATGGCGGTAGGCGGCGGCTGTGGCGACGCGCCCGCGGGAGGTTCGCGCGAGGAGGCCGGCCTGGATGAGGTAGGGCTCGTAGAAGTCCTCGAGGCTGTCCACGCCCTCGCTGACCGTGATCGCGAGAGTCTCGGCGCCGACCGGCCCGCCGGCGTACTTCTGGATGATGGCGCGCAAGATCTCGCGGTCGAGGCGCTCGAGGCCCAACTCGTCTATCTCGAGCCGGTCGAGGCCGCCGCGGACGACGGCTTTGGTGATGCGGCCCGTCCCCTCGACCTGGGCGAAATCGCGCATTCTGCGCAAGAGCCTGTTCACTATCCTCGGCGTGCCCCTGCTCGAGGCCGCCAGGAGGGTCGCGGCGTCCTCGTCCACCTCGACGCCCATTATCGCCGAGGAGCGGTGGACTATGGCCTCGAGCTCGATCGCGTCGTAATACCCGAAGCGCAGGCTTATACCAAAGCGGCTCGCGAGGGGGGCCGAGACGGTTCCCGCCTTGGTGGTCGCTCCCACGAGGGTGAAGGGCGGCACCGGGATGCGGACCGTCCTGGCCGCAGGCCCCTGCCCGATCACCCAGTCCAACTCGAAGTCCTCCATCGCGATGTATAGCATCTCCTCGATCGCGGGCTTGAGCCTGTGTATCTCGTCGATGAAGAGCACCGAGCGCTCGCGGAGGGTGGTGAGTATGCCGGCGAGGTCCTTGGGCTTGTCGAGGGCGGGCGCGCTCGTCGGCTTGAAGTCGGCGCCGAGCTCGTTCGCCACCACGAGGGCCAGGGTCGTCTTGCCCAGGCCGGGCGGCCCCATCAGGAAGAGATGGTCGAGGGCCTCCTCGCGCTCGCGGGCAGCGCGGATGAAGATCTCGAGATTCTTCTTCAGCGCGGCCTGGCCCTGGAATTCCGAGAGCAGCTTGGGCCGCAGCGTCAGCTCTCGCTCGTCCTCCCCCGCCTCGAAGGCCGGGTCCATCGCGCGCTCCACGCTCCTAGGCCCCTGCCGACAGGTCTAGCAGGGCGGCGCGGAATACCTCGCGCTCCCGCTCCGCCGAGGGCGCGGCCGCGGCCTTCTTGCCCGCCGTGGCGACGGCCTTCTCGGCGGACTTGCGGTCGAAGCCCATGTCGACGAGGGCCCGGACCACGTCTGCCCATTCGCCGCCTTGGCCGCTCCCGCCCTTGGAGCCCGGCTCCGTCGCGCCGACGAGCTTCCCCTTGAGGGCGAGCATCATCTTCTGCGCCAGCTTCGGTCCCACGCCCGGTATCTTCTGCAGGGCGGCCAGGTCGCCCGAGTCGAGGGCGGCGCCGAGGGCCTCGGTCCTGATCCCGGAGAGGATTCGCAGGGCCTGCTTCGGGCCTATGCCCTCGACCTTCATGAGCTCGCGGAACAGGGCCCGGTCGGACTCCGCTGCGAAGCCGTAGAGCCTCATGCCGTCCTCATAGTGGTGGAGCCAGGAGAAGACCCTGGCCTCGTCCCCGATTCGGCCGAAATCGTCGACGGAGCGCGCGGGCACGGCGAGCTCCCATTCGACCCCGCCCGTCTCTATGCAGATGGTATCGGCCCGCTTCTCGCTGAGCCTGCCGGTTATGCTGTTGAACATAGCCAGGGAGTATAGAGCGCATCCCTCCGGAGCGGCAAGATCGGGAAAGGAAGGCCCAGCCTCCGGTATGGATATATTTCCCCTCATAAAGGAGCCGCATTTGACAGATGGAACCCGTGCAACTAACCTGATTTATGAACGCATAGATTTCCATAAACGATGTGGCTTGGCGAGGACTATCGAAACGGGTCGATTATTGTTTTTATGAGAACCGGAGGTTGTATGGCCAGGAAGATAGCGGCGATCTTCATTCTTATGTGTTCTCTCTTCCCGCTTTTCGCTCAAAACCAAGCGATCAGGATCGTCGTTTTCGACCTCACGGCCAAGTCACCCGATGTCCAAGCGGACAGCTCGATGCTGAGCGAGATGCTGCGCAACGAGTTCATAAAGACCGGTCGATTCGAGGTCGTCTCCCGCGAGCAGACCACGAAAATCATGTCCGAAACCGAATTCCAGACCAATGGCTTCACCACCGCCAACGATGCCATACAGGTAGGGAAGCTGCTCAACGTCAAGCGGGCTATCGTCGGGTCCGTCGGCACCCTCGGCGGGACCGTATTCGTCACCGTGCAGCTCTTCGACCTCGAGACCGGGCGCTTCGTGACCGCGGAGGACATGCAGGCCCCGACCATGAAGGACATCGTATCCAGGATGAAGGCCACCGTCGGCATCCTGGCCGACGCGTCGTATCGCCTCGAGGGCGGTTCGGCGCAGGGCGGAGCCGCGGCCGACGCCTCGGCGCCGCAACCGAAAAAACCGGCGGCGGCCCCTCCGCCCTCGAACGCGCCGCCGCGCGGCCGCCCGGCCGCGCTCAACTGGGTAGGCTACGGCTCGATGGCGATCGGGCTCGGCGCGGTCGCGACGGGATACTTCTACTTCGACGCGAAGGCCGCAAAGGCCTACGACGATGCCGTCGCCGCCAATGCGGCCTATGCGAACGCAGGCGCGGGAGCCGACTTCGCTGCCCTCTGGACTGCCTACACGAACGATTATGGGAAAATCAAGCCGCTGACTGATGCGCGCCTATATTGCTACATCGGAGGCGGCGTCCTGGCCGCGAGCGGAGCGGTGCTGGCGATCCTGAGATTCCCCTCGCCCGCGCGCGCTCAGGCGGGCAAGGCGGCCGGATGGCAAATCGCTGCCCTGCCGTCGGGCCTTCTCGTTTCCCTGAGCTACTGAGAGGAGGCCAGCATGAAACCCTTGACAGGAATATCGCTTACCTTCGTCGCCGCGATCGTCGTTGCGCTCGAGGCCTGCTCTCCGATGCCCGGCCTGGGCGATCTGAAATCGGCCACGCGCAGCAACAGCCTCGATCCGGGCGGAACAAACCCCGTGACGCTCGGAAGGGTCTGGACTACTACGAGCGCGCCCATGACGCAAGCCCGCGCGTATTTCGGTTCAACAGTATTTGGCAGCCCGCCCGCGATCTTCGTCCTGGGCGGATCGGGAGACCCGACCGGCGTAGCCTCGTATAAGGATTTCTCGTCTTTCGACGGCACGACGTGGACGCCGCTGGGCAATCCCGGCGCGGCGGGAGGAAAGGGTGTCGTCCTCGCCATGTACGGGACCTTCCTCAACGCCTTCGGCGGTACGGCCGCCATGATTCCCATCGCGAATACCGAACAATATTCGGCGATGATTTGGAGTCCTTCTCCCATAACTTCGACGGTTCGATCGACTTCCGCGGGCCTGCGGTACGGGACGAGCGTTTATCTCATAGGAGGGCAGGTCTCGTCGATAACGCCGCTGTATACGAGCGATATGGATTATTTCACGGATGGCATACCCACGATCAATATGGTTACCAACGACGGATTAGGGCAGATCGACGGACATCAGGCGGTTGTCTTCCTCAATAAAATCTTTGTCATCGGCGGAACGGATGGGACTACGGTCAACGCCAAGGTGTCAACCAGCACCGGCGGGGCATTCACCCAGCTGGTCAATGCCGCGCCTTTCGGTCCCAGGACCGATTTTGCGCTCGCGGCAAACAGCGCTACAATGTACTTGATCGGAGGCAAAAACGCCTCGGGAACGGCCCTCAACGATGTCTGGATCACGACGGACGGCACAAACTGGACGCAGCTTACGATCAATCCCCCCTTCACCCCGCGATTCGGCATGCGCGCCGAGTTCCTCAACGGCAAGCTTTATTTAATGGGCGGCATCATCGGGAGCGGCAGCAATGCCACCAATGAGGTATGGGTAAGCCAATAGCGGCAAAGACGGTAGGGCAGCCATAATATGCCGGCCCCGCCGTCGATTCCCCCTATAACGTGATGTCTCCCTGGCGCTTGCGGAAGCCCGCCTCCCCGGAAAAGGCGAGTTCATAGGCGTCGATGGCGATCTGGAGCTCCTCGTTGGTCGGAACGACCAGTATCGATATGGGCGAGAAGGCGGCCGAAACCAGGCCCTCCTGGGAGCCCCGAGAGCGATTGAGCTCGTAGTCCATGAAGACGCCGAGGTTCTCGAGCCGGTGGCAGATCCGCTCGCGCATCTTGACCCCGTACTGGCCGATCCCGCCCGAGAAGATTATCGCGTCCACCTTCACCAAGTTGGCGATATAGGCGCCGATGTACTTCCTCACCCGGTAGGCGTAGACCTCGAGGGCGTCGACCGCGCGCTTGTTCCCGGCCTCGGCCTCTCGCTCGAGGTCCCGCAGGTCGTTGGAGATGCCGGAGAGGCCGAGGAGGCCGCTCTTCTTGTTCATGATGGAGTTGAGTTCGGCGGAGGACAGGCCCCTAGCCTCGAGGAAGCTCAGGATCGCCGGGTCGATGTCCCCGCAGCGCGTGCCCATCACGAGCCCCTCGAGCGGAGTGAAGCCCATGGAGGTGTCGATGGACCTCCCGTGCTCGACCGCCGTGATCGAGGCGCCGTTCCCCAGGTGGCAGCTGATCACGTTGGTGTTCTCGGGCGAGCGCTGGAGGAGGGTCATGGCCCTGCCCGAGATGAACCGGTGGCTGGTGCCGTGGAAGCCGTAGCGTCGGATGCGGTACTTCTCGTAGAACTCGTAAGGCAGGGCGTAGAGGTACGCGGTCGGCGGCATGGTCTGATGGAAGGCCGTATCGAAAACCGCGACCTGGCACACGTCGGGCAACATCGCCCGCGCCTGGGCGATGCCAGTGAGATTGGGCGGGTTGTGCAGAGGAGCCAGCTCGGCGCTCTCCTCAATCGCGGCTATCACCTCGGCGTCGATTACAACCGAGGCGGCGTAGCGCTCGCCCCCGTGCACGACGCGGTGACCCACCGCGGCTATCTCGCCGATGCCGGCTATCAGGCCCGCGGCGGCCTCGGTCAGCGCCTCCTTGACGAGGGCGAAGGCGGCGGCGTGGTCGGGGATGGGGAGCTCGCGCTTGAGCTCGCCCTTGGAGCCCTGCTGGGAAAGGCTGCCAGTCGCCTCCCCTATCCTCTCCACGAGGCCCTTGCCCAGGCTTCGGCGCTGGGGCATCTGATAGACCTCGTACTTGAGCGAGGAGCTGCCGCAATTGACTACGAGGATATTCCAGGAGGGTGCTTGAGTTTCCATGGGATGTATTCTACGTGATCGGAAGTCGAGGCGCTACTGTCGGGAGAAGAAAAGGGAGGACCATCCCGATCCTTTCCCTGAGCCCTTACGCCCGAACCCGCAGTCAACGCCGCCGTTGCCCGCGCTCCGCGCGTCCATTATAATATACTAACTATGTTTTCCTGAGGGGGTACGGATGGGCGCCTTGCGAGAATCGATGATCGATGAAATGAAATTGCGCGGCTACAGCGCGAAAACTCAAGCGATGTATATCAAGTATATGGCCCGCTTCGCCGCATACCTGGGCAAGTCGCCCCTGGCCGCATCCCCTTCGGAGGCGAAGGCTTTCTTCCTCGGCTTGATCGCGAAGGGAACCAGCCCGACGAGCCTTCACAATTATTACAGCGCGATCAAGCTCTTCTATCGCTTTCACGATCGCGAGCATTTCCTCGACCGCGTCCCCGCCCCGCGGATTCCGTTCAAGCTTCCCGCCGTCCTGGATCAGTCGGAGATCCAGTCCATCCTCAGCCATTGCAGGACCCTGCGATACAAGACTATCTTCGCGCTCATATATTCCGCGGGCCTGCGCGTATCGGAGGCCGCCAACCTGGCCTGCTCGGACATCGACTTCAATAGGCGCGTCATCCACGTCCGTGACTCGAAGAACCGAAAGGATCGATTTACCATCCTCGGCAGCAAGACGGCGGACCTGCTCGAAAGGTATCTCAACCGCTACAAGCCAAAAAACTATCTATTCTATTCCCAACGGAACATCGATCGGCCCATCCCAATCCGCCAGATCCAGCGCACCTTCCAGATGCTCGCCTCGGAGGCGAACAGGAAAGACGCCCATGTCCACACCCTGCGCCATTCCTTCGCGACTCATCTCCTCGAGGGCAACACCAATCTGTTCTACATCATGAAGCTTTTGGGACACAGCTCGATCGGCTCGACGATGATCTATCTTCATATGCAGAGGCTCGACATGCTGAGCATCGTGAGCCCCCTGGACTCGAGCTCGATATCGGTGGACCAGGGATTGGAGTGCGAGGGTGGGCAATACTTGCTGCCCACCGCGTCGTAACCGGTGTGGGGGAAGCGGAGAAGACCGGAGCGAAGGCGCACAACTGATTCGCCTTCGCGAGGACTTCGAAGCGTGGGGGAGACGCGGAAAATTCCGTCAATGTCCAGCGAGGACCAGCAGGACTCCCCGTTGGGAAGGAACACTGGCCCCGTCCTCGAAACTGAATGAGGCGTGAACGGGTAGACGCAGCGACACTGTTAAGGACTGCCGTAGGGCGGTGGGTGTCTCGCGAACCACGGGCCTCGCGGAGCCCCAATGAATCGAGGCGAAGCGAGGTACGCGGATTCGCGAGACAGGCCTCACCTCGGGCAGCCATGGAAAGGTTCTTCCGCCATGCTATCGATCGACAGCGGGGAGTGCTGTCTCAAGGACGATCCCTTTCTCCCCCCTTACTTCCCGACCTTGATCTCCTGCCAGGCGGCGTTGTACTTCTCGAGGTCCGCCCCGAGGTCGAGCTTGAGCTCGCACTTGGCGAGGTCCTCGGCCTTGTACCACATGTCACCCTTCTTGAGCGCCCGCGCGGGCACGTTGGCAGTCGCGGGGAAGCCGAAGGCGTCGCAGAACTCGGCGTAGATCTCGGGCCTGTGGATGAAGTCGATGAACTTGAGGGCCAGGTCCTGGCTCTTGGAGTTCTTGAGGATGACCATGGAGTCGATGTAGAGCGGGCCGCCCTCCTTGGGGATGAAGAAATCGACGTCGGCGCGCTTGGCGGCGTCATACTCCGCGAAGATCGACTCGGCGTAGCCTTGGGCGACCCAGAACTCGCCGGCGGCGAAGCCCTTGGCGAAGGCTTCCGCGTCGAACTTCAACAGGTTGGGCTTCCAGGTCTTGTTGACGAGCTCCTCGGCCGCCTTGACGTCGGCGTCGCTCACGGAGTTGACGGACTTGCCCTGGAAGGCCAAGGCGTCGCCCATCACCTCGCGCATGTCGTCGAGCATCGTCATCTTCTCCTTGAGGTCCTTGCGGGAGAAGATGGACCAGCTGCGCTCGTACTTCTTGACCTTGGTCTTGTTGACCGCCACGCCCGCCGCGCCCATGTAATAGGGTACCGAGAACTTGTTGTCCGGGTCGTAGTCCTTGGATCGGGCGAGCACCAGCGGATCGATGTTCCTGAAATTCGCGAGCTTAGTCCTGTCGATGGGGGCAAGCATCTTCTGGTTGATCATGATGGACACGTAATCGGCGGAAGGGAACACGATATCGTAGTTGGAGCCGCCCGCCTTGAGCTTGGCGAACATGGTCTCGTTGGAATCGAACGAATCGTAGACAACCTTGCAGTTGTACTCCTTCTCGAACTTGGCTATCACCGAGTCAGGCGTATAGTACGTCCAATTGAAGATGTACAGCTTCTTCGGCTCATCGCCCTTCTTCGAGCAGGAGCCGAGGCCGAGAGAGAGACCCAGGAAGAGAGACAGGGCAGCCAGGACGGCAGCCGCGCGGAGAAGACGTTTCATGTCGTCCTCCCTTTTACCATGTGGGTTCGGGCAGCCGAGGGCCGTCCGCGGCGCGGCACTACCATGGCCACGCCCGCAGTTGCCCAATTCCTTCGCCGGCAACTGCAATCAACTTATTTT
This sequence comes from Spirochaetaceae bacterium, assembly GCA_025355995.1. Taxonomy (GTDB): domain Bacteria; phylum Spirochaetota; class Spirochaetia; order Treponematales; family Rectinemataceae; genus UBA1306. The sequence goes on along the minus strand of JANXYQ010000076.1, from coordinate 112,063 downwards.
CGAACCCGACCGCTAATGGGCGGCGTAGGCCTTGAGGAAATTGCGGGCGGGGTAGATTAGGAGCACCGTGCCCGCGACCATCACGGCGGAGAGGGCGTTGATCACCGGCGACACCCCGAAGCGTATGGCCGAGTAGATGAAGAGCGGGAGGGTCGTCGATCCCGGGCCGGCGACGAAGAAGGTGATGACGAAGTCCTCGAGCGAGAGGGTGACGGCCGTGAGGAAGCCCGAGGCGATTCCGGGCATGGTGATGGGCAGTATGATCCGAAGCAGGGTCTGCACCTCGGTGGCGCCCAGGTCTCTCGCGGCCTCGATGATGCTCGGGTCGAACTCCTCGAGCCGGGCCGATACGAGGAGGTACACGAAGGGTATATTGAAGGTCGTGTGCGCGATCCACACGGTGAGGAGGCCGAGCTTGAGGCCGACGCCGGCGAAGAACACGAGGAGGGATACGCCGACGATGATCTCGGGCAATATCATCGGGATGAAGCTCATGGACTTCACGTAGGGCCGGTACCAGAAGGAGTAGCGGCTCGTGCCCACCGCCGCGAGCGAGCCGAGGAGGGTGGCCGCCGAGGCCGAGCCGAGCGCGATGATCGCGGAGTTGCCGAAGGCGTTCCAGAGCAGGCCGGAGCCCAGGAAGAGCCTCTCATACCACATGAATGAGAAACCCGTCCAGCTCCCGCTCTTCGAGGAATTGAAGCTGTACGCGAAGAGCACGACGAGGGGCGCGAATAGGAAGGCGATCACCGCCCAGTACACGAAATCGGAGACGGCGATGCCCCTGCGGCGCTTTGCGTGGCCCTTCCTGCCCGTCGCGGGCGGTCCTGAGCCGGAGATGCGCGGCGGCAGGGGCCTGATGCCCTTGAGGGTCGCGCGGACGGCCCGGTACGCGCCATGCAGGCGGAGTTTTTTCACGCCTGCCCCCCGCTCGGGATTCCCGCGGTGGCGCTCAAGGGGCCGATGCCGGAGTCCTCGACGACGTGCTGCGCGGTGCGCCGGCTCGTCGCCGCGAAGATGACTGCGGCGAGGCCGGTGAGCACCGTGACGCCCATGGAGATGGACGACGCGAGCGGCCAGTTGCGAGTCTTGGTCACTTGGTCGGCGATGACGTTGCCGAGCATGTAGGCGTCCTTGCCTCCGACGAGGAGGGGGACGGCGTAGGCTCCGAAGATCGGGATGAAGGTGAAGAGCACCGCGGTCACGAGTCCGCCGCGTATGTTGGGTATGAGGACCTTCATCAGGGCCTGCATCCTCGTGGCACCCAGGTCGCGCGCCGCCTCGAGGAGGGTGAAGTCGAATTTGTCGATGGTGGAGAAGAGGGGCAGGATGGCATAGGGCAGGTACATGTAGACGAGGACCAGGATGACCGCCCCCTGGTTATAAAGGAATTGCACCGAGTTGGTCCTGAGGCCGAGGATTTTGAGCAGGTCGTTGAGGAAGCCCTCGTTCCCGAGGATGGCTATCCAGGCGTAGATCCGGATGAGGAAGTTGGTCCAGAAGGGCACGATGACCAGGAAGAGCCTCATAGCCTGATTGCCGCTCCGGGCGATGCTGTAGCCGCAGGGCAGGGCTATTAGGATGGTGAAGACGGTCGCGATGAAGGATACCCAGAGCGTGCGCCAGGCGACGCTCAGGAGGGTCGGGTTGGCCAAGGAGCGGTAGGCCTCGAGGCTGGCTTGGGGCAAGACGCCGCCGTAGAGGTCGCGCTTCATGAAGGAGTAGGCGACGATGATGGCCAGGGGAGCCGCGAAGAAGACCGTGAGCCACAGGGCCTGCGGCCCCGCGTAGATCTTGCCGTAATTGCGCGTCATGGCGCGGGCGGCCGCGCTGCGCCGTTAACGACTTCGTCGTTGGCGACTGCGTCGCTCTCGACTACGACGGAGTCTCGCGCGCTCCAGGAGAGGTAGACCTCGTCCTTCCACTTGAGGTCGGGCACGCCCTCCGACCAGTTGGCGTGCTGCCTGAAGACGGTGACCGAGCCTCCGCCCGCCAAATGGATGATGTACTTGGTCTGGAAGCCCGAGTAGATGGGTTCCTCGACGACGCCGCTGAGCACGTTGAGCTCCGGCCTGGCGCCGGGGGATTCCGCGGCGATGCGGATCTTCTCGGGCCTCACCGCGACGCTTACCCGGGCTCCCAGGGGAGCCTCGCCGTTGGCTTCCACCAGGAGGGGACCCAGGCCCTCGCACTCGACGGTCGCGAAGGGGCCCTCCCGCGAGGCCACGACGCCCGCGAAGATGTTGGTCTCGCCGATGAAGCGGGCGACGAAGTCCGAGGCGGGATTCTCGTAGATCTGCTGGGGGGAGCCGATCTGCAGGACCAGGCCCTGGTCCATGACGGCGATGCGGTCGGATACGGAGAGGGCTTCCTGTTGGTCGTGCGTGACGTAGATGAAGGTGATGCCGACCTTGTCGTGTATCGAATCCAGCTCTACGAGCATGCGCTGGCGCAGCTTGGCGTCGAGGGCGGAGAGTGGCTCGTCGAGGAGGAGGACGGAAGGCTCGTTGATCAGGGCCCTAGCGATGGCCACTCGCTGCTTCTGGCCGCCGGAGAGCATCGAGGGCCTCTTCTCGGCGTGGCCCTCGAGCTGGACCAGGGAGAGGTGCTTCATGACGAGCTCGCGCACCAGGCGATTGGGCAGGCGCTTGAGGCGGAGGGGGAAGGCCACGTTCTCGAAAACCGTGAGGTGGGGGAAGAGGGCGTAGCTCTGGAAAACCGTGTTGCAGCGCCTCTTGTCCGGCGGGAGGCCGGAGACGTCGCGGCCGTCTATTCCCACGATGCCGGAATCAGGCTCCTCGAAGCCCGCGATCACCCGGAGGAGGGTGGTCTTGCCACAGCCGGAGGGACCGAGGAGGGAGAAGAACTCGCCCTTCTTGATCTCGAGGGAGACGCCCTTCAGCGCCTTGAAGGCGCCGAAGGACTTGGAAATACCCGAAACGGTTACGTCGGATCCTTTCACCGCTTCAGTCTCCTCGGATTGAATATCTTCTTCGCATGGTATACGGAATGAAGGCCGTTTAAGTCAATATGCCGAGTGGATATTTATTCACCTTCGCGCGAAGAAAAACCGTCCCGCCCGAGGGAGTGGAACGGATGTTTACCCAAAAGCCGCCTAGGCGCCTATCGCTGCCCTCACCCTGGCCAGGGCCTGGGCCTCGAGCCGGGCCCCCTCCTCGGAAAGCTCCCGCGCGCGCTCGCGCATGGAGGCGGCGAGGCCTGAGTCCTTGACCTGGCCCAGGTTGATGAGCACGTTGAGGAGGGCTCCCTCGAGCCCCGCCCGCGCCATCAAGGCGCCGACCCCGGCGTCCGAGGCCGAAGCGGGATTCCCGCGCTCTGCCGCGTCCGCGCAGGCCTTCAGGGCCAGGACCGAGGCGGCGGCGGTCTCGAGCGGTACGGAGGCGGCCTTGATGAAGGCGCTCTGCAGGGCAGCCTCGCGCTCGGCCTTCTGCGCCGCGTCGGACTTGGGCAGCTTCATCGCCTCCATAATAAGGTTGAAGGCGGCTGTGTCCGCGTCCACCGCGGCGACGAGGGCGGCCTTGACGCCCTGAGCCTGGGCGGCCAGGGCTGAGAGCTCTACCCAAGCGGTCTCGTAGCCCTTCTTGCCAACCGTCAGGTTGGCCACCATGGCGGCGAGGGCGGCGCCCAGGCTGCCGGCGAGGGCGGCTACCGAGCCTCCTCCCGGCGCCGGCGAATCGGAGGCGACCTCGTCGACGAAGTCGGCCACCCGCATCGAGGCGAGGGGCGTGGGAGAGGAGCACGCGTATTCGATGATCTTCTTGGAGGGATCGAAGGGGGCCACCGAGGAGAGGCCCATGGAGCGGACGGCCGTCTCCACGAGCTCCGCCTCGCTCGCGCCCTGGCTCTTTCCCATCTTGGCCAGGAAGTGCCTGCCCGCCGCGAGGATGGGCTCGCGCGGCACGAGGCCGACGATCTCGCTGCCCGTGACGAGGAGGCCTAGCTTCTCGGCCTCCTCCTTCGCCGTCTCGAAAACTACGTGGAGGGGGCTCGTGTTGTAATCGAGGAGGTTGATCGATACCTGGGCGCAGCGGTAGGAATCGATGTACCAGCCGATGGCGCGAACGTCCTTGAGGCGGCCCGGCGCCTTCACGGCCTTCCCCTCGGCGTCCTTGATCGGGTTGCCGGCGGCGTCCTTGGCCGCCCTCCCCGCCTCGCGGATGCTCAGGGCTATCTCGTTCGCGAGCTTCTTGTCGCGGGAGTTCAGGTTGACGTTGTAGGCTATCAGGAACTCGCGGGCGCCGACGACCGTCGCGCCCCAGCGCGGATCGAAGGCCGCGGGCCCGAAGTCCGGCGCCCATTGGGGCGAGGAGAGCTTGGCCGAGAGGGCCTCGTACTCTCCCGAGCGGATGTCGGCCAAGTTCTTGCGATCGGCTCTCGTGGCGGCGGCCTCGTAAAGATAGACCGGGACGCCGAGTTCCCGGGCGATGGCCTCACCCACCTTCTTGGACAGCTCGACGCAGGCGGCCATGTCTATGCCCGAGACGGGCACGAAGGGGCAGACGTCCATCGCGCCCATGCGCGGGTGAGCGCCCGAGTGCTTGGACATGTCGATGAGGGCGTAGGCGGCCTTCGCGGCCGCGAGCGCGGCCGCGGCCACGGCGCCGGGCGCGCCCACGAAGGTATATACGGTGCGATTGGTGTCGGCGCCGGGATCGACGTCGAGGAGGGAGACCCCCGGGACGCCGGAGATCGAGCGCGCGATCGCGTCTATGATCGACTTGTCGCGGCCTTCAGAAAAATTCGGTACGCATTCGACTATCTGCGCGGACATATGCTCTCCTGGTTATTCGGGCTTCTTGCTCTTCTTCCCCGCGCTGATGTCGGGCCGCGAGGGCTTGGCGTAGGCCGCCCTGGGATGGGGCGGGCGCGCCGGGTAATTCGGCGGGCCGTTCCTCGGCCCGGGGGCGCCGCGCTCGCCCGCTCCGCCCTTCGGCGTGGCGAAGCGCACGGGAGGCAGGCCACCCGATCTGCGCGCCTCTGCGATGACCTTCTCGGCGGCCTCGAAGGGCACGGTCAGGAAGGAGAAATTCTCGTAGATCTCGATCCCGCCAATGAGCCTCTCGGGCAGGCCCGATATGCGCTTGACCAGGGCGGCGAGCCCTCTGGGCGTAGCCTTGTCCCTCTTGCCCACTCCCACGAAGAGCCGGGCCGTGGCGGCCGCGTCCACCGAGGACTCCTGGATCTGCTTATAGCGCGCGGGGTCTATCTCGTTCCCGAAGGCCTCGAAGAGGGCGGCCGCCAGGGCTTCGCCCGGCCCGACCTTCTCGAGTATCTCCTCAGCGAGCTCGCGCCAGAGCTTCGCCGCCGAGGCGGTGACGGAGCGGGCCGTCTTCTTCGCGGCGGGCTTCTTGGCGGCCGAGGCCTCGGCCTCGGCCTCGGGGACGGGCTCGGGCGAGGCCTCGGGCGCAGCCTCCTGGACGAGGGACTCCGCGCGCGAGAGTATCTTGGCGCGCAGCCGATCGCGCTTGGCCGCGAGGACGTCGTCGACGTCGGGGACCTTGGCCTTCTTGAAGCCGGCTCCCGCGACGTGCTTGAACCTGAAGAGCTTGCGGTACTCCTCGGGAGTGACGAGGGTAATAGCCGTGCCCGCGTTGCCGGCCCGCCCGGTGCGCCCCACCCTGTGCACGTAGGCCTCGGGGTCGTGGGGCAGGGACCAGTTGACGACGTGCGAGAGGTTGTCGATGTCGATGCCCCGCGCCGCCACGTCGGTGGCGACGAGGACGCGGACGCGCTTCTCGCGGAATTTGGCCAGGATGCGCTCTCGCCGGTCCTGGGGTATCTCGCCGTGGAGGGCCTCCGCGTCGTAGCCCCGCTCTTCCAGGGCCTTCGCGACCCGCTCGGCCTCGACCCTCGTGGTGGTGAACACGATGCCGAAGAAATCCTCCTCGACGTCCATCACACGGCAGAGCGCCTCGAGCCGATCGCCCTCGCGCACCTCGAGCCATACCTGCTCGGCGAGCTCGGTGGCCACCGCCTCGGAGAAGTCCTCGACGATCTCGTAGGCCCCGAGCCGGCGCTTGGCGACGCGGACGATGCCCGCGGGCATGGTCGCCGAGAAGAGGACCACGCGGCGCTTCTCGCCGCATTTTTCCATTATCGTCTCTATGTCCTCGATGAAGCCCATGTCGAGCATCTCGTCCGCCTCGTCCAGGACGAGGAACTCGATCCGCGAGACGTCCATGGTCCCGCGGCCCAGGTGGTCGAGCACCCTCCCGGGAGTACCGACGACGACGTCCACCCCGGCCCTGAGTCGCCTGAGCTGCTCGCCCATCGAGGCGCCGCCGTAGACGGCGGCCACGCGCGGGCAGGTCCCGTTGCGCAGCGAGATGAGCTCGGCGGTCACCTGCAGGGCGAGCTCCCGCGTGGGCACCAGGACGAGGGACCGTATGTGGTCCGCGGGGGCGGCGAGGAGCTCGGCGAAGGGTATGCCGAAGGCGGCCGTCTTGCCGGTGCCGGTGCGCGCCCGCGCGATGAGGTCCGGCCCGTCCTTCAGGAGGCGAGGTATGGTGAGGGCTTGGATCGGAGTGGGCTCTTCGAAGCCCTTGCGGGATAGGGCGGCGAGCGTAGAGGGCCCGAGTCCGAAAGACTCGAAAGTTTGGCTGTCCATGAGTTTCCTGTTGAAAAAAGAGATACGAATGTTTTCGATAGTAGTGCAACATGCTTCGCATGATGCCATGCTATGGAACGCTTCGTGTAAAGGATTTCGTCGCGACGCTCCCGTCGGTCGTGTCGCCTATTTGACGAAATCCTTAGTAACTCATTGTAGTGCAAAACCGGCCCCTGTACTAGAGCGAGCCCCGCTTGCCGCCCCCGCTTCCTGGCGGATACACTTGCCCACACTATGGCAATGAAGAGTTTCGCCAGCGACAACAACTCGGGCGCCTGCGCCGAGGTCATGGAGGCTATAGCCTCCGCCAATTCCGGCCACGCCCTGGGCTACGGCGACGACCCCTGGACCGAGAGGGCCCTCGCCTCCTTCAAGCGGGAATTCGGGCCCGAGTCCGAGACCTTCTTCGTGCTCAACGGCACCGGCTCCAACGTGCTGGCCCTCTCCCTCGTAGCCGGCCCCGGACTCTCGGTGCTCTGCTCCGAGACCGCCCATATCGCGATCGACGAGACGGGAGCCCCGGAGGCGGGCATCGGCTGCAAAATCAAGCAGCTCGAAAGCCGCGACGGGAAGGTCCAGGTCGGGGCACTTCGCGAGGCCCTCGCCTGCCTGGGCTTCATCCACCAGTCCCAGCCCTGCTGCCTCTCCCTGTCCCAGCCGACCGAGCTCGGCACAATCTACTCCATGCCCGAGCTCGCCGAGCTCGCGGACATGGCGCACGCAGCCGGCCTCGCGGTGCACGTGGACGGCGCCCGCCTCGCGAATGCCGCGGTAGCCCTCGGCCTCTCCTTCAGGGAGCTCAGCGCGGGCGTGGACCTGCTCTCCTTCGGCGGCATGAAGAACGGGGTAGCCTTCGGCGAGGCGGTGGTGGTCCTCAAGCCCGCCTTGGCGGCGAGAGCGCCCTACCTCCGCAAGACCCGACTCCAGCTCGCGTCCAAGATGCGATTCATCTCCGCCCAGTACGAAGCCTACTTGAGCTCCGGCGCCTGGGAGCGCAACGCGAGAGCGGCCAACGCGGCCGCGCGCAGGCTCGAATCGGCCGTCCGCTCGATGGGCGGCATCGAGCTGGCCTTCCCCGTCGAGGCGAACGCTATCTTCGCGCGGATGCCCAGCGAGGCGGCCGAGAGCGCCCGCGCGAAGTCCTTCTTCTACGACTGGGAAGGCGGGCTCCAGCGTTGGATGACGAGCTTCGACACGACGGACGCGGACGTCGACGCCTTCGCCGCCATACTCAGGGATTCCCTGCTCGAGCCTGGCCGCTAGGGAGAGGATGAGGCTGCATGGAGAAAAAGAAGCGATGGATCGTCGTCGGGGCGGCCGCCCTACTGATCGCGGCAGCGGTGACTATCGCCTGGGCTAAGCGCGAGTACATCGAGGAGCTGCCCATCGGCTGCGCCTTCAAGGCCAAGGCCCTCTGCGCCGGCGTATTCGTCCAGGGACTCTCCGCGGCCGCGATCGAGCGGGAGGATTCGGGCTTCGACCCCGCCTTCGGCTTGATGCGGGCGAAGATCGACGTCACGAGAAAAAGCGTCACCTGCTCCGTCCTCGGCCTCGGGCTCTTCGCCCGGACGGCGATCTACGTCGAGGGGCTCGGGCCGGTGCTGCTCTCGGGCCGGAGCGAAAAGTCCCTGCGCGCGATGGCGCCGCCGCCCGCCCCCGCGGTCGACCCCGCGGTCGACCGCCGGGCGATCGACTGGCCCGAGGGCGACAGGGAGCCCGCGGGCCCGTCGCCACGGCTCGATTCGGGCGCCCTACGGGCGGCGATGGATGGCGTCTTCGCCGAGACCGACCCGGGCCGGCTCAAGCGCACTCGAGCGGCCCTCGTCGTCTACCGCGGGCGCATCGTGGCTGAGCGCTATGCCCCTGGAGTCTCCAAGGATACGCGCCTGCTCAGCTGGTCCATGGCCAAGAGCTTCACCAACGCTTTGGCGGGGATTCTCGTCAAGCAGGGAAAGCTGGACGTCATGGCCCTCGCGCCGGTCCCCGAATGGAAGGGGCCCGGAGACCCGCGCGGCGCCATCACGACCGATATGCTGATGCGGATGAGCTCGGGTCTCGCCTGGGAGGAGGACTACACCGATCATCCGGTGTCGGACGTCAACCGCATGCTCTTCCTCGAGCCCGACGCGGCCGCCTATGCGGCATCGAAGGCCCTGGCGGCGCCCCCGGATAGTCGTTGGTCCTACTCCTCGGGAAGCACGAACATCGTATCGCGCATCCTGCGCTTCGTCATTCGCGACGAGGCCGGTTATCTGTCCTTCCCCCGCCGAGAGCTCTTCGACAAGATCGGCATGAGCGACGCCGTCTTCGGCATCGACGCGTCGGGAACTTTGATAGGCTCGTCGTATATTTACGCCACGGCCCGAGACTACGCCCGCTTCGGCCTGCTCTGCCTCGGTGACGGGGTCTGGAAGGGCGAGCGCATCCTGCCCGAGGGCTGGATGACATATTCGACGACGCCGACCGCCGGCGCTGAAAAAGGCGAGTACGGCGCTTTCTTCTGGCTCAATAGGGGCAGCCCGGGAAAGGCCTCCGACCGGGATTTTCCGGGCATGCCCGCCGATTTGTACTGGGCCGACGGTTACCAGGGCCAGCATATATTCGTCTGCCCCTCGCTCGACCTCGTGGCCGTCCGCCTGGGCATGACCTGGAACGGAGATTGGGGCGCGGGAGCCTTCCTCGACGGGATCAGGAAGGCGCTCGGGCGATAAAGCGAGCCCCCGAGCCCTTTACTCCGCCCTCTCCCATTCCTCGTAGAGTCTCTCGATGGCAGCGGCGGCCGATCTGGCCTTGGCGGCCGCCTTCCCCGCGGCGGCGTAATCGCGCGCCTCGCTATAGCGTGCCGAGGCGCGCTCCAGCTCCTCCTTCTCCCTTTCCAGGGTCGTAATGCGGCTCTCGATCGCGAGCGCCTCCTTCCCGCCGGCGACGGCCTCCTTGCCGGCGGCCTTGACGGTCGCCTTGCCGCGTCCCTCCAGGCCCCGAGCGCCGCGGCCCGCGGCTCCCCCGCCCGAAGGGCGATGCCCTGCGTCCCGCCAATACTCGCCGAAGCTGCCCTCGTAGGCGAGGAAGCCGCGGCTCTCCACGAGGATGATCCTCTCGGCCACTTTCTCGAGGAACCAGCGATCGTGGGAGACGGCGAGTATAGTCCCCGCGAAATCCGCCAAGCCCTCCTCGAGGGCCTCGCGGGACTCTATGTCGAGATGGTTGGTCGGCTCGTCGAGCACGAGGAAGTTAGCGCCGAGAAAGACCGCCCTCGCGATCTGCAGTCGGTTGCGCTCGCCGCCCGAGAGCGCGGCGACGTCGGTGTCGAGGATCGAGCGGTCGAATAGATATCGGCGCAGGAGCCGGAAGGCCTCGTCGCTCTTCGCCCCCAGATCGAGGAACTCCTCGCCCACCGTCTTCCCGCCGGCGAAGAGCTCCTGCTCCTGCGCGCAGTAGCCGATGACCATGCTCGGGCCGACCCTGATGGCCTCGCCCGTGTCCCAGCGATTCTCTGCCGCGCCGGAGGCGCGAGCGACGAGGTCGCGTAGGAAGCTGGTCTTTCCCGACCCGTTCGGGCCGATCAGGGCCGCCCTCTCGCCGGCGAGGAGGTCGAAGCCCGCATCCTCGAAGAGGACCCTTTCCCCGTAGGCCTTGCGATAGCCGCGGACCAGCAGCGCGTAGTCGGCCCTGCTCTCGGCGGCGGAGAAGGCGACGCTCATCCTGCGGGAGGCGCCGGAGGGCTTTCCCGTCGCCGCTTCTTTCTCCCTCTCGAGCTGGCTGCGCCTCGCGCGCAGGCGCTTGCCCCAGGCCGGGTCGGGCCTGGCGGCGGCGATCTCCGCGAAGCGGCGCACGAGGGCTTCGAGGCGCTCGATCTTCTTGCGGTCGGCCTGCCATTCCTTGCCCTGCCCCGCCGCCCTGGAGAGCTTCTCGATCCTATAGGCCGAGTAGCCGCCGGCGTACTCGGTCGCCTTCCCGGCCTCCAGCTCCACTATCCTGCCAGCCGCGCGGTCCAGCAGGGAGCGGTTGTGCGAGACCAGGGAACGGCGCGTCGCTCACCGCGGATGAACTCCTCGAGCCAGGCGAGGCCCGCGAAGTCCAGATGGTTGCCCGGCTCGTCGAGGAGGAGGAGGTCGGGCGCGAGGGCCAGGGCGCGCGCGAGGGCGAGGACGTTCTTCTCCCCTCCTGAGAGGGAGATCGCTGGCGAATCGGCCGTCGCGCCGAGTCCCGCTCGCGCGAGGAGGCGCCGCGAGCCTTCCTCGGCCAGGTCGCCGCCCATGGCCTCGTAGCGCGCCGAGAGCTCGCCGTATTCCGCCAGCCGCCGCGCCTCATCCCTGCCCTCGAGCGAGGAGGATAGCGCCTCTTCCAGGGCCGCGAGACGCAGTTTCATGGCGGCCGCGCCCTCGAGCAGGACCTCGACGCAGCTCGAGCCCCCGGGCGGCTCGTATCTTTGCGGGACCAGGGCTATCGCGAGGCCCGGTCGCCTGGTCATCCGCCCTTTGAAATCCTCGTCCGTTCCGGCGAGGATGCCCAGGAGGCTCGTCTTTCCCGAGCCGTTCAGGCCTATCAACCCGATCTTTTCGCCTTCCTCGATCTTGAGGTTGAGCCCCGAAAAAAGCGGCTCATCGCCCCAATCCTTTTCGACATTCGTCAGCTCAATCAACGGCATCGCCGACTCCTTCGTAACTTGGCGCGAGCTTGCCCCCGGGTCCGCCGCTTCTATCCCTCGGGATCGGCCCCGCGGAATAAAAAAACGCGGCCTTCTCGTTGGGGAAGGCCGCGCGACAATTGCACATTGGAAATATCAATTATCTCCAAGCGCTCCGTCGGACAGACCTCTCCCTACGAGGGAAACCGAGCCTTGGACGCGGCGCGATTCGATGCGTAGTGCGATTTTCCGTCCTAGTGCGTTCACGAGTTCAATCTACCTGAGGCGACGGCTGGGGTCAAGACAGGGTCCCGCCGTGAAAGCGCAGGAAATACACGCGTTTTCCCCCGCGCAGAATTTCCTCCTCACCATGGAAATCCTCCGGACTGCCCTGCCAGGAGCAGCGATATTCGCTATCGCCTTTTTTCAGCAACCGGGGACCGCGAAATGGCGCCTCCCTAGGCACTTCCATGAGGGCCGCATGGAGGAGGTCTCCCATCGAGACAGACTCCGAAGCGAGGCCAGAATCGACATCAGCCTCTGACCTTCCATAATAATTCATTCCCCAGATGGGAATTCCGCCTTTATATACAACTTCTTCCCCGAGAAAGTCGCTTCCTCCAAAATAGCTGTCCACATATTGATAGTCGCCTTCCGACAAAGCCAGGTCCTTCGAGCCTCGCCTGCACGAACTCGTCGGAGGCCCTCCGGCCGCGTAGGTTCCGCGCTTTGCATTAATCAAGAAATCTACGAAATCGTCTCCGAGTTCAGCCATCGAAGGGCCTCCCGTATCGCGTATCGCATCAAAAGACTTGCGCTTGTATAGCATACGCGCGTATAGTGCTTCAATGGATCTCGGAGATAAACTGGAGCTCCTAGCAGCCTCGGCGCGCTACGATGCATCCTGCGCGTCCAGCGGAAGCTCGCGCCGCCCCAGCGGGGGGCTCGGGGCGGGATCTCCCGCCGGCGTCTGCCACTCCTGGACCGGAGACGGCCGCTGCGTCTCCCTCCTCAAGGTCCTCTATTCCAATTCCTGCCGCAAGGATTGCGCCTATTGCGCCAACCGCTCGTCTGCCGACGTCCCCCGCGCCAGCTTCGTGCCCGAGGAGCTCGTCCGGCTAACTATAAGCTTCTATAAGAGGAACTACATCGAGGGACTCTTCCTCTCCTCGGGAGTCTTCGCCGACCCGGACATCGTGATGGAGCGGCTCATCGACGTCGCGAGGATACTGAGGCAGCGCGAGCGCTTCGGCGGCTACATCCACCTCAAGGCCATACCCGGCTGCGGGGACGCCCTTCTTAGGAAGGCTGGGCTCTACGCCGACCGACTTTCCGCCAATATCGAGCTGCCCACCGCCTCATCCCTAGCCAGGCTCGCGCCCGAAAAATCGGGAGCCGAAATATTAGGCGCGATGCGCTTCATGGGTCAGGCCGAGGCCGAGAGCAGGGAGGATAGCCGCCGCGCGCAGCGCTACGCCGCGCCCCGCTTCGCTCCCGCCGGTCAGAGCACCCAGCTCGTCATCGGCGCGAGCCCCGACGACGACAGGACCATCATCCGTCTCGCCGGCGCGCTGTATGGCCGCCTGGGGCTCCGCCGCGTGTATTATTCGGCCTTCGTCCCCGTAAGCTCCGACCCCCGGTTGCCCCTCCTCCGCAGCCCGCCCCTGGTGCGCGAGCATCGCCTCTACCAGGCGGACTGGCTCCTGCGCTTCTACGGCTTCAAGGCCGAGGAGATACTGGGCGAGTCCGAGGCCAACCTGCCGAGCGACCTCGACCCCAAATCCGCCTGGGCCCTGCGCCACCCGGAATTCTTCCCCGTCGACATCGCCACGGCCGAGTATTCGGAGCTCCTCAGGGTGCCCGGCGTCGGCGTCACGGGAGCCGGCCGCATAATCTCTACGAGGCGCGCCCGCCGCATCAAGCCAGAAGACCTGCCCAAGCTAGGGATAGCCCTGAAGCGCGCGAAATGGTTCCTCGCATCGAACGGCCGCCCCCTCGAAGCGGCTCCCGAGCTCGACCGGCTCAAGCTCCTCCTCTCGGACGCGTCCTGCGACGGCGACAGCGCCTCGATTCGGGCGCCCGAGTCGGCGCCCCAGCTCGAGTTCAGCTTCGCATGAGCGGCGCGTATCCTCGCGGAACCTGGAGCTACGACGGCTCCCTCGAGGGCCTCCTCGCGCTCTCGCGCAGGGCCTATTCGGAAACGACCTCGCCCGACGCCGTCGCCAACGCGCTCGCGTCGGAGGGGGAACTCTTCGCCCTGCTGGGCCCGGAACCGCTCCGCTCGTCCCAGAGGGGGGACCTCGATGGAGAGACCGCGGGCGCGGAGCTCAGGTCCTTCTCCGGGGAGCTCTTCGACCTGATCCTGCGCATATGGATGAGCGAGGAGGCCCTCGAGCTCCCCCTTTTCCGCCTCTGCGCCCAGGCGGGTCTCCGCGGGACGGAGGTCCTCGCCGACCACGGCAGCCCGGACCTGCGCGCCCTGTCCAAGGCGTCCAGGCGCGTCGTCTGCGAGATTCACAAGCTGACCGGGCTCGCCCGCTTCTCGCCACGGGAAGATGGCCTCTATTGCGCGCCCCTCGAGCCCGACGCGAATATCGTCGCCGCCCTCCTGCCACATTTCGCACGGCGCTTCGGGATCGAGGACTTCGCCCTCGTCGACGTGGGGCGGCGGCTCGCCTTCGCGCGCCTGGGCGGCCGCTTCGAGTCCGCCGCCGGCGAGGAGGCGCTCGCCTTCCTGCCGCGGGCCGAGGGCGGCGAGGAGGCCCAGCTCTGGCGGCGGTATTTCAAGGCGGCGGAAAACCCTGCGCGGCGGAACCCCGAGCTCCAGCGCCGTCTCATGCCCCGGAGGTACTGGCGCTACCTGCCGGAGCTCACGCTCTAGCGTCGACGGCCGGGCTTTGCGCTCCGGGTCCCTTTCCGGGTATCCTCGGCCTAATGATCGACGCCTATCTCAGCGGAGAGGACTGGGACGAGCCGCCCGAGGCGATGGGCTTCGAGGCGACCTACGGGACCATCCTCGAGGAAACGACGGCCCTCGTGGCGAAGCTGGCCGGGCCGGGAGCAGGTCTGGCCTCGAAGGAGGCGGTGCGCCTCTACGTCCTCGCCCCCGCCCTCGTCAACGTCATCCTGAACTACAAGATCTGCGTGGAGCACGGGCTTCCCCTGCACCCCACCGTCTACTACGAGCTCGCCGAGGCGCGGCGCTACAAGATGGACTTCCCCATCGCCGACCTGGACCGCGCGAATCGCCTCTACCTCGCGTCGATAGAGCTGGCCAGGTCTGCCTACCGCCTCGACCTCGATTTCGGCGAAAGGGCCGCCGCCTTCGAGGCTCGCCTTCCCGAGGAGATCTCCCGCTTCGTCTATACGGGAGGATGCGACAAATACAGCTGGCGCGGCGCAGAGCCCGAGAAGCTCGAGGCCTTGGCGAAAAAAGTCGGCGGCTCCTACGCTCCTTCCCTCCTCGTCGCCGCCGCCCACGGCGCCATCATGCCCGGCCTGCTCCTTGCCGAGTATCTGAGGCTTCCCCTCTATTTCGTCCGATTTTCCATGTTCAAGCGGAAGGACGAGTCTCCGATCCTCTCCGTCTCGGACGAAGTGTGGCTGTCTTCCTGGCGGGAGGGGAAAGCCCTCCTCTTCGACGAGGATGTGGCCAAGGGCACTACCCTCGAGCTGTTTTCCCGGCGCTTGGCCCCGCTCTTCGCGGAGTCGAAGAGCGCCTGCTCGATTCGCCATCAGGGTTCCTTCTACACGCCGGACTTCGTCGCCCGATTTTGGTCAGACTGAGTGATGGACCGCGTATTAAACGAGTGGATGGATAATTATTAATATATGTTGTATAAACATTTATCTCGCTTTACGAACTATACTCAGTAAGACTTCAATCTTGACTTTTTTATCGATTGAGATATAGTTAATTCCTAATGGAGTTTTTATGGCCAAAGTCAAAATTTCGTACGCGCCATCGGTGAGACGGCTGCCTTCCTATCTCCATATAATCAGACAGGCCGAGCGCAACAAGGATTTTTATATTTCCGGGACGGTCATCGCCCAAGAGCTCAACCTCGAACCCATCCAAGTCAGGAAGGACCTCGCGATAACCGGTATCGTCGGCAAGCCCAAGAAGGGCTACCCCGTCGAAGAGCTCATCAAGGCCATCGAGCGCTATCTCGGCTGGGACCAGAATCACGTGGCGGTCCTCGTCGGGGCAGGCAATCTGGGCTCGGCCCTGATGGGCTACCAGGAATTCCAGCGGCATGGCCTGAGGATAGTGGCGGCCTTCGACACGGACCCCCAAAAGGTCGGCTCGCAGGTGCACGGCGTTCCGGTCCGGGCGATGGAGAACCTGGAACAGGGCATACGGGCCATCGAGGCGGAGATCGCGATACTCACCGTGCCCTCGCCCTTCGCCCAGGCCACCGCCGAGACCCTGGTGCGGGCGGGCATCACATCGATCTGGAATTTCACGAATACGAAGCTCAAGGTTCCCGACAGGATCGTGGTCCAGCGCGAGGACCTCTCCTCCGGCTACGCCCTGCTCTCGGTGCAGATGCTCGCGAGGAAGAGCGCCGGCTTATAGCGAGCCATGCCCTCGGACAAGGATCTCCGCCAGGCCGAGTATTTCCGCAATCGGGTCGCCAAGAACGAGAAGGCGCTCAGGCGCTGGGCGCGGGCCCAGGGAGTCGAGGCCCTCCGCCTCTACGACCGCGACATCCCCGAGGTGCCCCTCGCCCTGGATCGCTACGGCGACGCCCTCCTCCTCGCGCTCTACGAGCGGCCCTACGAGAAAGACGAGGCTCTCGAGGCGGAATGGCTCGAGCTGATGGGCCAGGCCGCCGCCGGCGCGCTGGGTATGGCCCCCGGCTCGGTATTCATGAAGACGCGGCGGCATCAGAGGGGCTCGGGTCAGTACGAGCGGCTGGGATCGGAGGGGGCGGAGCGAGTCATCCTCGAGGGCGGCCTCTCCTTCGTCGTCAACCTGTCGGATTATCTGGACACGGGGCTCTTCCTGGATCACAGGCCCACCCGGTCCATGGTCCGCGCGGAGTCGGCAGGCAAGGCGGTCCTCAACCTTTTCGCCTACACCGGGAGCTTCTCCGTGTACGCGGCCGCCGGCGGCGCGGCCTCGGTGACGAGCGTCGACCTTTCTAATACGTACCTGGCCTGGGCAACCCGGAATCTCGCCCTGAACGGCTTCTCGGGGCCCTCCTATCCCCTTGTGCGTTCCGACGTCTCGGCCTTCCTCGCCGGGGCGGCGGCCTCGGGGAAACGCTGGGACTTGATAGTCGCGGATCCGCCGACCTTCTCCAATTCAAAAAGCGCCGAGAAGGACTTCGACGTCAACGAGGATTGGCCCTCACTTGTCGGAGCCTGCGCCAGGCTGCTCTCTCCGAAGGGAAGGCTTTATTTCTCGACCAATTCCAGGAAGCTGAAGTGGTCGGCAGGGCCGGTCCCGGGCGCTTGGGAGGACATAAGCGCGGCCACGATTCCCCCCGATTTCAGGGACGCCAAGTCCCATCGTTGCTGGAGGCTGACCGCGGACGCCTGAATAAAAATACCCCTTGCGGCGAGGGTTAATACGGGGTATTTTACTTAGGTTAATAAAAGAGGAGAATAAAAATGCGAATTACAACAAAGGGTCGCTACGCTCTACGAGCCGTGCTCGCGCTCGCTCAAATCAGCATCGAAGGCAAGCCGGTATCCATCAAGAGCATCTCCGAGCAAGAGGACATCTCCGCCGAATTCCTCGAGCAGATATTCTTCAAGCTTCGCAAGGCAGAGGTCATTCGCTCGGTCCGCGGGCCGGGCGGCGGATTCTTCTTCGCGCGTCCCCTGGATAAGATCACTCTCCTGGACATCATCGAGGCCTCGGGCGAGGGCATGGGCATATCCCCCTGCGTCTGCGGAAAGAAGACCGCCTGCTCCCGCAAGGGCGACTGCGCCGCCTCCGATATCTGGCGGGCCATGGATGGCCACATGCGCGACTTCGCCGGCGGCCGCACCATCGCCGACATGCTTCCCGTGCCCGCGGTCGCCGCGCGATAGAACCGGCTATTCCTCGTCCACGAAGGCCTCGAGCTCGCGCCGACGCGCCGAATCGACGAGGCCCAGCCTCTCGCAGGTCCCGAATAGCTCCCGGACATGCACGTAGGCCTTGAGCCTTATTCCCGCGGCGTCCATATCCCGGCGCCCCTGCCGGCCGCGCTCGACGAGGACGACGAGGTCCTCGACGACGAGGCCCTCCCCGCGCAGGATCTCCGCGGCCTCCAGCTTGCTGGCCCCCGTCGTGATGAGGTCGTCGAGGAGGAGGAGGCGCTCTCCGCTCTTGAAGTCGCCCTCGACTCGGTTGCCGGTGCCGTGCTCCTTGGCCGGCATCCGCGGCCACACCATGGGACGGCCCGTCCTTAGGCTGGCGGCGGTCGCGAGGGGCAGGCCCGCGGCGGGAATGCCCGCGATACGATCGTAGGCCAGGCCCTCGGCGCAGCGGGCGTAGGCCTCCGCCGCGAGCGCCATGGCCGAGGGATCCGAGACGAGGCGCCTGAGGTCGATGTAGAAGGGGCTCTTCTTGCCGCTTTTCAAAGTGAAATCGCCTAACTTGAAGCAGCCGGTGGATACGAGGGCGCCGAGGAGGCGGTCCTTCAGGGAGTCGGCGGCGGGTGCGGGAGCCGGCGCCCTCGAGGCGGCGCGCGCCCTCGCGGCCTCGACGGAGTCCCTGAGCTCGCGGGCGGCCGCGCCCGGATCCGCCGCGCCGGCGACCGAGCGCGCCGCCACTATGAGGATGCCCATGCCGTCGTCCCGTGACCCAGCGGCGAAGGCCTCGTCGGCCTTGCCGCCCTGCGCACCGATACCGGGGGCGAGGAACCAGGCGCGCGGCGCCGCGCGGCGTACGACGCGCAGAGCCTCGATATCGTTGCCGGCCACGACGAGCCCTACCGAATCGGACCAGGAAGCGCATTCCCGAGCGACCGCGATGAACAGGGCTTCGCCAGAATCGGCGAGGGCGAGGTCCTGGAACTGCGCCGCGCTCTTGTTGCTGGTCCGGGCGAGGACGAACACGCCCTTGTCGGGATACTTCAGGAAGGGGTCGATCGCATCGCGGCCCATGTAGGGGCTCAGCGTGACGGCATCCCCGCGCAGGCGCCCGAAAAGGGCGGTCGCGTAGGCTTCGGCAGTAGCGTCGATATCGCAGCGCTTGGCGTCGAGGATCACAGGGATTCCCTCGGGAATTATCGATATCGTCTCCTCCAAAGCCTCGAGCCCAGCCGGGCCGAGCGCCTCGTAGAAGGCGAGGTTGGGCTTATAGGCCGCCGCGTAGGGCGCCGTAGCCTCGATGATCCTGCGGTTCTCGGCGACGGCCGATGCCGCGGCGCCGCTCGCCCTCGGATCGACGCGAGGGTCGAGCCCGATGCAGAGGCAGGTTTTCTTGGACGACACGATTCCCTCGAGGCGCTTGAAAAAATCCATGGAGGCGAGCCTAGCACGGTGCGCGGGCTCCGTCCAGTTGCCTCGACGCACGTGTTTTTTACTGAGTGAAGCTGTATACTAAATGCATACGATCGATTCCCCCGCCTAAAGGAGGCATTGGATATGAGATTCGCTATCGCAGCGCTAATGGCACTACTCCTCATCGGCACGAACTTCGCGCAGGATGCGCCGAGCGCGCAGGATACGCCGAGCGCGCAGGCTGCGACTCAAGCCCCGGCGCCCGAAGCGCCGGCCAACGCCTTCGCGTTCAAGGGAGGCATCAATCTCGGCTCCGACGTCTTTTTTACCGGCAAGCCCGACCCCGCCTCGGCCGATCCCACGGCTCCGACGGCGGAGACCTGGACGCGGCTCGGGTTCCAGCCCGACCTATCCTTCGGCAAGATCGGCATCGGCTTCGACCTGACCCTCCACTTCATGCTGTATAAGACCCAGGATCAAGCCTTGACGGTCTACCCCGGCGATTGGGTGACGGATTACCAAGGCAACGGCAAGACCTTCTTCGACGTCTACCTGCCCAAGATCCTCTATGTCCGCTACGGGCTCAAGGGAGAGGATCCCCTCTTCGCGAAGCTGGGCTCCATCAACGACCTCAGCCTCGGCAACGGCTTTATCATGTCCGACTACTCGAACATGCACTTCCTCCCCCAGCAGCGCATCTTCGGCCTAGACCTCGGGATCGACGGCTCGATGTTCAACTTCCCCTACGTAGGCTTCGAAGCCCTCACGGGCAACCTGGCCCACTTCGACGTGGTGGGCGGCCGAGTCTTCGCTAGGCCCCTCGTGGGAACCTCGATCCCGATCATCAAGAACATGCAGGTCGGAGCGACGGTGGTCGCCGATACGAACGCCTATCTATACATAAACAAGAGCGCCGACCCGTTATCGGCCTTCGGCGCCGACGTCGTAGTCCCGATCCTGGGCGGGAAAACCTTCCCCCTGGCCGTCTTCACCGATCTCGCCGTAGATCCCAACCAGTCCGTCGGCTGGATGCTCGGCTTCGGCGGCCGCCTCCTCGGGCTCCTCACCTACGGCGGCCAGCTGCGCGTCCTCCAGAACGGCTTCGTCCCCTCCTATTTCGACGCCAACTACGATATCTTCCGCGCGGCGAAATACGACTACATGAAGCTGGCGCTCAGCCCCGGCAGCTACGAAGGCTGGTACGCGACGCTTGGGACCTCCCTCTTCTCCGACATCTTCGTATTCAACGCCACCCTCGACGGCCCGTTCAAGGCCTCGGCCGCCGTCGCCGATCCCGCGACCGCGAACCAGGTCGACTACCCCCACCTGCGCGGCGTGATCAAGCTCAACGAGATAGCGAAGTTCCCCTTCTATTTCGACGCGTCATACGACAAGTACCTCATCGGAGCGTCGAGCGGCTTCTTCAAGGATCTCGTCGATCCTACGGATGCCGTGATCGGTTTCAACGTCAACTACAAGACAGGTGCGTCGGTGCTCACCCTCGCCTACGACGCGAAATGGGACCCCGCCGCCAAGACATTTAACGTGACGTCCAGCCTACAGGCGTCGATGAAGTTCTAGGGCCATCCAGGAGGTCATTCAATGAAACGCATAATAGTCGGGCTTCTCATCCTCTTCCTCCTGCCCGCCATAGCGGCGGCGCAGGGAAAGACGGCCGTAGCGGCCGGGCAGAAGCTCATACTCGAATTCGTCGACGGCCCGGACCTCTCGGTCGTCGCGGCCGACAAGAGCGTAAAGAAGATCGGGGTCGGCATCATGGAAGGCGACGACGTGCCCGTCGGCTCGACCATCGTGACCGGTACCGGGACCTCGGCAGAGCTCAAGCTCAAGCCGAACGGCACCATCATCAAGCTCGCCAAGTCGACCTCGTTCACGATCGCCGGCCTCGCGAGCTCCGCCAAGGAGACGAACGCCTTCGCCCTGGTCGCTGGCAAGATCAGGGCGGTAGCGTCCAAGGGCGCCAACTACCAGATCAGCTCGACGACCGCCGTCTGCGCGGTTCGCGGCACCGATTTCTCCTTCGCCGTGGAGGAGGGCGCCAAGGCCGTCCTCATGGTGGCCAAGGGGCTCGTTCAGTTCGATAAGGTCGATCCCGCGACCAACGCCGTCCTCGGCTCCATACCGGTCGCGATGGGCGAGGCCGCCGACGCCTTCGCCGACAGCTTCGCCGCCTTCCAGTACAGCGCCGATCAGTTCGCCGAGCAGTTCGGAGACGTCGGCTTCACGAAGCTACTCGAGTCGGACGTCCCGGACATGGCGCCCGAGGCGGCGGCGGCTTCGGCGGAGGCCGCCGTGCCCGGCTCCTCGACCGCTCCTCAGCAGCTGACTCCCGAGCAGGCAGCGGCCGCGGCGACGCCCGACAAGGCCGCCACCGAGTCCGGCCTCGTGAAATGGCTGCGCGAGGCCCTCGGCTTCGAGATCGGCTCCGTCACCATCGACGAGACCACCTACTCCAAGGCCGTCATCCAGCCCAACCTGGCGTTCGGCAAGGTCAAGCTCGGCCTCTACCTCCCTATCATCTACAGCAAGGACCTCTTCAACCCCAACGATTGGTATCATCCCGCCGGGAACGACGAGTGGTCCTTCGGCTCGGCCCAGTTCAAGGACAAGTCCTACGTCGACGGCGCGATCGACCTCGCCAAGGACCTGGCCCTCAAGATCAAGTACTTCGAATACGGTACGCAGCTCCAGGATCCCTTCTTCCTCAAGGTAGGCAACCTCGAGGACCTGACCCTCGGCCACGGCCTCATCATGCGCAACTACGCCAACGACACCGACTTCCCCTCGATTCGCCGGCTCGGCTTCGAGATGGGGCTCGACACGGGCGGCGGCGGCTTCGAGCTCGTAGCCAACGACCTCACGGATCCCGAGATCTTCGGCCTGCGCGGCTTCTTCAGGCCCGTGCCCGGCTTTAAGCTCGCCATCGGGGCCTCGGCGGTCGTGGACTGGGCGCCCGCCTCGGTGGATCCCGGCCTCGGCGTCGCCGATGACGCCATCAAGCTTATCGGCACCGGCGTGGACATCGATCTCCCGATCGTCCAGAGCTCCCTGCTCGGCATCAGGGCCTTCGCCGACGGCGCTCTCACCCTGCCATACGCCGCCGCTTCCTTCACCTACAATGGCGTGCCCGTAAGCGCCGGGCTCAAGACGGACATAGTCTGGAGCGACGGCAAGCTCAAGAACTGGGGCGCCGCGGGCGGGCTCCTGGGCAACGTCCTCTTCATCGACTGGCGCCTCGAGTACCGCTACTTCACCGGCAACTTCAGGCCCTCCTTCTTCGACACGACCTACGACCGCATGCGCGGGCAGTACGCGATCCAATACCTCGGCTATATAACCCAGCCTTCGACCTACAGCGCCACGCCGAGCGTGATGGGCATCTACGGAGAGGGCGGCTTCAAGCTCCTCAAGGACAAGCTCTCCTTCACCTTCGGCTACATGTGGCCCTGGTCCCTCGACGCGACGAGCGTCCAGGACCAGCTGGTCAAGTCGGCCGACGAGTTCCACGCGAAGCTCGTGATCAAGAAGGGCCTGATCCCCATCGTCGACCTGGCCGGGGCCATCACCTACGACAAGCGCGGCCTCGCGAGCTCCATCGCCGACAAGTCCTTCAAGTTCCTGGACTCGAACACGACCTTCGGCGGCGAGCTCGACCTGCCGGTGCCCAAGACGCCCAACCTCGACCTGGCGATACTCTTCCAGACCGTACCCGTCAGGAACGACGACGGGACGATCGACTACACGGCCAAGGGAGCGGACGCGGCGGCGGGCATACCCGCCCTCAAGCCCAGCATCACAATAGAGACCCGCTTCCACTTCTAGGGCCCGAGGCGATCGGACGACTGAGGCCGCCCCGGCGAACGGGGCGGCCTCTTTTATGGACGGGGATCATGCGCGGCGGTTCGATCGCCGCCGGTCGGAAGCCTAGCCGTTGAGGGCCTTGAAGCTCTTCCGGTTCGAGTAATACAGCTCCTTGAAGACGGGGAAGGCCTTGGCGTAGACGGCTCGGTTCCCCTGCCTCGGCTCGTAGACCGCATTGGGCGGCACCAGCTCGCCGGCCTCCGCGAGGCCGCCGATCGCGCCCAGGCCCGCGGCGCAGACGAGGGCCGCGCCCAGGGCTCCGGCGTTCTGGGGCGAGGCTATCGTCTCGATCGTCTCGCCGAGGACGTCCGCCATGATGCCAGCGATCGCCGGGGAGAGGGCGCCGCCGCCCACGAAGCGCAGCGGGCCCTCGACCCTCACCTTCCTCCGGATCGACTCGAGCTGCCACCGGTTGTGCATGGCTATGCCCTCGACGACAGCCCTGAACATGGCGCGCTTCCCGGTCGCGAGGGAGATATTGAAGAACATGCCCCTCGCCGCGCTGTCCTCGAAGGGCGATCGGTTGCCGTGGAGCCATGGCGCGAAGATAGTCCCCCCGGAGCCCGGGGGAACCTCCTCGATCTTCTCGCTAAGTAGGTCGTAGAGGGAGGCGTAGCGCCCCTCGGGGCCGTCGACCGCCGTCCTACGCTCGAGGTAGACGCCGATCTCGTCGAGGGCGAGGTGGTCGCGCGCCCACTCGAGGCACTTGCCCGAGGTTTCCTGCTCTGAGATATAATTATAACGCCCTGGCACGGGCCCGAGCACGGCAGCGATATACGCGTCGGTATCGACGACCCTGCGTTCGGTGACGGCGGAGACCCAGCCCGAGGTGCCCATGTAGACGTGGGCCCGGCCCGGGGCCACGGCGCCCGAGCCGAGCGCGATGAGGGAAAGGTCTCCCCCTCCCCCGAAGACCGGTATGCCCGGCTCGAGCCCGAGCTCCGCCGCCACGGCGGGAAGCAGGGGGCCGGCCTCGTCGGAGGCGCCGATGACCTCGGGCATATGGGATGGCTCGACCCCGAAGAGGGAGAGCAGCAGGCCGCTCCAGCCCCTGCCCCCTCCCCGGGTGTCGTACAGGAAGGTCGCGTTGGCCGAATCCTTGGTCATGCAGGCCCTGCCCGTGCAGCGCAGAACCAGGTACTCCTTGGCGTCGAGCCAGGTGGCGACGCGCGCGAAGACCTCGCTCTCGTTCTCGCGCACCCAGCGGTACTTCCAGACGGGGTCCTTGACGCTCGCCGAGACCCCGCCCGCGATCACCAGGGAGGGCAGGAGCTTGGATATCTCTATGCCCGCTATCATCACGCCCCGGCCGATTCCGCGCCTGCGCTGCTCCGTGGCCCGCTGGTCCATGTAGCTCATGGCGGGCCGCACCGGCGAGCCGTCGCGGTCTACGAGGACCAGGCCCTGCATCTGGCAGCAGAAGGCCATCCCCCTCACGGAGGCGGCGCTTTCGCCGGAACGCTCGAGCGCGAGCCTGGTCGTGGCGACGATCGCCCTCCACCAGGCCTCGGGATCCTGCTCGACGCCGCCGCCAGGCAGGAAGGAGAGCGCATACTCCGCGGAGGCGCTCGCGACCAGCTCGAGGGCGCCGTCGCCGACCCGGTACAGACAGGTCTTGGCGCTCGTCGTGCCGAGATCGCATGACAGGACCAGCGGCCCCTTTCGCCCGGCGGGACTCATCCGCCCTCCTTCGACTTCGAGCGCTCCAGGTTCTTCTTCGAGTACTTGCGCAGGTAGACCTCGTGCATCAGGACCGCCTCTACTTTGTTGATGGGCTTCGCCCCGCCCAGGAACTCGGACTCCACGAAGGCCCTGCAGCCCTTCTCGACTATCCGCGCGCATACGAGGGCCTCCTCCATGCTGCGGCCGAGGGCGACCGCCCCGTGGTTGGCCATGAGGGCCGCCATCCTGCCGCGCAGCGCCCGAAGTACGGTCTTGCGCATTTTCGGCGTGCCGGGCAGGGCGTAGTCCGCCACCCTTAGGCTAGGCCCTACGATCTGCGCCAGGTCGTCGAGTATCGGGGGGACCTCCCTGCGGGCGGACGCCACCGTGCATGCGCTCATCGAGTGCGTGTGTATCACCGCTTCGACCTCGCTCCTGCGCCTGTAGATCTCGGCGTGGAGGTCCTTCTCGCTCGAAGGCTTGCCGCCGCGCGCCTCCCCGGTCTCGAGATCCACTATCACGATGTCCGCGACGCTCATCGCGAGATAGTCGGTGCCGGTCGGCGTGATCGCCATGAACCCGCCGGGGAGCCGGACCGAGAGGTTGCCCCAGGTGCCCTGGACCAGTCCCTCGCTCGATAAGACGACGCCGGCCGAGCGGATCAGCTCGCGCGCCTCGCGCTCGCCCGGCAGCGGGCCCTTCGCCTCGGCCCCGATCATAGCACCGCCCCTTCCGCATCGGCCTGGCGGAAGACCCTGTCGAAGCGGCCGATCGCGTCGTCGATGACCTCGTCGGTATCGGCGGCGCTCGTGTACATCCTCGATCCAGCCAGTGTGACGAGCCCCTCCGCGGCGTAGGCCGCCCCGTAGGCCTCCATCATGGACTTCCGGACCTTTATCTCCTTCAGCACCTTCACGATCTTGAGGTAGTCCAGCTTGATGAACATCGCGCCGACCGTCTCCAGGTGGCAGATGGAGCCCTGATTGTAGGCGACATAGGGAAGGCGGTACTTGCCGATGAGGGCCGCCAAGCCCTTCGTCAGCCTGTCGCCCGCCCTGCCCGCGACCGCGCAGGCGTCTCTTCGCTCAATCTCGCGCAGCGTGAAATAGCCGGCCGCGGCCGAGAGGGGGTTGGCCGCCATGGTTCCCCCGACGTAGGCCCGTTTCTTACCGCTCTCGAGGCCCGCCGCCATCCTGAGGATGAGGTCCCGCCGCCCTCCGAGGCCGCCCGCGGAGGGATAGCCGCCGGCCACGATCTTGCCGAAGCAGGTGAGATCGGGCCTCACGCCGAAGTAGCCCTGGGCCCCCTCGAGCCCGATCCTGAAGGCCGTCACGACTTCGTCGAAGACGAGGAGGGCGCCGTACTTGTCGCAGAGCCTGCGCACGCCTTCGTTGTAGTCCCTGTCCACTGGCCTGGTGCCGCTCTCGGGGCCGACGGGCTCGATGAGGACGCAGGCGGTGCCGCCGCGGAGCCGGTTGAAGGCTAGGACCCGGTCGAGGGAGCCGAGATCGTTCGGCGCCGCCTCGCGAGTCAGCCTGGTGAGGGAAGCCGGTATCCCGTGCGCCTCGAAGCGCCTCAGCTTGGGAGCCTTGAGGCTGTAGACCATCTGGTCGCTCCAGCCGTGGTAGGCGCCGCCGATCTTGACCACGTTGCGCTTGCCCGTCGCGAGCCGCGCGACCCTGATCGCGGCCATGACCGACTCGGTCCCGGAACCGAGCATCCGGAACATCTCAACCGCCGGCATATGGCGGCATATTTCCTTGGAAAGGGCGAGCTCGAACTCGTGGAAAAGTCCGGTCGACGGGCCTACGCGCTTCAGCACGTCGAGGACCTGGTCGCGGACCGCCGGGTCGTTGCCGCCTAGGATGGTAGGCCCGCCCGCCTGCAGGAAATCGATGTAGCGGTGCCCGTCGATGTCGTATAGATAGGCGCCCTCGCTCCTGTCTATGACCAGGGGAAAGGGATAATTGAAGGCGAGATTGTGCTGGACGCCTCCGGGGATGTATTTCTTGGCCTCGTCCACCACCGCCTTGGACTTCGGGCAATCCTCGGAGAAAAACCGGAGGTAGGCGTCCATCGCGGCTTTCTTGATGGGGAGAGGGGGCCGGGCCATGAGCGCTGCGAGTTTTTCATATATGGGCCGAGCATCGGGGTAATCGGAAATGGCGTATCCCATGGTAACCTCCAGGAGTAATAGTGAGTGGCTGCTCACTTCTATAATACGGGAAATGGCGCAACTGTCAATATTCAATCGATCCTTGCCGCGCTAGGGCCGGCGAAGCTAGACTGCCCGAGCCGTGGAAGAACCGATAGACCTGCTCGGACTAAGTTCCCAGGAGCTCGGCGATGTCGCCTCCCGCATCCTGCCCTCGGGGGCGGGCCTCGCCGGGCAAATATATTCCCGGGCCTACGAGAAGGGGCTGCTAGACCTCGCCGGCCTGGGACTCTCCCCCCGCTCCGAATCGGCCTGGCGCGAGCGCTTCGATCTGCGGCTCCTCCGAGTCCTGCGGGTAGCGAGAGAGGGAGGCGAGGACGGCGCCGAGAAAGCCGTATTCGGCCTGGCGGACGGCGGGGAGATCGAATGCGTCCGCATCCCCATGCCCGGCGGCCGCGGCGGCAAGTCCACGATCTGCGTCTCGTCGCAGCTCGGCTGCAGGATGGCCTGCGCCTTCTGCGAGACGGGCAGGTCGGGGCTCAAGCGGAATCTCGCCGCCGCCGAGATAGTCGCACAGGTGCTCACCGCGAGGGTTTCGTTGGGCTGGGATTGCGGCAACGTCGTATTCATGGGCATGGGCGAATGCCTGGACAATCTGAGCGAAGTGGCGCGCGCGGTGTGCATACTCGGCGACTCGCGCGGGCTGGGCTTCTCGATGGAGCGGATCACGCTCTGTACCTGCGGGCCCGGGGGCGGCATCGAGGCCCTCCGCGCCCTGGGCCTCAAGCGGCTCAACCTTTCGATAAGCCTCAACGCGGGCAACGACGAGAAGAGGGACGCCCTCATGCCGATAAACCGCGGGCTCGGGCTGTCGGGCCTGGCCTCATCCCTGGCAGCCTACCCGATGCGGCGCAATTTCGTCCTCGGGGTCAACTGGTGCCTTCTGCCCGGCCTCAATGATTCTCGTACGGACGCTCGGGAGGCCGCAGCCTTCTGCGCTCGCGTCGGGCGCTGCCTGGTCAACCTCATCCCCTACAATCCGGGGAGCTCGCCGATAGCGCGCGCCCCCGAGGAGGCGGAGATAGAGCGCTTCGCTTCATGGCTCGAGGAAGAGGGCTGCGCGGTGCGGAGGCGGACGTCGAGGGGTGGGAGCATCATGGCCGGCTGCGGGCAGCTAGGAGCGCCCCGGTCAGGCCCGAATGGCCCCAGCCAGGCCCGAATGGGCCTGACCGGCGATGGCGTCTATCCGCGCGGCGATGTCCAGGGCGAAGGCGCGGGAATCGGCGGCCATTGACTTCTCGAAGCGGAAGCCAACGGCGCCGGGATGCCCTCCCCCGTTCGCGGCCGAGAGCGCGACGAGGACGTCCCTGAGGTCGAGATCGCGGAAGGCGTGGCTCCGCCTGAGCCGGAATTGCAGGAGATCGGAAACCGAGGAATGGTCGGGATAGGCGACGAGGCCGAGCCTCCCGGAGTCCTCGGCCAGGGCGTCGGCTACCGCCTTCGCGATGGAAGTCAGGATATCCTCGCCGTATTCATCATGAAGCGCCGCGACCTCGGCCTCGCTCAAGATCACGTACTCGAGCGAGGGAAGCCTCGCCCGGCCCGCCATCATGCGCCGGAAGCACTCCTCCTCCTCGGCCGAGAGGGTGACTATCGCCTCGAACACCTCTTCCTTGGAAGTGAAGTTACCCGATCCAACGGCGGTCTTCTGCGCCAGGAGGCGGTCGAAGAGCGAACTGAAGCGTTCGTAGAACCATCTCTCCCGCTTGGTCTTCAGGTACTTGCCCATGCGCGAATCCGCGATGATGCCCGTCAGCACGGCCAGGACGAAATTCCTCGCGAGCAGCCCGCCGCCCGCCTCGCCCGAGCCGTAGCGCGGGTCCTCGTCCATCTTCAGCGCCAGATAGCCGACGAGCTCGCTCGCCGAGGAGGAGGCGGCGACGAGCCTATACCCCTGGTCCCCGAAGTAGGCGGAATCGGCGCCGAGGTGATGATCCACCTCCATCTTGAGCACTTCGGGGTCCGCGACGATCTTCCGCGCGCCCTCGCTCATCTCGAGCATTTCGGGCTTGGGCGTATCGAGGGCGACCACCGCCTGGATCCCCGCGGGTATCGCATCGTCGTCGCGGATTATCGCGATGGCGTTGTAGGTGCAGATGTTGAGGAGATAGGAAAACTGCTCATGCACGTTCCCGCGGATATATATCGAGACGGCCTTGTTGAGCTTGCTGGCCAGGAGACCGAACGCGACCATGGCCGCGACGCAGTCCTCGTCCGGATTGCGATGGCCGATGAGGAGGAATCCGTCGCGCTGGTTCAAGGCTTCGGCCATCCGCTTCGCGATCCGGTTTTTCTCGGCGATGGATGAAATGTCGGTCTTAGTAGCCGGGTTCGTGTCCATGTCCGCCCCTCGAGCCGCAACTTTTGCCATAAGTGTAGCCGCCATAGGGAGCAGGACGCAAGAGCTAAGCCAAGCCGGCCAGCGGCCCCTCGTGGTTGGAGCGGCAGATCGCCGCCGCCAGGGCGTCCGCGGCGTGGT
This sequence comes from Spirochaetaceae bacterium, assembly GCA_025355995.1. GTDB lineage: Bacteria > Spirochaetota > Spirochaetia > Treponematales > Rectinemataceae > UBA1306. The sequence continues at coordinate 83,127 of JANXYQ010000076.1, read as the reverse complement.
CGGGCTTGGGTATCTCCCCCAGACCGAGGATGAGCCGTACCATCTGCTGGACCTGGTCCTTCTCCGCTCGGGCCGATCCCGATACCGCCTGCTTGATCGCGGTCGGGCTGTATTCCACCAGGTCGACCGATGCGCGCGCGAAAGCCAGGCGTATCACTCCCTTGGCCTCGGCGACCGGCAGCGCGGAGCTGACGTTCTTCCAGAAATAGAGGCTTTCCATGGCCGCGACGGCGGGAGCCCATTCCTCGATGAGGTCCGAGACGGCCGCGAAAATCGTGAGCAGCCGCCTGCCGGTATCCTCCTCCTTCCGAGTCAGGATGCATCCGTGGTCCAGGTGGCGGAGCCTCCCGCCCGAGCTTTCGATGACGCCGTAGCCGACCGAGGCAAGGCCGGGATCGATGCCGAGAATGCGAAGGGCCGGGCCGGAGGCGACCCGCTTCATGCGGCTCGCCCTCGGCCCGGCCCTTCGCGCGGCTTCTCGCCGCGTTTACTCGTCGAGTGCCTCGGGGAGCTCGACATTATGATAGACGTTTTGGACGTCCTCGCACTCCTCGAGCCTATCGATGAGCCTCTGGACCTTGGCGGCGTTGTCCTTGTCGGGTACGACGTAGGTGTCGGGAACCATGGAGATCTCGGCGCCGTCGGTTTCGAAGCCGCCCTTGTTCATGGCGTTGAGGACGGTCTCGAAGGCGTCGGGCGCGGTATATACCACCAGCTCGCCGTCCTCGTCCTGGACGTCGTCGGCGCCGGCCTCGAGCGCGGCCTCCATGATCTTGTCCTCCGTGTACTTCTCGCCGTCGTAGGAAAGGACGCCCTTGCGCTTGAATAGATAGGCGACCGAGCCGGTAGTGCCGAGATTGGATCCCGCCTTCGTGAAGATGTTGCGGATCTCGGCGGCCGCGCGGTTCTTATTCTCGGTCAGCACCTCGATGAGGAGGGCGCCGCCCCCCGGCGCGTAGGCCTCGTAAACGAGCTCCTCGTAATTGACGCCCTCGAGCTCGCCCGCTCCCTTCTTGATCGCTCGGTCTATATTGTCCTTGGGCATGTTCGCCGCGCGGGCCTTGAGCACGGCCGTACGGAGGCGCGGGTTGCCCTCGGCATCACCGCCGCCCATCCTGGCCGCGATGGATATTTCCTTGATCAGCTTCGTGAACATCTGGCCGCGCTTTGCGTCCAATGCCCCTTTCTTGTGCTTTATCGTCGCCCATTTACTGTGGCCGGACATGTAAACTCCTTGCGCTCGTTGTGCCGAAAAAAGATAGCACGGAGCCGGAAATACTGTCAACTATAGGGCGCTTTACGACGTTTCGGTAGAAAGAATAAGAAGATTTCGCGGTATTTTGAAGAGCCCGCGGAGCAGGGTCCGCAGCCGCGAGAAAGCGACGGATAAGCAAAATAGGCCCGTGAAGGGCCTATTCGCAGGAGAGAAAAACGCGCAGGACCGTTGTCTTCAGCGCTTGAGCAGGATCTTGCCCTTTTGGACGCCCTCCCTGAGGACCTTCATCGAATACTCGTCGTACCAGCCGAAATCGAAGGGCTGCTTCCCGCGGACGGTGTGCTTGATCGCCACGTCAAGATCATCCTTGCAAGACTCGCAGATGTCGATATCGGCTACGCGGAAGAAGGTCCTCGTAGGGATGGGATTCTCAACAGCCTTCTTGCAGACATCGCAGTAATTGACTTCCATTCGGTTCTCCTTTGCATTAGGCGCTACCGTAATGCTATGATATCTCAACGCGCGCCCGCGCGCAAGCGGATACGATACGGAGCGCATATGTCCGGCAGTCTTTCCATCGGCGGCAAGGGATACGGCTCGGGCAACGCGTTGGTCATAGCCGAGATAGGCACGGGGCACGGCGGATCCCTCGCGAAGGCGAAGGAGCTCGCCGCCGCCGCCGCCGAATCGGGGGCCGACTGCGCTAAATTCCAATGCGTCTTCGCCGACGAGATAATCCATCCGAACACCGGCTTCGTGCCTCTGCCCGGGGGGCCTACCGCCCTCTACGACCGTTTCCTCGAGCTCGAGGAGGACGAGGATTTCTACGGGGAGATCAAGGCAAGCGTCGAGGCCCTGGGGCTCCTCTTCCTCTGTACGCCCTTCGGCCTTCGAAGCGCCCGCCTTTTACGGAGGCTGGGATGCCTGGCGATGAAGGTCGCCAGCCCGGAACTCAACCATTTCCCCCTGCTCGACGAGATGGCATCCTACGGGCTGCCCATCATCCTCTCCGGCGGGGTGTCGACCCTGTCCGACATAGACCGGGCCCTGCGCCGCTTCGCCGGCGGCCAAACCCGCGGTGGCAAGGCTCCCGGCGTCGCGCTGCTCCACTGCGTGACCGCCTATCCCGCCCCGGCCTCCGATTACAACCTCCGCCTGCTGAGGAGCCTGGGCGCCCTGCTCGGCCTTCCCGTCGGCGTTTCCGACCATTCGCTGGACCCCGTCCTCGTGCCCGCCCTGTCGATAGCCGCGGGGGGCTCCATCGTAGAGAAGCATATCTGCCTCTCGCGTGACGATCCCGGCCTCGACGACCCCATCGCCCTCCCTCCCGCGGACTTCGCCGAAATGACCCGAAGGGTGCGCCTCGCCCAGTCGATGGACGCTGCGGAGCTGATCGAGGGACTCTCCGACGAATTCGGGATGGCCGCGGTCGAGTCGACCCTCGGCGACGGCGTCAAGCGCCTCGCCCCGAGCGAGGCCGCCAATTACCACCGGACGAACCGCTCGATCCACGCGATGCGCGACATCGAGGCCGGCGAGGCCTTCGACGCGGAAAACCTGGCCATCCTCCGCACCGAGAAGGTCCTGAGACCGGGCCTGGATCCCGAGCTCCTGCCGAGGCTGATCGGCCGCCGCGCGGCTAGGGATATCCCCTCGGGGGAGGGCGTGGAGTGGGCGGACCTGGGTGGCCGCGTTACTTGAGCCTAACTATAGTTTTCCCGTAGCCGCCCTCTTCCGGACGCGCGAAGTGGTAATCCGCGACGGCGGGGTGATTGCGCAGGTACTCGTGGACGCCCTTGCCCAGGACACCCTCGCCGGTGCCATGCAGGATCTGGAACATGGACAGGCCCTGGAGGGATGCCGCGTCCACCTGCTTTTCCACCGCGTCGACGGCGGCAGCCAGGCGATAGCCGCGCAGGTCGAGCTCGAAGACGGCCCTCGTCCCGCCCTCTCCCAGGGATGCCAGCTCCACCTGCACCTGGGTCTTGGTCGCGGGCGCGTCCGGGGCGGGCTGGAGTTCTCCCTCGGGGATCGTCAGCCGGACCGATTCGGTCTCCACGACCCAATACCCCTTCTTCGCCCTGCGAATGACCAGCCCCCGCTTGCGCCCGGCCCCGATGAGCACCTGGGCGCCTTCCGCGACCTCGAGCGCCTTCGCAACGACTCCCGCGCGGAGGTCGGCGCCGCGGCGCGATGCGCGCTCGCCGGGCGGAAGGCCGATATCTTCCTCCTCCTCCGCCTCTCCGCATCCGGAAGCCCGGGGCGGTTTGGCCTTCGCGAGCTCGAGCTGGGCATCCTCCCGACCGACCTCGCCGGCGAGCGCGGAGAGGAAATCCTTTACTCCCCTCGTCTTCTCGGGGGTCAGCTCGCCCTCTCGGATATCCTTGACGAGATTCTCGAGGGTCTTGCGGCTTTCGCTCAGGAGCTTGCGAAGGTCGGAGACGCCACGCTCGCGAAGCTCGAGCTCCTTCTGCCTCACGCGGAGGGATCCCAGGTCAGCCTTCCTCTGGGCTTCTTTGGCTTCGCGCAGGCGCTTGCGCCTGTCGGCCTCGATGTCCTCCAGCTCCCGGTGCTTCTCGGTGAGCCCCTTGATGAGCTCGCTGACGTCCGCCCTCTCTTCGGCCAGGTACTTGCGGGCTCCCGTCACGATGGACGCGGGCAGCCCGTTCTTGGAGGCGATCTCGAGGGCCCGGCTCTCCCCCGGGACTCCCATCAGTATGCGGTAGGTCGGCGACAGGCTGTTCTTGTCGAAGTCCATCGAAGCGTTGAGGCAGGCCGGCCTCGAGTAGCCGTAGTTCTTCAGTATCCCGTGGTGGGTCGTGAGCACCGTGAGGCAGCCGCGCTCGATGAAGCAATCGAGGAGGCTCATCGCGACGGCGCAGCCCTCCTCGGGATCCGTCCCCGAGCCGAGTTCGTCGAGGAGGACGAGGCTGTGGGCGGTCGCGGCGCCGACGATGCCGCCGATCACGCGGATGTGGCCCGAGAAGGTCGAGAGGGACTGGTCTATCGACTGCTCGTCGCCAATGTCCGCGCATACCGAGTCGAAGGTCGCGAAGCCGGTCTCCGGAGCGGCCGGCACGCCGAGGCCGAACTGGTTCATGAGCGCGAGGAGGCCGATGGTCTTGAGCGTGACCGTCTTGCCTCCAGTGTTGGGGCCGGTGACGATGAGGGTCCGCGTCCCCTCGGGCAGCTCGACGTCGATGGGCACCGCCTTCGCTCCGATGAGGGGATGACGCGCCTTCCGGAGGACGAAGCCCGAGGGAAGGTCGCGAGCCAGGCACAGGCCCCCTACCCGGGCGTGGCGGGAGCGCGCGTAGACGCCGTCCAGGGCCGCGACGAGGGACCTCGCCGCATCGATGGCCGCCGACTGCTCGAAGAGCCTCTCGGTCGCGTCCCTGAGCACCCGGAGGAGCTCCTGGCGGTAGCGCGCCTCCTCCTGGATGAGCTCGTTGTTCTTCAGCACGAGCTCCTCCGGCTCGATGAAGACGGTCTGGCCGGTCGCCGAGACCTCGTGCACGATGCCCCTCACCCTGCCCTTGAAATTCACCTTGACGGGGAGGACGGTGCGGCCATCCCGCTGAGTCGGCTCGTCGGCCTGGAGCATGGACCTCAGGTCCTGGTCCTTGTAGTAGGAGTCGGTGATCGCGAGGATGTCCCGGTTGATCCGGGATATCCTCGACCGCGCCTCCCGCAGCTCCGGCAGGTCGCGCAGGGTCCCGTCCTTGTTGAGTACCCTGAAGACGATCCGTTCGGCGGGCAGCAGGTCGGGGGCCGACGAGAGGCCGAGCGAGGGGCCACGCTCCTCCGCTCCCTTCATGAACGAGACGAAGGCCGAGTAGGATTGGGCCCAGGAGCCGAGGGCGTAGAGCTCGGCCATCTCGAGGGCGGAGCCCCGCTTCGAGACTGCCTTGGCCGGCCCCGAGATCTCGGGAAAGGACATCTCCGGCGGATCCCGGTTCTCCTGGAAGAGACCGAGGAGGGCCGAGACGCGGGACTTGAGGGCCGCGACGTCCTCGCCCTCGAGCCGCGGCAGCTCCGAGAGCAGGGCCCCGCGGCCTTCCTCGGAGAGGCAGTAGCCGGCGACGTCCTCGCGGATCCTCGCGAACTCCAATAGCCTGAGCGTACGCTCGTCAGTCATCCTCGCCCCCATCCTCGCCGCGGCCCTTGCCCCCGCCATGGAAACGCGCGATCTTCCGCGCCCCGTCGCCTCGCCTGACGCCGGACCCGCGACCCGCGCCGCGGCCCTCTTTAGCCGCGTACCCGGCGTTCGCCTCGAGCTCGCAGCGGACCCTCAAGTAACTTTCGTAGCGATCCTCGTGCACGAGCCCCTCCTCGACGGCGCGGATGATGCGGCACCCGGACTCGTCGCTGTGCGTGCAGGAGAGGCCGAACTCGCACAGCGGGGACAGGTTCTTGAGCTCCGGGAAATAGGCGTCGAGCTCGCCCGGCTCGATGCCGCGCAACGCGAGGCGCCGCACTCCTGGGGTATCTATGATGCGCGTGGCGCCGCCCATGACGACGAGCTCGGCCATCGTGGTCGTATGCTTGCCCCGAGCGTACTTCTCGGATATCTTCCCCGTCCTGCGCCCGAGCCCGGGCTCGATGGCGTTGAGGAGGCTCGACTTGCCCACGCCCGAATGGCCGGCGAAGACCGAGGTCTTGCCCCGTAGCCGCTCGAGCAGGGAATCCACGTTCAGGCCTGTCGACGCTGAGCATCTGAGTATGCCGTAGCCGAGCTCCTCGTAGAGCTGCAGCCTCGCCTCGGTCTCGTCGTCCGTCCCGAGGTCGAATTTATTGAGGGCGATGAGGAGGGGAACGTGGGCCGCCTCCGCGAGTATGGCCACCCGATCCACGAAGCGCGGCCTGAAGGGCGGGAACGCCGGCGACGCTACGCAGACGACGAGGTCCACGTTGGCGGCTATGGACTGCTTCGCCCTGCCCTTCTCGTTGTAGCGCCCGAAGACGTTGCGCCTTGGCCTCAGGGCGGTGATCATCCCTCGACCCGCCAAGTCGGGTCGAGCGCCGTCGGGGCGCTCGTCGATGACCGGCGAGAGCTCCACCTCGTCGCCGGCGGCGAGGGAGTTGTACTCGCCGGTCATGTCCTTGATGCGCTTGCCCTTGATGGCGCACAGGCGCCTCTCCCCATCCTCGCAGAGGATCGAGAAGAGGTTGTTCGTGCCGAAGAGGACGAGTCCTTCCATATGCCGCTACAGCCCCGGCATCGGTTCGGGGCCGCCGAGACCGAAGGAATCGGCGAGGGCGCGATACTCGGCCTCGGGGACGCCAGCGCCCGTGAGGAGGAAGAGCCCGCGCTCAGGAGCGGCGGGGCCTCCATCGAATAGTAGGCCCCGCTCGCGAGCGACGGGGCCTCCATCGATTAGTTGGCCCCGCTCGCTAAGGACCTGCCTCAGGCGCTTAACTACCCCAGCGCGCGAGTCGACGACCTCGACCGAGGGACCGGCCGCCGCGGCGATATCCTCGCGCAGGTGCAGGAAATGAGTGCAGGCGAGCACGATCTGGTCCGCGCCCGCATCCACGAGGCGTCGCACGTAGGGTTCGACCGCGTCCCGGCGCTCCGCCGGCCCCGCGACCGCAGCGCGCCGCTCCACGAAGGAAACGAGCTCCTGCGCGCCTTCGCGTATGACCGAGAGGCCCTTGGCGAAGCGCGCTACGAGGGAATCGAGGTAGGGATCCTCGACGGCGCCGGCGGTCGCGAGCACTCCGATCACGCCGCTCCTCGAGCGCTCTGCCGCCGGCTTCACCGCGGGCACTGTCCCTATTATAGGCAGGCCCGGGTTGGCCTTCCGCGCCGCGTCGAGCGCCGCCTGGGAGGCGGTATTGCAGGCGATGACAAGGGCCTTGGGTCCGTAGGATCGGACGAGCCGCGCGACCAGGCGCAACACTATGTCCTTGACTTCGTCGCGCGGCTTGGTACCGTAGGGAAAGCCGGCCCTGTCAGCCACGTATATGAAGGATTCCCTGGGCATCGAGGCGCGCGCGGATGACAGGTAGGGGAGGCCGCCGACGCCCGAGTCGAGTATCGCGATCGAGCTCATCCCCCGAACAGCCTATCCAGGTCCCCTCTCGCCTTCTCCGCTGCCGATCGGGCGGAGGCCCGGCCCTCGGTGGCGGCGAGCAGGAGAGGATTAGTCTGGAACCACTCGCAGCGGTTCCTGCGTTCCTTGTCCGGGACCGGCTCGTCGATGGTCTCCGCGCAGTCCCATCGGGCGCCCGATTTGTAGAAGCGGCAGTTCAGGCAGGCGTGGAGGTCCTTGCCGCAACCCTCGCAGGCCTCGTTGAAGCCCGGGGAGCGATCTGGAGGCATGGGCGAACCGCAGTACGAGCACATGGGCATATAATACGCGGGGCCGGCGCGGTAGGCAAGGCTAAAGGCCCCCAGCTTGTGCCCTCCCCTCCCTTCGTGTACGCTGTCCCCATGCATGATTTCCAGCGCTGCTCCGAGCCGGGCTGCTCCTCGCTCTGCTTCCACGGCTCGGCGCGCTGCCTGGCCCACCACCCCGATCCCGCCGCGGCGCTGGCCGCGGTCCAGGCCGTCCTCCTCGAGGAGAACGGCGCCAAGGACGTGAGCGCCGCGGGGATATCGGTCGAGGGCATGGACCTCTCCCGGCGCAAGTTCATCGGCTGCTCCTTCATCGGCTCCTCGTTCAAGAACGTCCTCTTCACGGGCAGCACCTTCCTCCTCTGCTTCTTCGACCGCTCGTATTTCGAGGCCTGCGACTTCTCGGGAGCCAACGTGCAATTCGGCTCCTTCGGGGGTTCCGAGCTCGTCAACGTATCCTTCGAGAACGCCGAGCTCATCCATTGCAACTTCGACGGCTCGAAGATCCGCGAAACGACCTTCAACGGCTCGAACCTCTACGACTCGCGCTTCATCCGCGGCGAGATAGACGGCTGCGACTTCGAGAACTGCGACCTCAAGCGCGTCTACTTCATCCCGGCCAGGCAGGGCAGGGTCTCCTTCAAGGGATCCAACACGATGGAAGCGATCAGGGACCTGGAGCACCTGTATTTATGACGGGGGCGCGCGCGACCCCGACAATCCACCCCTCGCGGCAAGCGGAGCTGAGCGACTGATGAAGATCTACCACCATTACTCCCTCTACGGCTTTTCGAACGTCTATCTCGTCGGCAACGACGAGATGAAAGAAGCCCTCGTCATCGACCCCGCGGAGATGAACGCCGCCCTCCTCGGGCACATCGAGAAAAACGGCTACGCGCTGAAGGCCGTGTTGATCACGCACAACCACCCCCACCACATAAGGGGCCTCAAGACTCTGCTCAAGATCTACGACGCGCAGGTATACGCCGCCAACGCGTCGGTGGCGGGCTTCCCCAGCAAGGCCCTCCGCGACGGCGAGACGATCCGGACCTGCGGCTTCGAGGTCGAGGTCTTCTCGGTGCCCGGCCACTCGCCCGATTCGCTCGTGTTCAAGATAGACGGGGCGCTTTTCACGGGCGACGCGCTCCACGCGGGGCTCATCGGCAAGACCCTGAGCAGCTACAACGCGGTCACCCTGGCCGACCGCCTCAAGTCGAAGGTACTCGACCAGGCGGACGAGCACATCATACTCCCCGGCCACGGCCCGCCCTCGACCGTGGGGACCGAGCGCCAATTCAACGTCGGTCTCGAGCCCGGATACGCGAAGATGGTCACCTCGCGCTACGACTTCTTCGTATAGGCCAGGTCCGAATGGGATTCATCCGCGTACTTCCACCCGAAACCGCCCGCCTCATCGCCGCGGGCGAGGTGATAGACAGGCCCGCCTCCGCCCTGAGGGAGCTCCTGGACAACGCGATAGACTCGGGGGCGGCCGAGGTCTCCGCGCGCATAGAGGAGGGCGGCATCGGCTCGATCCGCGTCTCGGACGACGGCGCGGGCATGGATCGCGACGACCTCGAGCTCGCGATCTTCCCCCACGCTACGTCCAAGATAGCCAACGCCGACGATCTGCTGACGGCGCGCAGCCTCGGCTTCCGCGGCGAGGCCCTCGCCTCGATAGCCGCGGCCGCCGTAGTGGAGATCGTATCCAAGGACCAGGCTTCGCCCTCCGCGCATCGCCTCCTCGCGCGGCCGGGCTCGCCGCCCGTGCTGGAGGCCTGCTCGGGCAGGCGCGGCACGAGCGTCTCGGTGACCGGCTTGTTCAAGGACTTCCCCGCGAGGCGGCAGTTCCTGAAGCGACCGCAGGCCGAGGCCGCGCTCTGCCGCCAGGCCTTCGAGGACAAGGCGCTCGCGCACCCCGGTCTCGGCTTCCGCTTCGAGTCGGGGTCGGCCAAGGGCGAGATCCTGCGTCCCTCCTCGAGGCTCGATCGCGTGATCGCCCTCCACGGCGAGGTCCCGCGCGATTTCCTGCACGCGATAGCCTTCTCGGGCTCGGGCTTCGCGGGCGAGCTGATCCTCGCGGGCCCGGCCTACTCGCGGCCGGATCGCCGGCTCATGCAGGCCTTCGTCAACAGGAGGCGGGTCCAGGATTGGTCTCTGCTCGGCTCGCTGGACTATTCCTTCTCGGGCTACCTGCCCGGAGGCTGCCATCCCTTCGCCTTCCTCTTCCTCGAGATAGATCCCGCGCTCGCGGACTTCAACATCCATCCCGCGAAGAAGGAAGTCCGCTTCAAGGATCCGGACGGACCGCGGCACGCCATGAACTCGGCTGCCCAATCCTTCCTCCGCGAGCTCGCCCGCCGCGATCCCGCCCAAGCCATGCCGGATCCCGCGGCGGAGCTCGAGCTCGAATTCCGGCCCATCCCGGGCGGGACGCCTCCCGCCTATGTCGCTCGAAGGCCGAGCTGGGAGGCCTTCGACGAGGTCCGCGAGAGAGCCGAATCGGGCGCCTCCCCTGCCCTGCCCTCGCCGAGCCCGGCGCGCGATTTCCGCTACCTGGGCTCGGCCCTCGGTCCCTTCCTCGTGTTCGAGCGGGACGGGGCCCTCTGGTTCCTGGACCAGCACGCGGCCCATGAGCGCCTGATCTTCGACGGCCTCATGGCGCGCCCCGCCGAATCGCAGGCGCTGCTCATCCCCGAGCCGATAGCGATCGAGGACGAGGCCGAGGAGGCGCGCATTGCGGCGGCGGCGGACGAGCTGGAAGCAGCGGGGTTCAAGCTGGAGCGGGACGGCCGCTCCTGGCTCGTCGCCGCCGCGCCGCCCGAGCTGGCGGCCTCGCCGGCCGAGGCGGTCCGCGAGCTGGCGAGGGGCTCGGGAGATAGGCGCCGCGCCGCCAGAGCCCTCGCCGCATGTCGCTCCGCGGTCAAGGACGGCGACTCCCTCGACGACGCAGCCGCGGAGGAGCTCATCGCGCGCGCGCTCGAGCTGCCCGAGCCCCGCTGCCCCCACGGCCGCCCCATCTGGTCGCGCATAACGCGCGAGCAGCTCTATCGCCTAGTCCGTCGCGAGATTTGACGCGGAGTGGGGGGAGCGCAGGCCACCGCAGGCAAGGCGCGATATCGCACAACGCGCCTTGCCGAGGAGGCCGGAGCGAGGGGGAGACGAATCCTCCTGAGGTGGAATCCGCGCATGACTATCGGGGAGGGCGCGGGACGCCGAGAGAACGCGGGGCGAGCGCTTCCGCAGGCCATCGGGCCCTCAAGCCGTATCCGCCCCAAGAACCAAGCGGATCTCGCGCCAAAGGCACGATGGACCGAGCGAGCTCCGCGTTTCTCTCGAAGCTGGGACCCACGCATACGACGGTTATCAGCGCGGATTCCGACTTGGTGGATGTTCTCCCCCTTATAATCCCGCGAGTATCTGGTCCACCTCGGCGCGCTTAGGATAGTCGGGCTTCTTGGATACGAGCTCGCCCAGGACCTTCTTCGCGTTGGCGGCGTCCCCGGTCGAGGCGTAGAGCTTTCCGAGTTCGTAGTAGCCGTCCCATTTGGCCGGATCGAGCTTCAGCAGGGCCGCGTAGGCGTCCTTGGCCGAATCCAGCCTGTTCGCGGAGAGGTAGGCCTTGGCGAGGTTGAGCCGCACGGTGGCGTCGCGGGGAGCGAGGTTGAGGGCGATCTCGTAATGGAAGACGGACTTGTCGAACATGCCCTTCCTGCCGTATGCGTTCGCCAGGTTGTTGTTCGCCTCGAAGGACTTGGGATCGGCCTGGTAGGCCTCGTCCAGGTAGGCGAGCGCCTTGTCCGTCAAGCCGGCGTCGAGGTAGATGCGGCCGAGGTTGATCCTCGGCTCGGCGTACTTCTTGTCGAGGGAGGCCGCCTGCGAATAGGCGGCTATGGCGCCGTCGGAGTTGCCGGCCTGCTCGTCCGCGAGGCCGAGGGTGTACTGGTAGGCGGCGACGTTGGCCGCTTGAGCGACGGCCTTTTCGGCGTACTTCACGGCGTCCTGCGACTTGCCCAGCTCGAGCTTGACGGTCGCCATGTTGTAGTTCGTGAGCGCGTCGTCCCTGACGCCGAGCGCGCGCTGGAAGAGGCCCTCGGCCGACTTATAGTCGCCGCCCCCCGCCTGGATGACCGCCAGTTCCCTCATCGCCTGGGCGTTGCCAGGCTCGAGCTGTATGGCCTTGGCGTAGGAGTCGATGGCTGCCTTCCGGTCGCCCTTGATGGCCTGTATCTTGCCGATCTCCTGCCAGGCCCCGCCGTAGTTCGGGTTGGCGGCCGCCGCCTTGCGGAAGGAATCGAGGGCCTTGGCGGGGTCGCCGAGGGCCTTCCAGGTGCTGCCCAGGTTGTAGAAGCCGCGGTCGAATTTCGGGTTGAGGGTGACGGTAGCCTCGAAGGACTGACGCGCGTCCTCGTAGCGCCGCGCCTTGAAATATGCGATGCCGAGGGCGAAGGAATACAGGTAGTTCTTAGGTCGAGGCTCGCCGCCTGCTTGAGCTCCGTGATGGCGTTGTCGGTCTGGTTGAGGTCCGAGTTGATCTTGCCCAGCGTATAGAAAGGAAGGGCGTTCGCGGGGTCGCGCTTCTTCGCGTCGCGCGCGGTCTGGATCGCCTCCTGCATGGCGGCATCCGCCCCGGCTCCCGGGTTCTTCTTGGCGGCCGAGTATAGCGCGTCCGCCATGTCGGCTAGCTTCTGCCCCGAGAACTTGTCCTCGCCCTCGGGGAGCTTGCCCCTGGCCTCGGCGAAAGCCTTGTCGCCCGACGCGAAATCGCCCGAGTCGACGGATTTCTTGCCCTTGTCGACGAGCTCGTTGACCGCCCTCATCTTGTCCTGGAGCTCGCGGCCCTTCTTGGCGAGCTCATCGGCCTCGGCCTTCTTGCGGGCCGCCTCGGCCTCCGCCTCCGCCTTCTTTTGAGCGGCCGCCGCGTCGGCGTCGGCCTTCTTTTGCGCGTCGGCCGCCGCGGCGGCAGCGGCGGCCTGGGCCGCCTTGGACTTGGCCGATGCGTCGGCCGCCGCCCCCTGCGTCGAGGCGGCCGCGGAGGCACCGGTCTTCAGCTTCTGCCCGAGCTTGTCGAGGGACTGGGCTATGGCCTTCTGGCCCGAGGCTTCCGCCTGCGCCGCCTCCCGGGCCTTGGCCGCGTCCTCCCCCGACTTGGCCTGCATGGCCTTGTCGCGGAGGTCGCGGGCCTCCTTGTCGAAGGCGTTATCGATCAGGAGCTTGTCCACGAGGTCGAGGGCCCTGCCGTAGTCGCCCTTGTCGAGATAGTACTGCGCCGAGGTGAGGACGTTCCTCCGCGTCTTATCGGCCTTGGCCGGTCCCAGCAAGACGACGAGGGCGACGGCGGCGAGGACGGCGGCTGCGGCCGCGACGGCGATTATGGTCTTGGCAGGCTTGGTCACACAAACTCCTTACGAACTGGCGAAGCGTAGCGTCACTCGTCGATCTTGATCTCGTCGCCGTAGCCCTGGACGTCCCCCGCGCCGGCCGAGATGCTCGTCGTCTCGTCCGCCGAGGCCTTGAGGGACGCGGACATCTTGTCGAGGAGGGCCTGGCGCGAGGCCTCGTCGGCGAGCTTCTTCGCCTCGGCCTCGGCGGCCGCGCGCTCGGTATCGGCTATCCCCTTCGAGAGGCGCTTAAGCAACTCCTCGATGGCGCCCCTCTGGGCGCTCGTCGGCTCCAGCTCGAGGTAGCGGCGGTAGTCCTCCGCCGCGCCCGCGAGGTCCTTGACGGTCAGGCGCGCGTTGGCCCTGTTGAGAAAGGCGGGAGCGAAGGCGCCGTCCAGGGCTACGGCCTGAGTGAACATGTCGGCGGCGAAGGAGTTCTTGCCCTGCAGGGCGAATACGTTGCCGAGGTCGTAGTAGAACAGCGACTTGAAGCGGCTCGACTGGCCCAGGCCCTTGCGCAGCGCGGCCGAGGCCTCGTCGAGCCTGCCGAGCTGCTGGTAGGAGAGGGCGAGATAGAGCCAGGCGCGCTCGTCGGCCCCCGGCTCGAGGACGGCCTTCTCGAGGAGGGGGGCGGCCTCGGCGGGCTTGTCCTCGCGAAAGAGCCTCTCGCCGTCGTCGTAGGAAGCGGCGGCCGCCCCGGCGCAGGCGAGGGCGAAAAAGGCCGCGACGGCAAGGTAACGGGCGACTTTCACTGGACCTCCCCTCTTTTCGAGGTGTCGCAAAATGCAATAAAATGCTTTATAGTATGATACCACGGAAGGGACCGAGCAGCAAAGTAAGGAAGCTCCTTCCGGGGCGGTAAGGAAGAATGTCGTTCGTCATCGTACTTATACTGATTCTCGGCGTCGGCGTCGCCGTCTTAAGCGTGTTCATCGTCCGCATGGTATCGGCCCCGAGGCAATCCAAGGCCCTCGCGGAGGCCCTGAAGCAGGGCCACTCCTCGGTTGTGGTCCGCTCGGCGAAAGCCCTCCTGCAGAAGGACCCGCATAACGCGGCCGCGCATTGGTACCTCGCTCAGGCCTATCAGGCCGAGGGCAAGCCCGAGCTCGCCTTGATGGAGCTGAAGGCCGTTGGGGACCTGGCCCAATTCGGGCCTGAAGTGCCCGAGATCGATTTCCGCGTGCGCATCTCCGCCCTCTACGAGCGCTTTAACCAGGTCGAGCAGGCCTCCGGCGAGTATATCCTCCTCACCAAGATAGACCCCCGCTCCGCCAAACATTTCCTGGACGCGGGCCGACTCTTCGAGGCCCGGGGCAAGACCGACCTGGCGGTGAACTATTTGCGCAAGGCGCTCGAGATGGACCAGCGACTGCACCTCGCCCACCACATCCTCGGCCTCATACTCTATCGCACCAAGCATTCAATGGAGGCCCGGGCCGAATTCGAGGCAGCCCTCAAGTGGAACCCCGACGATTTCGAGGCCTATTACTACGTGGGGAAGGTCCTCAAGGAGATGAGCGACTTCACCGCGGCCCTGCTCGCCTTCGAGAAGGCCTCGCGGAACCCGGACTTGAGGCTCAAGTGCCTCGTCGAGCGGGGCGGCTGCTACATGAGCCAAGGCGCGATGGACAAGGCCGTTCCCGAGCTCGAGCGGGCGGTCAAGCAGATCAAGGACGAGGGCCTGCCGGAGAGCCTGTACGGCCGGTACTTCCTCGCGCTCTGCTACGAGAAATCGCGGAGCCTCGACCAGGCCATCGAGCAGTGGGAGCGCATCTACGCGAAAAAACCCGGCTTCCGCGACGTCGCGGAAAAGCTCACCCAGTACCAGGAATACCGCACCGACGACCACATGAAGGACTACCTGACCTGCGGCAAGGAGGAATTCTCCGGGATGTGCAAGGCGGTCGTCGAGGGCTCGATGGGCCTCTCGATACGCGATACGGCCGAGGTCCAGAACGGGGTCGACATAATCGCGGTCGAGGGGGAATCGGACAAGTGGAGGGCCGCCAAGAAGATCCCGACCCTCGTCCGCTTCCTCCGCGTCTCGGACAACCTGGACGAAGTCGCGGTGCGCTCCCTCCTCGACTCGATGAAGAAGCTCAGCATAGTCCGGGGATCCATCGTGACGAGCTCGGGCTTCTCGCGGGCGGCGCTCGAGTTCGCGGAGAACAGATCGGTCGAGCTCCTGACCAAGGAGCGGCTCCAGGAGATGCTCGCGAAGACGGCCCCGGCGAAGAGGCGATGAAGATACTCTGCGTATCCGACCAGATCGATCCGTTGGTCTATTCCCCGAGGATGCGCGAGAGGTTCAAGGATATCGACCTGGTGCTCAGCGCGGGCGACCTGCCCCCGGAATACCTGGGCTTCATCACCTCCATGCTCAACAAGGACCTCCTTTACGTGGCCGGCAACCACGATTTGAGCGAGCTCGAGGCCCACGGCGTCGCTCGCTGGAACGCCGAGGGGACGAGCGCCGCCGGCTCGGCGACGGGGGCCGTGGACGCCGGCTTCAGGATAAAGCGGGCCGAGGGGCTCATCGTCCTCGGCCTGCCGGGCTCGATGCTCTACAACGGGGGCTCGAACCAATACAGCGAATTCGCGATGGCCTCCAGGATCGCCCTCCTCGTCCCCCGCCTCCTCATGAATAGGCTGTTCCGGGGAAGGGCCGTGGACCTCATCCTGACCCACGCCGCGCCGCGGGGCGTCCACGACAAGGACGATCGTTGCCATAGGGGATTCTCGTGCTTCCTCTGGCTCATGCGCGCCTTCAAGCCCAAGTGGCTGGTTCACGGGCATATCCACCTCTACGACCTCGGGGACGTAAGGGTCAGCGACTACGGCGAGACGAAGGTCATCAACGCCTTCGGGCACTGGATCCTGGACACGGAGGAATAGGCCATGAGCGGCTGGTTCGAGAACATGGCGGACGACGACTTCGGTCGAGCGCGCACCCGCGAGCTCCTGTCGCGCCTATCGCGGCTCCTCGACCCGGAGCGCGAGAACCTCCTGTCCTTCGAGGGGGTCAAGGCCATCCTGCATCCCGGAGGCGAGACCTACGTCGGCCTGGAGGCGGTGGAAGTCGACCGGATCGTGGGCAGCGAGGGCAGGTACCGGGACTTCAACCGCCACTTCCTCCCCCGCAAGGAATTCCTCCGCTCCCGCTGGACGAGCATCGACATGGCCCATTACAACGACGTGATCCTCCCCCCCGTGCGGATCTACGAGGTCGGCGGGGTTTATTTCGTCCGGGACGGAAACCATCGGGTCTCGGTCGCGCGGATACGGGGCCAGACGATGATCGACGCCGAGGTGTCCAGGCTCGATACGGTCATCGACCTGAGGCCCGGCATGACGCTGGAGGACCTGAAGCGCGAGGTCGTGGCCTACGAGAAGAAGGGCTTCTACGAGAAGACGAACTACGGGAAAATCACGGGGGACACGGGGCTCGACTTCACGAGCCCTGGCCGGTACGACCAGATCCTCGAGCACGTCCTCGTCCACAAGTACTACCTGAACCAGGATATCAAGGGGGAGCTCTCGCTCGACGACGCGCTCTGGTCCTGGCACGAGAACGTCTACAAGCCGGTGATCGCCGCGATCCAGGAGGAGGGGCTGCTCTCGCGCTTCCCTGGCCGCACTCCCTCCGACCTCTACATGTTCCTCGTCCAGCATTGGGACGAGCTCAAGCGCAAGTACGGCCTCGGCTTCTCCATCGGGGAGGCGGCGAGGGACTACGGCCAGCGGTTCGGCAGCTCCCCCCTCTCAAGGCTCAGGGGGCGGGTCGCGACCGCGATTCGAAGGGCGGCCGACCGACTTCGCGGGCGAGGCCCCGACGAGGAATAGTCGTAACCGGAGGGCGGGAGCGTTGTTATTCATTGTAGATGGGCGCTGGACGAGGCGCCGCATCCGCTTTGCTCCTTCGGTGTGCAACGCTCCCGGGGTCCTCCTCCTTCCCCGGGAGCACTTTTTTGCCCGGAGCCCCGGGAGCACTTTTTTCGACTAATTGACAGTTGAGCCTTATTTGGCTATCTTTTCACCGCAAAGAAGGAGTCAGTCATGGCAGCTGTATCGAAGAACTCTCGTACATCGAGCGCTACTCAGCGTTTTTATTGCCCCTGCGGCGGCGAGGTCAAGATGAAGACCCTTTTCGAGAACGGCAAGGTCAAGAACAGCGCCGAGTGCGAGAAGTGCAAGCGAACCGAGCGCCGGCCTCGCGATTTCGTCTGAAGGGTTAGGCCGATCTACAGAATGGGGCCGTCTATGGATGGCCCTTTTTTGCGTTCCGGCAATCGCTAAGCCTTCGAACGCATCGACTTCAATCCAGCCGCAATTTCCTCTCTAGCCGCAGCGAGTGCCACGAGTACTTCCTTTTTTGCGCTCAAGACCGGCGTAACGGAGAGCACGCGCACCCGGAAGCGGGCTTCCCCGAGGTTTTTCAGGATGTCCTTGAGTTTCGCGACTCGCCACCCCCCGTCCAGGACGGCGGCGACCACGGGCAAAGCAGTCTCGTCGAGGATCTTTCGGACTCCGGCCGTATGAAAAACCCCCACTTCGCCGTCCAAGGAGCGTTTCCCCTCGGGGAAGATGACCGGGCAGGTTCCCTCGCGCTCGCAGCGCCTTGCGTAGCGTCGTATCGAGCGCATGGCCTGGGTGGCCTCCCCGTCGCGCCGTATGAGGGCGTGCCCCTGGATTCGCAGGATGAGCGAAACGAAGGGAATCCCGTCGCGAAGCTCCCATTTAGCCACAAAGCGCAGCCTCCTGCCCGGGAAGAGGGCGAAACACACGGGTATATCCAGCAGGCTCTGATGGTTGGCTACGAGGAGGAAGCGCTCGGGCAGCTCGCTGCCGGAGCGGTTCTCGTACTCGAGCCCCACGCGGCAGTAGAGGCGCATGATGTTGAATATTTGCCGGACCGAGCGTTTCGCGAAGGCTTCGGTAGTCTCGAAAGCCCTGGAAGGTTCCAGGAACCTCTCGATAGCGTCAGCAGGATATCGTAGAAGGCGAGCAGCACTATAATTGAAGCGATCACGAGGGCGTTGATCATCCCAGCCACCTGTAATTCGTTTTATACTATGGAACGCGGGCCATGTTAAGGAGCGCGTCCGCCTTGACAACCCCGCCCGGTTCTGGTAGCCTCGGTCTATAGTCAACGATGTGGGGCCTTCACGGTCCCCCTTTAGTTTTTATCCGTACATGGAGGGTAGTTCATTTGGCACAGACGAATAAATCCGCCGAGAAGCGAAACCGGCAGGGCGAGAAGAGGCGGCTTCAGAACAAGTCCGAGAAGACCGCGATTCGCAGCAGCGCCAAGAAGGTTCTCGTGGCGGCGGAGAGCAAGGACAAGGCAGCGGCCGAAGTCGCGCTCAAGGATATGATCAAGCGGATCGATACGGCTGCCCGCAAGGGAATCGTCAAGAAGAACGCCGCGGCCCGCAAGAAGTCGCGGATGCAGCGCCTCATCAACGCGCTTGCGTAAAGCACGGTAGCCGGGGGACGTCCTCGAGACGCCTCCTCGCGCACCGATACAACGGGCATGGAGAAGGGAATCATGGCTGGTAAAGTCACGAAGGCCGAGCTCATCGAAGCCCTCCACGCCGGTAGGACGCTCAACCGCAAGGAAATCCACGGCCTAATCGACGCC
The DNA here is from genome assembly GCA_025355995.1 of Spirochaetaceae bacterium. Classification (GTDB taxonomy): domain Bacteria; phylum Spirochaetota; class Spirochaetia; order Treponematales; family Rectinemataceae; genus UBA1306. The sequence continues at coordinate 64,549 of JANXYQ010000076.1, read as the reverse complement.
CTCTTCGACGAGATTAAGGGCGCCATACTCTCCGGCAAGACAGTCGAGCTCCGCGGCTTCGGGACCTTCGAGGTCAAGCTACGAAAGGGACGCAAGCGCGCCCGCAATCCCAAGACCGGCGCCATCGTCTCGGTGGAGGACCACGGCGTCGCGTCCTTCAGGCCCGGCAGGGAGCTCAAAAAGGCGGCGTGGACGATCGATCCCACCGCCAGCCCCACGGCGGGCGCCGACCTGGCGGCAGTGGACATCGACGCGAAATAGCGCGGCGGGGTCAGCTGGCAGCTCCGCCGGTCGCATTGACAAGCTCGGTACCCTGTGTGAGAATGCCTTATACCGCCTGCGTTTACACCGCGGACGGGTCTCGCGAGCTAGGACGGGAACCACATGGACACAAAGAAGCGCATACTCCTCGTCGACGACGAGCAGATCAACCTCGAGTTCTTCGAAGTCATGCTCACCAAGCTCGGCTTCGAGACGGAGAAGACCGACAACGGCGCCGACGCCCTCGAGCTCGTCAAGCGCTTCAAGCCCGACCTTATAATCCTCGACAACGTCATGCCCCGCCTTTCCGGGTGGGAGGTCACCAAGATAATCAAGACCAGCGAGGATTTCCGCGAGTTCGCCGACACGCCGATCATCATGTTCTCCGCGATGGACGACGTGAAGGACAAGGTCGAGGGCCTCGAGCTCGGGGCCGACGATTACATCACCAAGCCCTTCAATTTCTCGGAAGTCCTGGCGCGGATCCGCGCCGTGCTGCGCACCCGCGAGCTCATACACCAGATCGAGCGGCGCGAGGCGCGCATCCGCATCTCCGAGGAGATCGCCCAGCGCGTGCTCGGCTTCGCTACCAGCCTCCGCTCCCCGCTGGTCGACCTGATGCGCGACGCCGTGGCGCTGGAGCCGGAATGCGGCTCGGCCAAGCCCTTCGTGGAGCGCACGCGGCTGGAGGCGGGACGAGCCATCGCCGAGCTCGATTCGCTCGACGCCGCGGTGGCCGCCCTCAAGGCGGAGGCGGACAGCCTGAAGAAAACGGAGACCGAGCTGCCTACCATCAAGACCAAATATCGGGGCCGACCGGAATAGCGAAGGGGGCTCTCACATGACGATCACCGAGGACAAGAAGAAAGTCGTCGAACTCTTCACCCAGGGGCGCAAGCTCTACAAGCTCATGAACTTCGCGGAGGCCCTTAAGTTCTTCGGCGAGGCGCTCAAGATCGACCAGGCCGACGGGCCTAGCAAGGTATATTACCTGCGCTGCAAATTCTACATCGAAAACCCGCCTCCCGAGGATTGGGACGGCGTATTCGTCATGACCCATAAGTGAGAGCGCGAAAAATGGCGAAGCCGAGAAAGGACGAATCCATCCCGCTCATCGCGACCACCCTCGGCAAGGAAACCAGCTTCTCCGGGACCCTGCGGTTCAAGGACTCGTTGCGCATCAAGGGCAAGTTCGAGGGCGAGATCGATTCCATGGGCAAGCTCTTCATAGACGACGACGCGGTCGTCAGCGCGCGCCGCATACGGGCGTCGAGCGTCGTCGTCGGGGGGATCGTTCATGGCGACATAGAGGCGGCGGACCGCCTCGAGATGCTCCCGAGCGCGAAGGTCTACGGAAACGTGCGCACCTCCAAGCTTCGGATCGCCGACGGCGTGGTATTCGAGGGCAAGTGCGAGATGATCCGCGACCCCTCCTCCTTCGATCCCTTCACCTCCCCCAAGGATGACGCCTAGCTTGATCCTTCCCGAGGATACGGTCGCCGAGGCCGCGGAGGGGCTCTACCGGGCGCTGTCAGATCGGCGCCTCCGGCTCGTCTGCGCCGAGTCCTGCACGGGCGGCATGGTCACAGCCGCCATCACCGCGATACCCGGAGCCTCGACGATACTGTGGGGCGGGGTCGCGGCCTACTCGAACGAGTGCAAGACCCGCCTGCTCGGCGTGGCGCCCGATGCGATAGCCGAATTCGGAGCCGTTTCCCGAGAGGTCGCCAGGGCGATGGCCGAGGGCGCGATCTCGGCGAGCGGCGGCCCCAAGGGCGGGGGCGCGGACCTGGCCCTGGCGATAACCGGCATCGCGGGACCCGAGGGAGGCGGCGCGGGAAAGCCCGTGGGCCTGGTATGGTTCGCATACCGCTGCTGGGACGGCGAGGCGTACGAGGAGTCCGCAGTATTCTCCGGCGACAGGGAAAGCGTGCGCGAGAGCGCGGCGTCGCGCGCGATGTCCCGCATTACCGACCTCGCCCTCGGGCGAGGCGCCGGGGAGCATCGCCCGTGAAGGGTCGATATTGACAATACGATTTGCCCGGTCTATAGTCGTGAGTAAGAGAGCCGAGCGGTGCCGCGCTTGAACATGCGCGGACCAAAGCGGGACCGATCGTCCCAGGCCGGACTTCAGGGTCCCGCCCGTTCAGGAGAAGGAAAAACCAACCTATTCCGCGACGGCTCCCTATTCCCGACAAACACCGTATCTTCAAGAAGGAAAGGGCCTTACGGCCCGCCGTAAACAATGGACAACCCAGAACAGCGTTCGGAAAAACCCGTGGCGATCATCCGCAAGCGAAAGGCGCTCGACCAGGTCGAGGCCAACGGCAACAGCGACGAGTCGCCCGACAGCCAGCCCGATCTCGCTCCTTTCTCCCAGGCGGCAGCCGAGGACGAGAGCCCTGCCGAGGGAGCCGAAGCCGCTTCGGATTACGAGGCGCAGGGAGGCGAGGAGGAGGGCGAGGCGGACCTAGGCGCGCGGAATCCGGTGCGCATACGCGTCAAGCGAAAGGCCCCGCGGGCCGACTCAGGCCTGCCCGGCATGGGCGACTCCTCACCGCAGGGTCGTCAGGAATCCTCGAACCGCGAGGGCCGTCGCGACCTCGAGGGTCGTCGCGACCTCGAGGGTCGCGACGCCATGCAGGCCGGCTTCGTCCGCAGGCAGGAAAGCTTCGAGCGCGCGAACGAGAAGGCGCAGGCGGAGCAGAACGGCAAGTCCGACTACGGGGAGAACCGCTCCCGCCTTTCCATCAACGACCTCACCGAGATGGGCCTGAAGGAGCTTCGGGACCTTGGCGGCAAGTACGGGATCAATCACGAGGAGATGATCTCCTTCAAGAAGCAGGAGCTCATCTTCTACATCCTGAAGGCGCACACGGACCGCGGCGGCATCATCTACGCCTACGGCTCGCTCGAGATCCTGCCCGACGGCTACGGCTTCCTGCGCTCGCCCCAAAACTCCTACCTGCCCGGTTCGGACGACATCTACATCTCCCCGTCGCAGATCAGGCTCTTCAACCTCAAGACGGGCGATACCGTCTACGGCCAGATACGCAGCCCCAAGGAGGGAGAGCGCTTCTTCGCGATGCTCCGCGTCGAGCAGGTCAACTTCGACGAGCCGGCGGTCGCGCAGAACCGCATCCCCTTCGAGAACCTCACTCCCCTCTACCCGCACCAGCGGCTCGACCTGGAGACGACGACGCAGGAAGTCTCGACCCGGATCATCAACCTCTTCTGCCCTATCGGCAAGGGACAGCGCGCCCTCGTCGTGTCGCCGCCCAAGACCGGAAAGACCATCCTCCTCCAGAAGATCGCGAACGCCATCACGGCCAACCACCCCGAAGTCTACCTGATCGTCCTCCTCATCGACGAGCGCCCGGAGGAAGTCACCGACATGGAGCGCACTGTCAAGGCCGAGGTGATCTCCTCGACCTTCGACGAGCAGGCCACGCGCCACGTCCAGGTGGCCGAGATGGTCCTCGACAAGGCGAAGCGCCTGGTCGAGCACGGCAAGGACGTGGTCATCCTCCTCGACTCGATCACCCGCCTCGCGCGCGCCTACAACCAGACGGTGCCCACGAGCGGCAAGATCCTGTCGGGCGGCGTGGACTCCAACGCCCTGCACAAGCCCAAGCGCTTCTTCGGCGCCGCGCGCAACATCGAGCAGGGAGGCTCCCTCACCATCATCGCGACCGCCCTCATCGATACGGGCTCCAGGATGGACGAGGTGATCTTCGAGGAGTTCAAGGGCACGGGCAACATGGAGATCAACCTCGACCGCCGCCTCTCGGACCGCCGCACCTTCCCGGCCATCAACATCAAGAAGTCCGGCACCCGAAAGGAGGAGCTCCTCCTCTCGGAAGAGGAGCTCCAGAAGATCTGGGTGCTCCGCAAGGTGATCAATCCGATGGACGACGTGGAGATAATCGAGCTCCTGATCGACAGGATGATGAAGTCCAAGAACAACGAGGCCTTCCTGAAATCGATGAACACCCCGTCCTAGGGCTGTCGTAGACGAAAGTCGGTATTATCGATATTATTAAGTTAGTTTCCCCCGATCGAAAGAAAAGGGAGAAATCGCACTGCGGACCGCCTTTAATTACCAGCGGTTCGCCGGCTGCCGTCCATATGGCCGGTTTTCAGGCATCAGCATCGCGGAGGTTCATGATGAAGAGCGGAATCCATCCCAAGTACGAGCTCACCACCATCACCTGCGCCTGCGGCAATGTCATCGAGACCCGTTCGACGGTAAAGAAGATCCAGGTCGAAATTTGCTCGTCCTGCCACCCATTCTTTACCGGAAAGCAGAAGCTCGTAGACACCGCAGGACGCATCGAGCGCTTCAACAAGAAGTACGGCATCAAAGCCGCGCCGGAACAGAAGTAAGCGCTCGTTCATGTACGAGAGCGGCCGCGTCCCTTGGGACGCGGCCGTTTCATTGCCGAACCGCGAAGCTGCGCTAAAGCGCCCGAATACGAAACGGCCTGCGATGCCATTCGATTGCCTGCGCGAATTAGCGTGCCTTCGCGTTATTTCGCGGTGGCGCTCGCCTGCTCGTCGGCCAGCTTTTTCCCAAGCTCGCGAAGCTTGTATTTCTGGATCTTCCCCGAGCCCGTCATCGGGTACTCCTCGACGAAGAATACGTAGTGGGGCACCTTGAAGCGGGCTATCTTCCCCCTGCAGAAATCCCTCACCTCCTCCTCGCTCAAGGAAGCGCCTGGCTTGCGGATCACGAAGGCCGCGACTTCCTCGCCGTATCTCTCGCTCGCCACTCCGGCGACCTGCACGTCGCTCACGCCGGCGAGGCTCAGGAGGAATTCCTCGATCTCCCTCGGGTAGACGTTCTCGCCGCCCCGGATGATCATGTCCTTTATGCGCCCGGTCACGCGGAAGTTGCCCTGGGCGTCGACGACGCCGAGGTCGCCTGAGTGCAGCCAGCCCTCGGCGTCGATGACTCGGGCCGTCTCCTCCTCCATGCCGTAGTAGCCCTTCATAACGTTGTAGCCCCTGCAGCAGAGCTCGCCCTGTTCTCCGACGGCGCAGTCCCTCCCCTCCTCGGGGCTCCAGACCTTGACCTCGACGCCGGGCAGGGCTCGCCCCACGGTCCCGACCTTTACCTCGATGGGGTCGTCGACCCGGGTCTGGGTCATTACAGGGGACGACTCGGTGAGGCCGTAGGCTATCGTGATGTCCTTCGCGTGCATGTCCTCGATCACGCGCTTCATGATCTCCATGGGGCAGGGAGAGCCCGCCATGATGCCGGTGCGCAGCGAGGAGAGGTCGAACATGCCGAACATGGGGTGGTTGAGCTCGGCTATGAACATCGTGGGAACCCCGTAGAGGGCGGTGCACCTTTCCTTCTGCACGGAGGCCAGCACGAGGAGCGGGTCGAAGTTCTCGCAGACGACCATCGTGGCGCCGTGGGTAAGCGCGGCCATCACGCCGAGGACGAGCCCGAAGCAGTGGAAGAGGGGCACCGGGAGGCAGACCCTCTCGGACTCGGTGAAGCGCTGGCACTCGCCGATGTTTAGCCCGTTGTTCACGATGTTGTGGTGGCTCAGCATCACGCCCTTGGGGAAGCCTGTCGTCCCCGAGGTGTATTGCATGTTGATCACCTCGTGGCAGGAAAGCGAGGCCGACGCCTCGCGCAGCCAGTCCTCCTCGCAGTGCGCCCCGAGGAGGAGGAGCTCGGACATGCTGTACATCCCCCGGTGCTTTTTCGGGCCCATGTAGATCAGGCTCCGGAGCGCCGGGAATCGCGCGCTCGAGAGCCGGCCTCGCTCCTGCGCGGCGAGCTCGGGGATCAGCTCCCTGACCATGGACACGTAGTCCGAGTCCTTGAAGCCGTCGACTATGCAGAGGGCCTTCATGTCCGACTGCCGCACGATGTACTCGAGCTCGTGGAGCTTGTAGCCGGTGTTGACCGTGACGAGGACCACGCCTATCCTCGCCGTCGCGAAGAGGATGGTCAGCCAATCCGGGACGTTGTTCGCCCATATTCCCAGGTGATCGCCCTTGCTCAGGCCGATGGCGAGGAGGCCCTTGGCTAGGCTGTCCACCCTCTCGTCGAATTCCGCGTAGCTGAAGCGGAGGTCCCTGTCGGCGTATACGATGAATTCCCGGGAGGGGGCCTTCCTAGCCCAGGAGGAGAGCAGGCCGCCCACGGTTTCGTTGGTGAATGCCATGGCGGTCCTCCTCAGAAGGGCGCGTAGACGACGGCCAGCAGCCGGGCAGGAGCCTTCGAGCTGACTCGGTGGGGCACGATGGAGTCGTAATAGATGGAATCGCCCGCTACGAGGGCGCGCGTATCGGAGCCGTAGCGCACCTCCACCTCGCCCTGAAGGACGTAGATGAATTCCTCGCCCTCGTGGGAGGAGAGATTGGCCTCGTCCCCGGGGATCGGGCGAACGTCGACGATGAAGGGCTCCATCGAGCGACCGGCCTTGTCCTTCGCGAGGGAGTAGAAGCTCATGGCCCCCATCTTGGCGGACACCTGGCCGGGCGCCCGCATGACCTCGGAAGCCTGCCCGCCGCGGCAGACGACGGGTCCCCGGCCCCCCGCGTCGTCGAGGAAGGTGCCGAGCCTCACCCCGAGGGCGCGGGAAAGCTTGACGAGGGGAGCGATGGAGGGACTCATCTGCCCCGCCTCGATCGCCTCTATCGTTTCGGCCGGGACACCGCAGCGGGCGGAAAGCGCGTCCACGGTCATGCCCCTATCCGCCCTAAACTGCGAGAGCCTCGGCCCGACCTTCTTCGAATCGTCCATGGGAACCTCCCAACGCCAAATATGTGACATATTGACATAATATGTCAGTGGGTGCAAGAAGGAATTTCGAGAAAACTAGGGTCTGGACTCGAGTTCGGCGAGCAGGGCAGCCATCCGCGCACAGGCCCGGCCACGGTGGGAGAGGCGATTCTTCTCCCCGATCGCAAGCTCCGCGACGCTCTTTCCCAGCTCGGGGAGGTAGACTACGGGATCGTAGCCGAAGCCCCCGCTCCCCCTGGGCGCGCGGAGGAGCTCGCCCGGGCAGGTTTCCTGGACGGCGAACACCCTGTCCTCGGCGAGGACGAGGACGAGGCAGCAGACGAAGGCGCAGGCCCTATCCTCGTGAGCCTCCATGTTCGCGAGCAGGTAGGCGTTGCGCTCGGCGGCCTCGAGCTTGCGGCGCCCGTCGATCGATCCGTAACGGGCGGAGAGCACTCCGGGCGCTCCTCCCAGGGCTCGGACGGACAGCCCCGAATCGTCGGCGAGGGAGGGCTTTCCGACGAGCCGATGGAGGGCCACGGCTTTCTTAACCGCGTTCTCGAGGAATGTGGCGCCGTCCTCCACGACGTCGAAGCCCTCGATGCCCGCGTCCGCCGGGCTCCTCAGGACCTGCCCTGGCAGGGCGGGTCCGAGTTCGATGAGTTTATGCGCGTTGCCGGTAGCGACGAATAGTTCCATGGTCCGGAACGATAACCTCAGGCCCGCGTCCGAGGCAAGACGGCGCCCTCCCGAGCCCCTAGGCGCCGGGACCGTAGCGCTTCCGCAGATAATAAAGCCCGGAATCCACGGTGCCCTTCGGGACGCCCAGTATCCTCGCGACTACCGAGTTGGGCACGATCGTCCTTAGGCAACCGAGCTCTCCCTTGGCATTGGCGTAGCGGCACTCCTCCCTGCCCTTCGCCGCTTCCAGCCGCTCCCTTCGGTAGGGATCGGTCTCGTCGGCAAGGCGCGACTCGAGGAGCCTGAGCCTCGTCCAGGAGGCGTTGCGGCGCTGGCTCAGCCGCTCGATCCGGGAGCATTCGCCGACGAGGGAGCGCCTGGCCTGCTCTATGGCCGCCGCCAGCCAATCGCGGCCTACGCCGGCGGAAGCGGCGACGCGCGAGATGCCCTCCTCGTCCATTTCCCAGGCGCACTTCACGGCGAGGAAAACGAGGCGGCTCGAATAGGCCGCGGCCTCGGAGGGGCAGCGCGGGATGAGGCCGCCCCGCGCGCGTGGCCTCCGCTTGGATGCCGGCCGCTCCCTCGGCCTCGCCGCCAAGACCATATCCGAAGCGCCGAAGGACGAGGCGTCGAAGGCCTCGGCTCCCGTCGCTCCCGTCTCCTCGAAGGCGGCCCTCTCGCACACCGACTCCCTTTCCTTCGTGCGGCGCCTCTCCCTGCGGGCCGTCCGCGCGAGGTAGCGCAGGTTGGCGGCTAGGTAGGCATCGAAGGGCACGCCCCGGTATTCGAAGCGTTCGATTAATTTGACGATCCTCACTCGGAATTTCAGCAGGGCATTAGCGGCGTCGTCCTCGTCGTCGAAGCCGAATCTCCGGTGCTTGTCATATACGAGGGCGGCGACTTTTTCCATGATGAGATCCCTGCCCTCTCCGCTAAAGCGATACGCGACCATGAGGTCGTTGAGCGTGCTTTCCGGCATTTATGCCTCCCGAAAGGAGGAACTGCAAGAAGCATGCCGATGAGTTAGGGAATTCGGGCGGGATCTGTTGCACGGTAGGGAAAGACGATGCGGCGAAAGCAATTAGCCGCTGGTCGAAATTATGCTAATAAAGCATCGGAACCCCGCCTGGCCCTGGGGGAACGAGAGGACGGGGCCAGCCTGTCGTTTCTCGTCGCCCGCGCCCTCTCGAGGAGAGCAGCCTCTCCATGGAAGAGCGGGTCTCCCTTTTCCGAATCAGCCGCCGTTGAACCAGGGCTCGAAGGCGCCTAGGAGTTTGTCCTTCACTTCTTCGAGCCCTCCGCGGAGGGAGAGACCGGCGGCCAGGCGGTGTCCGCCCCCGCCGAAGGTCGCCGCGATGGAGCCGACGTCGATCCTGTCGCGGGCGCGCAGGCCGACCGTGCAATCGGACTCTCCCTCCTGCCGAATGATCATGGCGGCCTCGCAGCCGGAAATGCTCATGAGCAGCTGGTATAGGGTATCGGAATCCCTGCTCGCGAGGCCATAGCGCTGCTGGTCCATCAGGGTCACGAAGGAGACGAGCACGGCCCCGTCGAAATGCGGTTCGGTTCGAGTGAGGATCTCCCCCATCAGCTTGCGCGAGAAAAGGCTCTTGCCGCCGTACATGAGGTTGTAGACGCGCTTGGGCGAGGCGCCGGCCGACACGAGCCGAGAAACCGCCTCGAAGGCTTCGCTCGAGGTATCGTCCAGGTGGCGGAAGAAGCCGGTATCGGTTCCGAGGCCGAAGAGGAGGTACTCCGCCTCCTCCTTGTTCGGCTTTCCGCCCATCGCCTCGATCAGGAGCAGGACCATCAGGGTCACGGAAGGGGCCGTATCGTCGATGAAGACTACGTCGCCGACCGCTGATCCCGCCGCGTGGTGGTCGATGAAGGCGATAGGGACCTTGGGCAGTGTTTCCGCTACGACCCCGATGCGCTGGAGGCTGGAGCAGTCGAGGACGATCGCGGCGGCCCTCTCGGAGGGTTTTTCGGGGGGAGCCTCGACGAAGAACCTGCTTTCGTAGGGCATTATCTCATTGCGCGAGAAGGGCCCCGCCGAGCACAGATACGCGGTTTTGCCGCTGCGCTTCAGGAACGAGGCGAGGGCTAGCTGGGAGCCGACGCAATCGCCGTCCGGCTCCTTGTGGCCGATGACGTAGAACGGCCCGTGCCGATCGATGAAATCGAGTAGCTCGGGAGGAACGGATCGCATTAATTACGCCTTTCTTGCCAAAAGGGCTAGACTTGGGGGGATGGCTAGAACTCGAGCTTCAGTTCCTCGGAACCGAATTTCCCCGCACCCTCGGACGGGCTCAGTATACCCCAAGTCAGGTCCTTGTCGTCATAGAGGACGTAGAGCCTGAGGTGGTCGAATTTCCCGTCCTTATAAAAAACGCTCATGTACGGAAAACTGGCGTCGTTGGCGCGCACGAGCTCGGCCTTGCCCCCGGGAACGAACCAGCGAGCGGGGAGATATACCGCGGCCACGTCGGAGGTACCCTTGCGGTAGACGACCTTGTAGCCGTCGGAATGGGAGAAGACCTTGACCACGTCGATCCTGACGGGGTAAAAGGCGGAGGTCTCGGCCGCGAGCGAGCACGCGAAAAAAGCGACCAGGACGATGAAGATTGTTGCACGTTTCATTCGACCCTCCGTTCGCACGAAATTATAGCCCATGCGGGCGACAATGCAAGCGGAATAGAGGCTATACTGGCGCCATGAGCAGCGTAGGCGAGCTTAAGGCGCGCGCGGAGTCCGTTTTCGACACCCTCGCCCCGCTGTGGCCGGAAGCCGAACCCCTGCTCTCCTATCGCGACCCCTTCGAACTCGTCTGCGCCGTCGCCCTGTCCGCCCAATGCACCGACGAGCAGGTGAACAAGGCGACGCCTGGCCTCTTCGCGGCCTGGCCCACCCCCGCCGCCATGGCGAGGGCCAGGGTCGAGGAGGTCGAGGCGGCGATCCATAGTCTGGGCTTCTTCAGGACCAAGGCGCGCCACCTCGTCGAGGCGGCGAGGATACTCGAGGCGAGGTTCGGGGGTAAGGTCCCGTCGACGATGGGGGAGCTCCTCGAGCTGCCGGGCGTCGGGAGGAAGACCGCGAATCTCGTGCTCTCGGCCTGCTTCGGGCAGCCGGGCATAATCGTGGATACCCACGTGCTCAGGGTCTGCCTTCGGCTCGGCCTGGGCAAAAAGGCGGATGCCTCGGACATGGAGAGGAGGATAGCGGAACTCGTGCCGGCCGAACGATGGACGCGATTCTCGCACGCCGCAAATCGCCATGGGAAATTCGTCTGCACCGCCAGGAAGCCCGCCTGCGTCCCTCTCTCGGCGCTGCCGCCCTGCCCCCTGCTGTACCTCTGCCCGCGCGCGGGGCTGTAGCGCCGATTCTCCTTCTAGGATATCCTCGACGCTCGGTCCTCGAGCCTCGGGCCCGCGCGGATAGGGCGGCGCAACGAATAATCGAGGCGGGCTGTCTATCTACGTACGAGTCGATTCCATCGCGCAGGAGATTAGCTTGAAGACCAATTTTTCCCTAGTGCCCAAGCTCCTCAAGGCTGATCCAGGCCTCGCGCTAAAATTCGCCAAGTCCTTCGCGTCGCAGAAGAAGTCGATGCAGATCGACCATCGCTTTTACAAGGGCCGAACCCACGAGCTGAGTCTGCTGTACTTCCGCCTCACGCCGCTGTGCAACCTGCGCTGCGTCATGTGCGGCCAGCGCGGGGACAAGGGAGTGCTCAAGGGCGCCTTCGCGGCCGAGGAATCCAAGAAGATCGTAAGCCTCGAGACCTACAAGCGCCTCGTCGACGAGATAAAACACAAGAAGCCGACCATCTACCTCTGGGGCGGAGAGCCCTTCCTCTATCCCGACCTCTTTCCCCTCGTGGACTATATGAAGGACGCGGGCCTGGCCGTGAGCGTCAACACGAACGGGACCCACCTCGCGAAGAACGCGGAGGAGATCGTGCGCAAAAAGTGGCACGCCCTCTTCGTCTCCCTCGACGGCTTCGAGGAGACGAACGACAGGATCCGCGGAGAGGGCTCGTACAAGCGAGTGGTCGAGGGCTTCGAGGCCATAAACAGGGAGAAGAAGCGGCAGGGCTCGCATCTTCCCCACATGGGCATCGTGAGCACCGTCAACAACCTGAACTACAAGGACCTCTACCGCCTCGCCGAGGCCTCCCAGAGCTTCGGCCTGTCCTGGCACATCTTCAACCTCGGGACCTACACCAACGCCGCCATCGTCGAGCGCCAGCGCGAGTTCATGCGCGAGAGGCTGGACACCGAGATCGGCTGCCTCCAAGCCTACGACACCGACTACAACGAGGGGATCGACGGCCAGGAGCTCTACGACATCCTCACGCGGATACACGCGATGGAAACCGACCACCCCATCGTCACCGTGCCCGCCCTCAATCCCGAGAAGATCAACACCTACTACAGCGAGCTCGAGATACCGGTCCGCACGCACTGCTCCGTTCCCTGGAGCCAGGCCAACATAGACTACGACGGCGGGGTGCATTTCTGCGCCGACTATCCGGACTACAAGCTGGGCAACATCAAGGACGCGAGTTTCTTCGAGATATTCAACGGGCCGCGAGCCAAAAAATTCCGGGATGAGCTCAAGGCGAGCCCCGACGGGATATTCCCCGGCTGCGTCCGCTGCTACCAGAACATGCTCTGCGGCAAGAAGATCAAGGGCTTCTAGGGCAGGGGAGCTCATTCGGGCGGCCCCGCGGCGCGCGTAGACCCCATGTGGAATGCACCGAGGACCCCGTCGCCCGCGCCGCGAAGGAAATATTCGGCCTCGACTATCTCTATCCCTACCAGCGCCTGGTCGCGGCCAACGTCCTGGACGCCTGCAGCGCCGGCGCCGAGCCGCTCCGGCAGGTCGTGCTGCTGCCGACCGGCTTCGGAAAATCGCTCTGCTTCCAGCTGCCGGCCATCCTCCTCCCTCGCCCCACCGTCGTCGCCTACCCCTTGCTGGCGCTGATGGAGGACCAGCGCCGGCGCCTGGAGACCCTGGGCATAGCCTGCGCCCTTTTCCGCGGGGGCCAGTCCGGCGAGGAGCGCCGCGCCGCGGAGGCGTCGGTAGAGCACGGGAAGGCAAAAATCATTATTTCCAATCCGGAATGCCTAAGAACCGCGAGGCTCCTGGATTTCCTTAAAGAGGCTCGGCCCATCCACCTCGCCATCGACGAGGCGCATTGCGTCTCGGAGTGGGGCGAGAGCTTCCGTCCCGCCTACCTGGACCTTGGAAGGATAATCGAAGCCTTGGATCCTCCCGCTTTGAGCGCCTTTACGGCGACCGCCAGCCCGACGGTATTCGAGGCGGTTGCGAGGATACTCTTCGCCGGCTCGGCGTATAGGGTGATAGAGGGCGATCCGGACAGGCCGAATATCGCCTATGCGGTCGTTCGGACCCTCAGCAGGGAGCACAGCCTCGTGCGGCTCGCGAGGGAGCTGCCCCGACCGCTCGTTATCTTCTGCTCCTCGCGAGAAAGCGCGCAGATGCTCGCGCGCCTCCTCAGGGAGAGGCTGGACGAGGGCGAAATCCGCTTCTACCACGCGGGCCTCGAGAGACATGAGAAGAAATCGATCGAGGAATGGTTCTTCGCGTCCGAGCGGGGGATATTGGTGAGCACCTGCGCCTACGGCATGGGCGTGGACAAGAAAAACATACGCAGCGTCGTTCATTTCGAGGCCCCGACGAGCGTAGAGGCCTATTTGCAGGAGGCGGGGCGCGCGGGCCGCGACGCCCTCCCCTCCCGCGCCGTCCTCATCGCGGGGCCGGGCGAGGAAGGCAGGCTCGAAAGGGAGGCCGACTCCCTGCGCAGGTCCCGCTTCCGCGCCCTGCTCGACTATGCCCTTTCCGTGGAGGGGTGCAGGCGCGACAGGCTCCTCGACCTGCTCGGGACGGCGCGCGAGGGCAGGGCGCCCTGCTCGGGCTGCGACCGCTGCGAGGGCGCCGGTAGGGAAGGCCGCGAAGGAGAGGCGGAAATCGAGGGCTTCGCGCGAAGCAACGCACGGCGCTTCTCGGCCGAGGAGGCGGTCTCCCTCCTCCTCGGGCGCCCGGGGCGCGACGGGTCGGGAGAGCCGCCTCGCTGCGCGTTCTGGGGCGCCATGAGCGGCTGGGACCCGAAGGACGCCCTGCGAGCGATGGCCGAGGCCCTGCGGACCGGGCTCGTCAGGGAGCTGGATGGCCGGATATGGAAGGGAACGATCGCGGGGAGGAAGCGCGGCTCTCGCGCTCGAGTTGAAGAACTTCCCTCTTCGGCTCATAGTGTAGGTAATGGGTAAGCGAGAGACAGCGGACCACCTGCGCCGAAACCAGCGTTTCTCGCGCACGGAATTCCGATACGATGACGAAAGCTGGTACGTCCTCGACAACGCCGGCGCCTTCATGCCGGGCCTGACCAATTCGACGGCGACCCTCGTATTCCGGATCTCGGCCACCCTTCGTTCCGTGGTCGTCCTTCCCGCCCTCGAATCCGCCCTCGCGGCCATAGCTCCGCGATTCCCCTATTACGACGCCCTGCTTAGGCGCGGCTTCTTCTGGTACTACCTCGAGCCCGCCGTCGACAAGCGCACCAAGGTCTCGGCGGACTCGAAGTATCCCTGCCTGAACATGAGGGCGCGCCGAGGCCACTTCCTCTTCCGCGTGCGGGCCTACTCCTCGAGGATAGCCGTGGAATTCTGCCATGTCCTCTGCGACGGGGCCGGGGCCCTCGGCTTCCTCAGGGCCCTCGTCCTCGAATACTTCCGCCAGCTCGGCGAGGATATCCCCGAGAGCGAGGGCATCTTCTCGCCCTCGGAGCAGCCGGACGCCGAGGAATCCGAGGACGCGTTCAATCGGCACGCGCTTCCGGGCATCCCCTACCCCGGGAAGGTCCCGAGGGCCTTTCATTTCCCGGCCCTGCCCCTGTGGCGAGGGCAGTACCGAGTCATCACGGGGCAGATGCCCTTGAGCGCCGTCCTCCGGCTCTCCAAGCGGCTCGGGGCGAGCCTCACGGAGCTGCTCACGGCCGTATACCTGGCCTCGCTCCAGGAGCTCTACTACGACCTGCCAGGCCCAGTCCGGAAGGCCCTGCCCCATACCCTGGCCATCGAGGTTCCGGTGAACCTCCGCAAGCTCTTCCCGAGCCGCACCATGCGCAACTTCTCGCTATACGTGCTTCCCTCGCTCGACACGCGCCTCGGCCACTACGATTTCGAGGAGATCGTCAAGTCGGTCCACTTTTTCATGCAGGAGGCGGTGAGCGTCAAGAACATCTCCCGCCAGCTTTCGCGCAACGCGATGGGAGGGCGCTCCATGCTTATCCGCGCCCTACCCCTCGGTTTGAAGGACATGGCGGCCCGGCTCGTCTACAAGCGGATGGGCGAGAACACGATGTCCGGCTCCCTCTCCAACCTCGGCTCCGTCGCGCTGCCGGAATCGCTGGCCGCCCTGGTCGAGAGCTTCGCATTCATACCGGCGCCCAGCCGGCTCTGCAGGACGAAGGCGGCCTGCGTCAGCTTCAGGGACGATCTATATATCAGCTTCGGGTCCCTGTTCTCCGCGACCGAGTTGGAGCGCCTGTTCTTCACCCGCCTGGAAGGGCTGGGTATCCCCATAGATGTCAGCTCCAACATGTGAGGAAAGCCATGGCCCTATGCCCGAATTGCAAAGTAGAGGTCGGGGGTTCGGCTCGGCACTGCCCCCTCTGCCACGCCGCGATCGAGGCCGGCGAGGGCTCGCCGGCTCCCCATCGCGCCTATCCCGAGCACATCCTCGATCCGGAGGACGGGGACACGCTGACTCCCAGGGAGAAGCGCACGGTTTTCCTGGAGCTTTTCACAGCCTGCAGCCTGATCGCCGCGATCGTCGTCCTCGCGATCAACGCGCTGGTCGACGGGCGGCTGACCTGGGCGCTCTACCCGCTGGCGTCCTTCTCCTACCTCTGGCTCGCAGTAGGCATCCCAACGATCCTGAGCGGCCGGCCTTGGCTTATCTTTTCCGTGCTCGGGCCTTCGAGCCTCGCCTTCCTGCTCGCGCTCGACGCCATCGACGGATCCTTGGATTGGTTCCCCAGCCTGGGCCTGCCCCTCGCGCTCATCTTCGAGGGCATCGTCGTGGGCTGCGGCGTCCTATCCTCGATATCCAAGCGGAAGGGCATCAACGTAATCGCCATAGTGCTGGCCGGGGTGGTCCTCGCCAGCATCGGCCTGGAGACGGTCCTTAACCTGAATTTCCAGGGGCGGCTATTCCTTACCTGGTCGGCGATCGTGCTGGTCGCCGGCCTGCCCTCGGCGGGCTTCCTCTTCTACGTGCACTACCGGATCGTGAACAGGGCCTCGCTGCGCAAGCTCTTCCACCTCTAGGAGCGAGGGGAGCCCCTCATTCCTTGACTCCTCCCGAGGTCATTCCCATCACGATGTACTTCTGGAATACGATCGCGATTATCACCGGGGGCAGCGAGGCGAGCACTCCGCCCGCGGAGATCATCCCGTAGTCTATCGAGAACTTCCCGTTGAACTCGGCGATGGCGACCGGAATCGTCTTGGCCGCGAGGTTCGAAGTAAAGATGAGGGCCATGAAGAATTCGTCCCAGGCCATCAGGAAGGCGAGGATGCCGGTGGCTACCAGGCCGGGCCGCGCCATGGGAAGGAATACGTGCAGGAGAGCCTGCAGCCTGGTGCAGCCGTCCATGGCGGCGGCGTCCTCGTAGGAGCGCGAGATCGACGCGAAGAAACCGCGCATCACCCAGATGATGAAGGGAATCACGAAGGAGCTGTAGAGGAGCACGAGGGTCAGCTTCGAATTCAGCATGCCGAGGCCGGATAGTATGAGGTAGAGGGGCACTACGAAGATGACGGGCGGGGCCATATAGGTGAAGAGGATGAAGAGGAGGAGGGGGCCGCGCCCCTTGAACTTCAGCCGGGCGAAGGCATATGCGGCGAGGCTCCCGAAGACCAGGGCGGAAATCGTGACGGCTATCGCGACAAAGAGGCTGTTGCCCATGGCGACGCGGAATGCGTAGGCGATGTCGCTCGTCGAGCGGCTCGTGAGGATGCGCAGGTAGCGCTCCAAGCTCAAGCCAGCGAGCGAGATGACCGGAGGGACCGCGGTGAGATCGCGCTGCAGCGAGAGGCTGGTGACGATCATCCATACGAAGGGCCCCAGGATGCCGACGGCAAGGGCCAGGGCGAAGGCGTATTGCGAAATGGCGAGGCCCCGATTCCTCTCAAGCATTGAATTCCTCGCTTTTCCGAAGCGCCTTGATATAGAACGCGGTCAGCGATGCGATGATTATCACGAAGAGATAGGCGTAGGTCGAAGCCTGAGAGTACTGGAGGTTCGTGAAAGCCCTCTGGTAGGTCTCGTACATGAGGACCTTCGTCCCATTCGCGGGACCGCCCCGGGTTATCATGTAGAAGACGTCGAAGGCCTTGAACTTCTCGACCGTCCTCATGACGAGGACGACGAGGAGGGTGGGCGTGAGGTAAGGAAGGGTCAGGGAGAAGAATCGCCTGTATGGCCCGGCGCCGTCCACCGTGGCCGCCTCGTAGGTGGCCTTGTTGACGGACTGCAGAGCGGCGAGGAAGAAGATGGCCGCGAGGGGCGTCATCTTCCACGCGTCGGCGACCACGACCAGGTTCATCGCCGCGAAGGGGTCCGACAGCCAGGACCGGTACTCGGAGATGAGGCCGAGCTTGAGGAAGATCGCGTTCATGATGCCGTACTCGCCGTTGTAGATCCATTTCCACAGGCTCCCGTTGACGATCGTAGGTATCGCCCAGGGGATGATCACGATGCTACGCAGGAATTTTACGCCGAAGAATTCCTCGTTGAGGAGGAGGGCGATGAAGAGCCCCAGGATCGTCTCCAGCGAGGCCGAGGCGGCCGTGAAATAGGCCGTCCTCCCAAGCGCGGCCCAGAAGGCCCTCGAGCCCAGCACCTCGGCGTAGTTAGCGAGGCCCACGAAGGAGCCATTGGCCGCCGAGATTAGCTCGACGTTCATGAAACTGTACGCGAAGGTCGTGGCGAGCGGCAGGAGCACGACCGCGAGGATGATCGCCAGGGCCGGCGCGGAGACCGCTAGGGCGAAGCGCCCCTCGGAATTTCGGATGGACATCTGTTCAGCTCCGTGCTTAAGGATACGTGCGAGGTACCGTCCAGGAATTCGTCGCCGCGATCGCACGAAAGAAAACCGCCAACATACGCGACAGAGCGCTAATGAAGCGAGCCGAGCCGCCGCTTGCCCTTGCGTACGTTGGCGGGTATCCCCGTCCTCCATCATCGCCTTATCGACTCGATAATGGAAATCAGGCTAATTAGGCGGCCTCCCGCCCCGTAGCCCCCTTACTTCTTCGCCGCCAGATCGACCGCCTTCGCCTGGGCGGCCGCAAGGGCCGCGGCGGGCGTCATCTTCCCGAGGAGGGCGGACTGGATATCCGCCTGGAGCTCGGTCGAAAGCTCGCCGTAGTATGGGACCTGCGGCCTGTTCCTGATGTAATCGTACTGCGTCTTGGAGGTCACGACCACCTCGGGGCTGGTCGCCACGACGGAGGCGTCCTCGAAGAGCGATTTCCAGATCGGAAGGGCGTTTTTCGCGTATTTCTTCTGCACGTCCTGGGACGAGAGATAGAGGATGTAGTTCCACGCCGCGTCGGGGTTCTTGGAGCCGGAGGTGATCATGAGGGGCATCCCGCCGTTCACGGTGGCGCTCTTGGCCGCCGCGGTGCCGGGAATGGGGGCTATTCCCACGTCGGCGCCGATCTTCGACTGGGCGGGGTCCTTCCCGGCGGCGTACATGTAGGTCCAGTTGAGGCCGAAGGCCGCGTTGCCCGCTATGAAGGTGGCCAGGACGTCGTTCTCGAGCATCTCGGTGGACTTCGGGTTGGTGATGCCGTCCTTCAGGGATTTCACCATGAACTCGAGGGCCTTCAGGTTACCGTCCGCCGAGATCGCCGGCTTGCCGTCCGTTCCTATCATGCCACCGCCGAAGGCCTCGGAGAGGGCCGTGTAGTCGCAGATGAGGGCCTCGGCCTGGCTCCAGCTCCATGCTATCGGATATTTGGCGATGCCCTTGGCCTTAATGGCCTTCGCCATCGCCGCCAGCTCGTCCCAGGTGGCGGGCGGCGCGGAGAAGCCCGCCTTCTTGAGCATGCTCTTGTTATAGAATAGGTACTTGCAATCGTTGAGCCAGGGCATGCCGTAGTATTTCCCGTCGTAGCTCACCGAGTCGAGGGCTCCCTTGAAGATGTCCTTGGTATCGACCGCGGCCATCCGCTTGGTCACGTCGAGAACCACCCCAGCCTTGGAGAATTTGGGCGGCCAGATGCAGTCGCCCAGGACGACGTCGTAGCCGCCCGAGGAATAGGACGCCAGGATCTTGGGCTCGAGCTCCTCGTAGGCCACGAAGGTGAGGTTGACCTTGACCTTCGGGTTGGCCTTCGTGAATTCGGCGGTCATCGCCGTGATATCGTCCTCGCTGTAGCCCGCCTGTTTCATGAATAGCGCGTTGAGCTCCACGGGACCCTTCTTCGCGGCCGGCTTGGCGCAACCAGCCAGCCCCAGCGTCGCCGCAAGCGCGGCTACCAGCGCGACGGCAATGGCCGCCGCAATCATTCTCTTGCGCATTCTCGCCTCCTCGGAATTCCATGCGATATCGTGACGCTTCGGCTCTCTAGCCGGCGAACACTCCCTTAAGCCATCTATCCAGGGCCAGTCCGGCCGCCCCCGCCACTCCGGACTCCCGCGCGACCGGCGCCTCGCAGGAGATCTCCAGGACCGAGAGCCTGGACAGCCTCTCGCCGATGAGCCTCAGCATCTCGGGCCCGAAGCCCTCGCGATGGGCCCTGCCTACGACCACGCGGTTCAGGTCCAGGGCGATACAGATATTGGCTAGCCCCAGGGCGAGGCGGTCGGCGACGCGCTCGAGGGAGGCCTGCGAGACCCCTCCCGGGCTCTCGGCCTCGGCCCAGAACGACGCGAGGTCCGTCTCGCCCTCGAGCCAGCCGGGCGCGTCGAGCGAGGAGGCCCAGGCAGGATCGAAGACGAGATAGCCGATCTCGCCTGCGAAGGCCTTCGGGCCTTTCCGCAGCTTGCCGTCGAGGATCAGGCCGGCGCCGAGGCCGCGGCCGAGTACGGCGAAAAGCAGGTCCCCTCCGGAGCCGAGGGAGCGGGCGGCGTATTCGCCCAGGGCGGCGGCGTTGGCGTCGTTTTCGAGCACCAGGGGAAAGCCGAGGCGAGCCTCTATCTCGTCGAGGAGGGGGCCGAAATCCGCCGGCGCCGTGATCCCGACGAGGGGGGCGAATCGAAGGGTCCGGCCGATCGGATCGACGGTGCCCGGCAAGCCGAGGCCGAGGCCTACGATGGCGCCTCGGTCGATGCCGGCCGCGGCGATGGCCCCGTCGACCGCGCCCTCGATAGCCTCCGCCAGCAGGGTCTGGACGTCAGCCGGCGACTTCCGCCGCTCGAGCGAGAGGAGGCGCCCCGCCAGGTCGACCACGCCCACCGTAAGGTGGACTCCGTCGTACTCCGCGCCTATAGCGTAGGCGGCGCCGGGATTCAGGAGGAGGGGCTGGGGCCTCCTTCCCGGGAGCAAGGAGGAGGCCCGAGCCTGACCATCAGCGATGCCCCGCACCAGGCCGAGGGCGGCAAAATACTCGACTATTTTTTGGACTGTCGGGGCGCTGATGCCGCTCTCCCGGGCCAAGTCCGCCTTGGAGATGCCCTGCGTCGCCGAGAGTAGCGAGTAGACGGTCGCCCGATTTCTCTCCTTGAGGTCGGAGGGAATGAAAGAACCCATCAATCTGCCTCTGAGCCTGCTCACAACGCAGGTCTTTAATTAACTAACTTAGTTAATTAAATAGGCACTTGTAGAATTCTGTCAAGACGAAATTTCATTTCGATGGAACTACTCGACGAGGCCTTCGTCGGACGCCGATGCTCGCGTCCCCACGCGAGCCTTAGCCGCGGGAGCCTTAAATGCGCGAGGTGCTGCACGCGGCCGGGGTGAGCGCTTGTGGTACACGGAGCCTACGTATCGGAGGGCGGCGCACAGGAGGAGGACGGCGCCGGCTATGAACAGGACGCGCCAATCCGCGATTACCTTAAAGGAGAGGGCCACGGCCTCTTGCAAGCCCATTATCTAGGCCCCGCCCGCCGGGAACTGCTCGTCCTCGCCGTAGAGATCGAGCGAGAGGTCGGCCATGTCCTGTGCCGAGAGGTCCATGAAGGCGATGCCGCAGAAGTTCGAATCGCCTTCCTCGTACCGGCGAGCAACCTTCCCCGAGCAGATGATCGTCTTTCCCTGGAAGCTAAGCCTGAGCTTTATCACCGAGCCCTGGGGGATGGCCGGGAGCGCTCCCTGCCCTCCCCCGCTCGGAAGGACTGCCAGGAGGCCCGCTGGGGTCGCGTCGATAATCCCGCCCCGGCGCGGTCCTCCGGCCTTGTCGGAAGCGGCGAAATAGGAATGGCGCTTGAGGAACCAGGCGAGGATGCGCGAGAATTCCCAGGCTAGGTCGACGGCGCCGAAATCCATGGACCTGCGCCGTTCCGGGCCGTTGGCCATGAGCACCATGCCCACCGCGTAGCGGTAGTAGATCACCGGGCACCACAGGCCCGAATTGAGCCCCTCGAGCTCGCGGCCATGCAGGTAGGCCGAGAGCTTGGAGCCCTGCGCGACGGCCGCGGGACCCTCGAATTCCTCGGCCATCTCCCTGGTGATTATGCGGCCCGAGGGATAGGGGTCGGACTGGGGAAGGGCGCCGGAGGTCGAGGGGACGTACAGGGTGCGGCCGAGCCTGGACGCGATCTCCTCGGCTATATCGGCCGGTCCCCTGTCCTTGTACATGATTACCCTGCCCTCGCTCGCAATCTCGGAGGCCTTGGCCTTGAAGCTCTCGACGAGGGAGACGAGGCTCTTCGAATCGAGACCCTCCCTGAGCTCCGGGAGCTCCACGTCCGACCAGGTCTCGGACTCGGGGCAATCTAGGCTGAGCTCGGAGTCGGGCAGGAGGAAATCCACCGTCAAGTCTTTTGGGGGACTCACGCGGGGCCAACGCCGCGACAGGCTGCGGTACATGGATTCCGGGATCTTGAGCTCGACTATCCCCGACGCCGATTTAAGCACCGGCGCGTCGAAGGCGACGGCCTGGCCGCGGAAATCGAAGGAAACGGAGACCAGCTCCCGCGGGGTGAAGGAGAGGGGGCCGCCCGGCATGGCGAAGCCGATTCCGCTCTCGCTGAAAGAGGCCAAGAGGCATTTCATCGACTTCCCGGCTATCCTAAGCCTCGCCTCGGTCTTGGATTCCGCGGCCGAGCCCAGGATGAACTCCCTCTCGACCCTATCGATTCGTACGGCCACGGCGCCCCCCAAAAACAGTATATACTTCTTTGTCGGCCAAGGGGATGCCTTGATGAAGCCCCTAGGCGCGGATATCATGGTATCTTCAGGAAAGGAGCCGCAAATGATCGAATACAAGAGGCTCGACGAAACCAAGGCCTTCCCCAAGCTGGCGGCGCTCCCGGTTCCCAAGCTCGGCGAGCTGCTGACCGCCGAGCGGATCGCCGCCTGCGACATCCCCTCCGGCGGCGGCCTGACGTATAATTGGGCGGCTACTCCCGTGGACGCCGCCGTCCTCGCCTGCCTGGGCGAGCTGGCCGAGGAACAGGGACTCCTGGAAAAGTATAAGCTGCTCGCCGAGGGCGAGGTCATGAATACGGGCGAGGGGCGGATGGTCCTCCATCACCTCGCGCGAGGCAGGCTGGGCAAGGCGGTCCTCCGAGACGATCGCGATCTGCGCGCCTTCTACGAGGGAGAGCGCGAGAAGGCCGCGGGATTCGCCCGGGACGTGCATTCGGGCAAGATAGTAAGCTCGACGGGGGAGCCCTTCACCACCGTCGTCCAGATAGGGATCGGGGGCTCCGACCTCGGCCCCCGGGCCCTCTACCTCGCTCTCGAGCGCTGGGCCATCGCCGAGGGACGGGCGATGATGGGCGCCTGCTTCATCTCCAACGTCGACCCCGACGACGGCGAGGACCTGCTCTCCAAGATCGACCTCGGGACGAGCCTCTTCGTCCTGGTATCCAAGAGCGGGGTGACCCAGGAGACGCTCGCCAACGAGTGCCTGGTGCGCGACAGGCTCGAGGCCGCAGGGCTCGAGCCCGCCAAGCACATGGTAGCCGTCACGAGCGAGACGAGCCCCCTCGCCGGCAACGAGAGCTTTCTGGAATCCTTCTATATCGACGATTTCATCGGCGGCCGCTATTCCTCCTCCAGCGCCGTCGGCGGCGTCATACTGTCCCTCGCCTTCGGGCCCGACGCCTTCGCCGAATTCCTGGCGGGGGCCCACGAGGCCGACCGCCTCGCGCAGGAGAAGGATATATCGCACAACGCGGCCCTCCTCGATGCCATGATAGGGCTGTACGAGCGCAACGTCCTCGGGATGGGCGGGACGGCCGTCCTGCCCTACTCCGAGGCCCTCTCGCGCTTCCCCGCCCACCTGCAGCAGCTGGACATGGAATCCAACGGCAAGAGGGTCGACCGGGAGGGAGTCCCCGTCGGCTACTCCACCGGGCCCGTGGTCTTCGGCGAGCCGGGCACCAACGGCCAGCACTCGTTCTTCCAACTGCTGCACCAGGGCACCGACCCCGTCCCGCTGCAGTTCATCGGCTTCCTGGATGGACAGACCGGTGGCGACATAGAGGTCGAGGGCTCTACGAGCCGGGCCAAGCTCAACGCCAACCTCGCGGCGCAGATTGTGGCCTTCGCCCGGGGCAAGAAGGACGAGGACAAGAACAAGGAATTCCCGGGAGGGAGACCGAGCACCCTCATCCGAGGCGCTCGCCTGGACCCCCGGGCCCTCGGCGCCCTCCTCGCCCACTACGAGAACAAGGTGATGTTCCAGGGCTTCGCCTGGAATGTGAACTCCTTCGACCAGGAAGGCGTGCAGCTGGGCAAGCTTCTCGCGAAGAAGGTCCTCGCCGGGGCGAAGGGCGATCCCGCCCTGGCGGCCTACGCCGCCATGCTCGGCCTGCCGGCCGCGGAGTAGCCTTGAGCCCCTCGGCTAGACCGACCATCGCCTTTACCGGGGGCGGCAGCGGGGGGCACGTTTACCCCGGCCTCGCCGTGGCCGGCGCCCTGCGCGACCGCGGCTTCTCCGGCAGGATGGCTTGGATCGGCTCGAGGAAGGATTCCGACCGCGAGGCCGTAGAGGCCGCGGGGATCGAGTTCTTCTCCGTCCCCTCAGGGAAGCTGCGGCGTGAGCTCTCGGCCAAGAACGCCGCGGACGCCTTCCGCGTCCTGGCCGGATTCGCGGCCGCGAGGAAAATACTGAAGGAGCTCCAGCCCCTGCTCCTCTTTTCCAAGGGCGGATACGTGAGCGTCCCGCCCTGCGCCGCAGCAGCCTCCCTGGGCATACCTTACTTCACCCACGAGTCCGACCTCACGCCGGGACTCGCGACCAGGCTCAACGCCGGCAGGGCCGAGGCCGTCGTCCTCAGCTACGAGGAGACGCGGGGCCTGCTGCCGCAGGCCGCGCAAGACAGGGCCATAGTGGCGGGCAATCCGGTCCGCGCCGCCATCCGCCGCGGCGACGCCGCGCGCGGCCGCGCCCTCCTCGGCCTTCCCGAGGATACGGGACTGAAGGATACGGGCCACGCGGCGCTGCCCGTCATGCTCTTCCTAGGCGGGAGCCAGGGCGCGCGGCAGATCAACGAGTTGGTCGCCTCAGCCCTGCCCCGCCTCGTCCGGGAGGCCTTCGTCGTGCACCAGACGGGGCCGGATGCCGCGCCACTACCGACTGACGCTTCGATTGCGAGCCGCTACAGGGCCTTCGCCTATATCCGGGACGAGATGGCCGACCTCCTCGCGGCGGCCGACCTCGTCGTGGGGCGCGCGGGCGCGGGCACGCTCTGGGAGAGCGCCGCGCTGGCCAAGCCCATGCTCCTCGTCCCCCTCTGCGGCTCGGGCACCCGCGGCGACCAGGTGGACAACGCCGCCCTATTCGCCCGAGCCGGGGCAGCCGTCAGCCTCGTCGGACCCGACGCTACGGCGGACCGTCTCGTGGAAGAGGCGCTGGGGCTCATCCGGAACCGCGGCCGCCTGGCCGAGGCGGGCGCCGCGGCGCAGGCCTTGGCCGGCCGCGACGCCGCGGCCGAAATAGCCGAACTCATACTCAAACGAATAGGAGAGACCCCATGAACGCACTCGATTGGATCTTCGTCGTCATCCTCGCCCTCCTCGGGGTCCGTTGCATGATCAGGGGCTTCATCGCGGAGGTCCTTTCCGTCGCGGCCGTTCTGGCTGGCCTCCTCGCCGGCCTCTTTCTCTACAAGGCTGTCGGACAGCTGTTCGTCGGCTGGGGCCTCAAGCCCCAACCGGAGGTTCTCGTCGCGGCGCTGGGCTTCGCCGCCGCCTTTCTCGTAGCCTTCGTCGCCGTCAAGATCATCGAGCGCCTCCTCGAGGAAGGCATCCAGGCGGCCGAGCTCGGTGGCGTCGACAGGGCCCTCGGCCTCGTCCTCGGCCTCGCCGAGGGGCTCATCCTCGTGTCGCTGGTCCTCGTCGCGATGAGCCTGCTGGAACCCGCGCTCAAATCGATCGCCGGATATTCGAAGCTCCTGAGCGGCTCGTATTTCGCGAGGCTAATCCTCCCCGTGATCGGGCCCGAAGTGGCAAAGGCGACGCAGGGCATCAAGCTGGAGGCGCCAGAGCTCAAGCTGCAGCTCAAGGCGCCGACGGTCAAGAAGCCCTAGGAAGACGGCGTGTTCGAGAACCTCCTCGCGCAGGATCAAGTCCTCAAGGCCCTCAAATCCGACCTTGAATCCGAACGCCTTCCGCCTGCGATACTCTTCTCGGGACCCCCGGGATCGGGAAAACTAACGGCGGCGCTGGAGCTAGCCCGCGTCCTATCCTGCGCGGGCGCGCCACGCGCGGGCGCGTCCATCGCGCCGTGGAACTGCCCCTGCCCCTCCTGCTCGAGGCATCGCTCCCTCGTCCATCCCGACCTCCTCCTCTTCGGCCCCCGCAGCTTTCCCGAGGAAATACCCACCGCCCTTGAGATCCTCGGTCGTGCGCCGGGTCCCGCGTCGGCCTATTTCTTCTCGCGCGCGGCGCGCAAGCTGGCGCGGCGCTTCGACGCGGTTCTCTACGAGGGGGAGGAGGCCCGCCTGGCCAAGGCGGCGCCCTCCCTGCGGGAGCTCGAGGAGCTCCTCGAGGCCGTCGCGCCGGAAAAAGCCGCGCCGGGCGCCCTCGCTCCCGGCGCCGCAGAGGCGGCGGCCAAGGCGAGCCTCGCCTGCGCCAAGCTCGAGGGCTTCGTTCCGGACGCCCCTCCCGTCTTCCTGATCCGCAACGTGGAGTTCTGGGCGCGGCTCGCGCCCATGGGCCACCGCAAGACCGTGATCATCGAGAACGCGGATCGGATGCAGGAAGGATCGCGCAACGCGCTCCTGAAGATACTCGAGGAGCCGCCGGACAGCGTCAGGTTCGTCCTCCTGAGCTCCCATCGAAGCGCGGTGATGACGACCATCCTCTCCCGCTCGAGAACCTATCAATTCGCGCTGCGCGACGCGGCGGGAACCGCCCTCGTCGTCGAGCGGGTGTTCCGAAGCGCGGAGCCCGCCGCATCCATCGAGTCCTTCCTCGCCGCTCGAAGGGCCTTTCCCCCCGCGCGGGCCCGCGAGAGAGCCGAGGCCTTCCTGGGGGCGGCCCTCGCCGCGCGGAGCGACCGGGCGGCCTTCGCCCCTCCGATCGAGGCGCTGGCCCGCGAGTCCGAGATCGCCGGCGGCAGGACATCCGCCCTCGCGTGCCTCCTCGAGGAGACCAAAGATTTCGGCCAGAAGGACGAAGCACTGAGCTCGAGCTTCCGCTCCTTCCTCGCGGCCCTCTCCTCGATACTCTCGTCCCTCGTGAGGGAAGAGGGCGTCGACGCCGCGGGACTCGGCCTGGTCGAACGCGCCGCGGCCCTGATCCGCGAGGCCTCCGGCGACTACGAGACCCTGAACCGCAGCCCCGGCCTCATCGCCGAGTCGCTGCTCTACGCGTTGAGCGACGCCGGACCGCCGCGAGCTGGAGGATCCTCGTGATAAGCGACGCCGCCGGGGGTAGTTGATGCGACGCTTCGTCGAGCGCGCCCTCGCCAAGCTCCCCAAGCTCAACGAGGACCAGATGCGGTCCTTGCTCTACGCTCTGGCCGAGGAGAACGGGCGCATGGACGCGGCCCTCGATTCCATGCTCGACGGCATCGTCGTCTGCGACCGCGACCACCTCCCCATCATCTACAACAAGTCGGCCGAACGCATGCTGCGCCTCACCGGCTCCGACCCTACGGAACGGGCGCTCTGGCATAGCGTCTCCGACGAGGACCTCTCGGAATTCTTCCGCGCCACGCTCGAGGGCGAGGAGACCGTGCTCGACCGGGAGTTCGGCCTCGACGCAAAGGGCGCGACCCGTCTCATAGCGGTGTCGGTGAGCACCCTCGTCTCGCAGGGCCGCATCGAGGGCGCCATCGTCCACATGGAGGACATCACCGAGAAGCGGCGCAAGGAGGCCCAGCTGCGCCGGGCGGAGAGCCTCGCGTCGCTGACCACGCTCGCCGCCGGCGTCGCCCACGAGATCAAGAATCCCCTGGGCTCGCTCTCGATCCACATCCAGCTGATCAGGAAGGCCCTCCAGGGCAAGGACGAGGTCGAGATCCCCTTCCTCGAGCGCCACCTCGGCGTTGTGGACGAGGAGATCGACAGGCTCAACAAGATCGTCGTCGACTTCCTCTTCGCGGTGAGGCCGATGGACGTGCAGCTGCGCGAATCCGACCCCGGCGAGCTCGTGGCCGGAATCGCCGAGTTCATAAGGCCCGAGGCCGAGCGCACGGGCGTCATGGTCGAGCTCGACGTGGCGGATGCCCTGCCCCGCGTAGCCCTCGACGAGCGCCTGATGAAGCAGGCGGTGCTCAACCTGGTCAAGAACGCGCTCGCCGCCATGCCCGGCGGAGGCAAGCTGCGCCTGGTCGCCGAGAAGGCCGATGAGGCCGTGCGGATAACGGTAGGGGACACCGGCGTCGGCATCTCGGAGGAGGACCTGCCCAAGATCTTCGAGCCCTACTTCACGACCAAGGAGAACGGCACGGGGCTGGGCCTCACCATCACCTTCAAGATAGTCCGCGAGCACGACGGCGAGATCATGGTCACCTCGCGCCCGGGCCAGGGCTCTACCTTCATGATCAACCTGCCGATCCCGCAGAAGGAACGGCGCCTCCTGCCCTACGACGAGGGCGAGACCGCGGAGAGGGAGGCCTAGATGCGCTTCACGATAGTCGTCGCGGACGACGAGAAGAACATACGCGAGGGCTTGGCCGAGGCCCTGTCGATCGACGGCTACAACGCCCTGCCGGCGGCCGACGGCGCCGAGGCGCTCGCCCTCGTCGACTCCAGCGACGCGGATCTCGTGATAACCGACCTTCGCATGCCCAAGCTCGGCGGGACGGAGGTCCTCAAGAGCATCGTGAGCCGCTACCCGAGCCTGCCCGTCATCGTGCTCACCGGGCACGGCACGATCGAGGACGCCGTCGTCGCGATGCGGGCCGGCGCCTTCGACTTCCTCACCAAGCCCGTCAACCTCGACCACCTCTCGCTGCTCGTGAAGCGCGCCCTCGAATCGAGGGAGCTCGCCCGCAAGAACCGGGAGCTCGAGGCCGAGGTCGAGGCGCAGCGCCGTTCGAGCTCGATCATCGGCAAGAGCGCGGAGATGAAGAAGGTATTTGACCTCGTGCGGCGGGTCGCGCCGACCCGCGCCTCCGTGCTCGTCACGGGCGACTCCGGCGTCGGTAAGGAGCTCGTCGCCGACGCGATACACAATCTCTCGCCCCGCCGGGACGGCCCCCTCGTCAAGGTCCACTGCGCCGCCTTGGCCGAGAGCCTGCTCGAGAGCGAGCTCTTCGGCCACGAGAAAGGCTCCTTCACCGGGGCCCAGGCGCGCAAGCGCGGCCGCTTCGAGCTCGCCGACAAGGGCACCCTGTTCCTCGACGAGATCGGCGAGATCAACCAGAACGTCCAGATAAAGATCCTTCGCGTCCTGCAGGAGCGCAAGTTCGAACGCGTCGGCGGCGAGGACACCGTCGAGGTCGACGTGCGCATCGTGGCCGCGACGAACAAGGACCTCAAGGAGGAGATCCGCAAGGGCGCCTTCCGCGAGGACCTCTACTACCGCCTGAACGTCGTCAACATACACGTGCCCCCCCTCAAGGAGAGGCGCGACGACATCCCGCTGCTGGCCATGGCCTTCTTGCGCGAATTCTCCCAGGAGAACGGCAAGAAGCTCGACGGCTTCGATCCCAAGTCCCGCCAGGCGCTCTACGCCTACCCCTGGCCCGGCAACGTCCGCGAGTTGCGCAATACCATCGAGAGCGCCGTCGTCATGGCCGGCAGCGGCCTCGTGGGTCTCGACGATCTCCCGCCCAACGTCCGCTCCTCCAGCGAGGAGAGGGACGTGCGCGTCCCGATCGGCTCCACGATCGAGGAGGCAGAGAAGATCCTCATCCGCGAGACCCTGGCGGCCCAGGGGGGGAACAAGTCGCGGACGGCCGAGATCCTCGGCATCGGCCGGAAGACCCTATACCAGAAGATCGAGGAGTACGGGATAGAGGGCGCCGAGCCCAAGGAAAGCCCGAGCGGCCCATGAGGAGGACGCTAAAGGTCTTGGACGGCATCGATCCCGCGGGCCTCGCCCGCTCTTCCCTGGCCGCGGGAGGAGCCATGCCCGCGCCGCCCTTCGCCGACGCATTCTACGAGGAGCTCTCGGCCTCGGGCGCCGCCTTCGCCTCGAGCGAACCCGGCATCCAGGCGATGTACTATCGCGCCCTCGGCCTCCTCTCCTCCTGCGTGCTGGCCTCGCCGCTCGGCGCTCCCATGCTCATCGAGGGCGGGGCCTATCGAGGCTCCTGGCTCGAGAGCACGGCGACGATAGGCGCGGAGACCCTCTCCCGCTTCTGCCCCGGGATAGCGCGCTCGACCTTCGAGACCTTCGCGCGGCTTCGTCGTCCCGACGGCCTCATCCCGTACAAGGTCCTCCCCGAGGGTCCCTCCTATCGCCAGGTCCAGATGGTCACGCCGCTGTCGAGATCGGTCTGGAACCACTACAGGGCAAGCGGCGAGGATGGGGATTTCATCCTGGAGATGTACGGGGCCCTGTCGGCCAACGACGCCTGGATCGCCGCCCATCGCGACACCCGGGGCTCGGGCGGGGTGGAGGCCTTCTGCGCCTTCGACGCCGGCCATGACCTCTCGCCGCGCTTCTGGCATTGTCCGGATACGACCTACGGGGAGGATCCCGCCGCCTGCGATCCGGATTCGCCCCTCCTCCCCTTCATCGCCCCCGACCTGACGGCCAACGTCCATTGCCAGCGCCTCTACCTCGCCCGCATCGCGCGCGAGCTCGGGCGAGGGGACGAGGCGGACGCGTGGGAGGCCAAGGCGGCGCTCAGCCTCGCGGCCCTCATGGGCAGCTGCTGGGATGCGGAGGACGAGTTCTTCTACGACCTCGACCGCAGGGGCCGGCCGGTGAGGGTCCAATCGGACGTCCTGCTCCGCGTGCTGGCCTGCGAGATCGGCGACGACGGGCTGTTCGAGCGCGCGCTCTCGCGCTATCTACTCAACTCGAGGAAATTCTTCCCTCGGTATCCCTTCACCTCTATCGCGATGGACGATCCCCGCTTCGACCCCTCGAGCGGCTACAATACCTGGGGCGGGGCGACCAACGTCCTCTCGATCCTCCGCGCCCCCGCGGCCTTCGAGGCCCACGGCAGGCAGGTGGAGCTGAGCTACGCCCTGAGGCCCGCCCTCCTCGCCTGCTCGAGGATGACGCGATTCGGCCAATGCCTGTCCCCCTGGACCGGCGAGGAGGGCTACTCCGAGGGCTACTCGCCGGCCCTCCTCCTCGCCCTCGACGCCGTCGAGCGCCTCATGGGCATCCTCCCGCGGCCCGGCGGCGAGCTCTGGTTCACCGCCCTGCCGCCGGTCGGCGGCGCCGGCGCAGACCTCGGGCGGTCCGCCTACTCGCGGCTCGTTGATGGGAAGTTAGTCGAATTCGAATGCGGCCCGGAGGGCGCTCGCGCCTTCTCGGACGGCAAGCCCCTCTTCTCCTGTCCTCGCGGGGTCCGGGTGGTCGCGGACCGCGCGGGCCGTCCGCTCGCCCTCGTGGGCATGGTCGACAGGCGCGTGGAGGGCGCCCTGAGGCTGGGCGGCGCTTCCGGCGCCGGGCTTCGCTTCGCCGCCCTGGGCAACGAGGTCTTGCGCGTCCGCGCCGGGGAATTGCGGCGCGAAAGCGCGCCGGGAGTCGTCGCGCCCAGCTACTGAGGGCTCGGTTTCAGCGACAAGGCACCATCGGCCTCGAGGACTTCCGCGAAGACGGGCCTTTCCAGCGGAGACGCGTTAGGCGAATGCCAGGCAGCGAGAAGGCGGCCGTCCAGGGAGCGGAAGAGCATCCCGTGTCCCGAGTCCCGGTCTACCAGGGGCCTCTCCTCCTGCCTCCACGGCCCAAGCACCATCCCGCTCTCGGAGCGGGCGATTCCCATCGCGTAGCCGGAAGCCGAGAAGCTCGACCAGAGCAAGTACAGCTCGCCCGAGCCGCCCCGGCGCAAGAAGGGCCCGTCGGTCACCCGCATGAGCGGGTCGACCGACCCGTCCTTCCGGGGATGGGGTCTCGTCCAGACCGCGTCCGACCCCTTAAAGAGAAGGATGGGTTCGCCCGCAGGCTCGCGCAGGTCGGGGGAGAGGCGCCGCGCGCAGACCTCCCCGTCGCGGACCTGGACCCACTCGTGGCAGAAGACGAGCCAGGGCGAGCCCTCGCCATCGATGTGCAGGGTGCCGTCCAGGCATTCCCATTCCGGCGGAGTCAGGGGTTCGGGCGAATGGACTCGAAACGGCCCGGTCGGCTCGTCGGCCGCGAGCGCTTGCGTCGCGCGCGCCCTGCCCTCGGCCTTGAAGCTCGCCAGGAGGATAAAGCGCCCGCGGTATTCGTGGACCTCGGGGGCCCAGAAATTCCTATTCGCCCAGAAGCCCGGATCGGGACGGAAAGCGGCGAGGGGGCCCTCCCAATTCTCCAGGTCCGAGCCTACGTAGACGTCGAAGCCGATGCCGGGCCCGTTCCAGCAGTCGGGATCCGTCGTCCCGTAGAGGAGATAGCGGCCTTTCCCCGGCTGCGCCACGACGAAGGGATCCCGCATTCGAACTTCGGATGTCTTCATCTCACGTCCTTGAGAGCATGGATCGAGGAAAATAAGGCGCGAGCGCCGCGATTCTTAACAAAGGACCGGAGAGCGTAGGAACTGCGCGCTTTCTGATCGGCCGGTATGGCGGTACAATATTCGCCGACAGCGCATTCTTGCGCAATGGAGCGATCGTCATGAAAAGAAAAACCCGAAAGGCGATCCGGGAAAACCTATCATCCTATGCCTTCCTCATTCCATGGCTGCTCGGTTTCTTCGTACTGACCCTGTATCCCATGGCCTACTCCCTTTACCTGTCCTTTACCCAATACAATATCCTCCAGCCGCCCAAATGGACCGGCCTGCGGAATTTTTTCGTAATGTTCGCTGGCGACGCGCAGTACCCCAAGGATGATCGCTTCCTCAATTCGCTCCTCGTTACCCTGAGGTTCGTCTTCATCTCGGTTCCCCTTAAGCTGGTATTCGCCCTGGGCGTGGCGGTATTGATGAATCGCAAGCTGAGGCTCATTCCTTTCTATCGGGCGATCTACTACATCCCCACCCTGCTCGGCGGATCGGTCGCCATCGCGGTGCTCTGGAGAAGGCTTTTCGCCGGGGACGGGGTATTGAATACGATTCTCCGAGGGCTGTTCAAGCTCGACCCCCCGGCCTGGATTTCCAATCCGAAATACGCCCTCTATACCTTGATGCTCCTCGCCGTGTGGCAGTTCGGCTCGCCGATGATCATCTTCCTCGCCGGACTAAAGCAGATACCGCAGGAATACTACGATGCCTCCAGCGTGGACGGGGCCGGCAGGACTCGGCAGTTCTTCTCGATAACCCTGCCCTGCCTTTCTCCCATTATCTTCTTCAACCTGGTGATGCAGATGATCAGCGCCTTCCAGTCCTTCACCCAGGCCTTCATCATTTCCGGCGGAAACGGGAGCCCCCTGGATTCGACGATGTTCTATAGCCTGTACCTCTATATAAAAGGATTTGGGTTCGGGGAGATGGGCTATGCCTCCGCCATGGCCTGGGTCCTCCTTATCATCATCGGCGCCCTGACCGCCCTGACCTTCCGGGCATCCGGCTCCCTGGTGAGCTACGGGAGCGGGGAATGAACAAGCGGGCCTCCGGAATGCTCCGCGCCGGCTATTTGAATTCGCTCATCATCGTCCTCGGCTTGGGGATGCTGTATCCGATCCTTTGGCTGATCGCCGCATCCTTCAAGGAGACCAACGCGATCTTCGGCGATCCGGGACTGATTCCCAAGGCCTTCACCCTGAAGAATTACGTCAAAGGATGGAGCGGGATCGGCATCGTCGGCTTCAGCGCCTTCTTCCGAAATTCCTTTTTCATATGCGCCCTGTGCGTCGTCGCCAATGCCGTCTTTTGCTCCCTGACCGCCTACGCCTTCGCCCGCCTCCGTTTCGCGGGCAGGAATATATGGTTCGCGATTTTGCTGATAACCATGATGTTGCCGGGCCACGTTACGCTCATCCCAAGGTATATCATCTTCCGTTCCTTCCATTGGATCGATACCTTCCTGCCGCTAATCGTACCGAAGCTCTTCGCGGTCGACGCCTTCTTCATTTTCCTCCTCGTGCAGTTCATTCGCAGCCTGCCCAAGGAACTGGACGAGTCCGCGCTGATCGATGGCTGCGGCAAATTCGGCATATACTGGCGGATCATCATTCCCCTGACCGTGCCGGCCCTTATCACGACGGTGCTTTTCACCTTCCTGTGGACCTGGGACGATTTCTTCAATCAGCTCCTCTACCTGAACTCCCCGCAGAGATACACGGTTCCCATGGGACTGCGGCTCTTCCTGGACTCCTCCGGGGTCTCGTCATGGGGTCCGATGTTCGCCATGTCCGTCCTTTCGCTGGTTCCGAGCTTCATCCTCTTCTTCTCGCTGCAGAAATATTTCGTGCAGGGAATTTCCACTACCGGCATCAAGGGGTGATGAAGCCCCTAATTTTTCAAGGAGGTTCGGAATGAGAAAGTTCGGCCTAGTGTTGCTAACCCTTGCTATGGGCGCATCCATGCTCTTCGGGCAGGGCGTCACGGTTCGTTGGGCGTATTGGGGAGGCGAGGCCCGGATTAAGAAGAGCCAGGCGGCCATCGACCTGTTCAGGGCCGCCAATCCGTCTATTTCCGTGAACCCCGAGATTTCCGGCGGAGCGGGGGATCATTTCACCAAGGTCGACACCCAGCTCGCCGGAGGAGCGGGCCCCGACATCATCCAGATGGGCGGGAACATCGGCGATTACGTCAAGAAGGGCGTCTTGCTGCCCCTCGACAAGTACGCGGGCACCATACTGAACACGGCGGTCATCGACCCTGCCGCCATCCAGGGCGGGACCTTCGACGGCAAGCTCTATGGAATATCCACCGGCGTCACCATGCCCGCCCTGGTTTACAACAAGTCCTTGATCCAGCGCGCCGGTGCCCCTCTCCCGGCGCTCTCCATGACCTACGCCGAATTCCGCGCCTATCTCGTGGCCCTCAAGGCGAAGCTTCCCACGGGCGTGTATCCGATGCAGGATATCGGCGCCTCGTCCTCCGGCACTACGCCCTTCGGCTATTGGACCGGCTACAACGGCACCAAGCTCTATGTCGCGGATCCGAAATCCACCCAGGTCAAGGCGGCGGACGCCCAGAAGTACCTCGAGCTCTTCAAGGACTACCGCGACAACAAGCTCATTCCCCCGGCCGATATCGCGGCCGGCTTCGCGGAGACGAACGCCGACACCTCGGCGATCATCGCGGGAAAGGTAGCGATAGGCTTCCTGTATACCAACCAGCTCGGAGGCTACCAGGCCGCCACGAAGGACGAGCTCGCCCTCATGGAGTTCCCGGGAGCCGTGGCTACCAAGGCGCTTTGGCAAAACGCCAGCCAGTACTACACCGTGAACAAGGAAACCAAGAATCCCGAGGCCACGGTCAAGCTGGTCGACTTCCTCGTCAACTCCCCCGAGGCCGCGAAGGTGCTCGGCCTCGACCGGGGCGCCTCCGCCTCCTCAACGGCGCGGACAGCCGCGCTGGAAGGCGTCGATCAGAAGGTGCTCGATTACCTGAAGATCGCCGGGGCCCATACCTCGAAGCCGACGCCGAACCTGCCCAACGATACGGAGTTCAACAGCTCCTTCTTCCTCCTGTACCAGCTGGTGGCTTTCGGCAATTACACTACCGCCAAGGGAGGACAGCAGATCGCCGACCTGATCGTGAGGATGATCAACAAGTGATGCGCTACGGCGCCGAGCTTCTATAGTCCGAGGGCGAGACGCCGACCACTCGCTTGAAGGCCCTCCTGAAGGACGAGACGCTTCGATAGCCGGCCGAGGCGCTGACGCCCTCGAGGGTGCCGCCGGTTCGGGCAAGCATTTCCTTGGCGGCCGAGATGCGCGCCGTCTCGATCGTCTGGGAAATGCATTCTCCCGTCTGCTCCTTGTAGAGGTTCGAAAGGTAGTTCTCCGACATCCGGAATTTATCCGCGACCATCGCAAGCCCGAGGTCGGGGTCGCGGTATTTCTCGGCGATGAAGCCCAGAATGCCTTCCGCGAGGGCCGAGTTGTGGCTGCGCTTCGCGCCTTCCCTCATGCGCGCGAGCTCGGCGAGGAGCGCAGACAGCTCCTCGATCGCGGCCCGGGGAGACATCCGCCGAGACTGGCCCAGGCGGGCGGCGAGGGCGGAGGACTCCTTGGGAATCTCCGCGCAGAGTCTCACGGCGGTCCCACGCAACCCCGAGGCCAGGTCTGCCTCCGAGTAGAGATCGAGCGGCGAGTCGCCGGCGGAGGGATCCGGGAGCGAATCGAGCAGGGACCGCAGCAAATCGACATTGGCCGAGCGAACCGCGCGCATGATCGCCTCCTCGAGGTCGATCGAGTAGCATCGGTACTCGCCCGACCTCGCGCCCTCCCCGTGGGTGAGGACGTCGAGGCTTCCCGCCCTCGCCGCGCGTGCCCTCGCCGACTCAGCCTGCGCGAAGGACATCGTGAGGAGGAAGGCATCCTCGACCGGCGCTCCGGCGCCGAAGGACAGCGCTCCGCGGAAATCCGCGGAGCAGGCGCTTCGGAGCGCCTCGGCAGCCGCCCTCGGCCTGGTCCGCTCGCCGCCTTCCCGGTCCGGGGCGCGCCCGGCCGCGAGGACGAAGGCGGCCTCTCCCGGCGAGGTCAGGACGGCGTACTCGCCCGGGGCCAGCGCGACCTGGGCGAGCTCCACGGCTCGGGAAAATTCCTCTCCGGCCTCCATTACCGAGACTCCCGCCGCGCCCATGCCGGCCATCATGACGAGGCGACCTCCGCCCAGGTCGACGCCGACTTTCTCGGCCTCCTCGGCCAGCCTCGCCCGATCCTTGTAGCTCCCGGCGAGGAGGGCCTGCAAGAAATTCGCCTTCGCCATCGCGAAAACCGAGACGACCTCGCCCTCCAGCCGCCGATTCTCGACCTCGAGCCCGACGATAGCCTCCTCGACGCGCTGGAAAACGCTCGTGGCGCCTCCGTCGCCCTCGTCCGCCTCGCCCAGTATGAGGCGGATGAGCCTGTCCACGGGCTTCGCGTTCGTCCGCGCGAACCAATAGGACGCCGCCGTCCCGATAGCGAAGCAGGCGAGGAGGATGAGGATGGCGGTCACCATGACCGTCCGAGGCCCGGCGAGGACCCGCCCCTCGTCGAGCGCGGCCACGTAGACCCAATCCGAGACGGAGGACCTGACCCTATAGAGCCGGTATGACCTTCCCGCCGCCTTGACCGTCGCCTCCCCTCCCGCCGCCTCGCCGCCCGGCCCCGAGAGGATTGCGGGCATTCCCGCGCCGCGCAGGGAACGCTCTTGCGTCCCGTCGGTGGTCGCGACGACCTGGCCCGAGCGGTCGTAGACGGTCACCCAGCCGCCGTAGCTCTCGGGCATATCCGCGAGGAGGCGCGAAAGGCTGCCCGCGTCGATCATGCCGACGATCGCGCCCCGCCGGTAGGCGCCCTGTCCGATCGGATAGATCGCGAGCGCGCACTCGAAGTCCTTCTCCGCGTACCTGGCGCGGAGGCCTACTATCCGCCGTGCCTCGCCGCCCGCGCGCAGCACGCCCTCGCGCCAGGCCTCCGCGCTCGTGCCGTAGACGGAGAACATCGGTCCGTAGAACGAGGAGTAGGGGCAGGCGCCGGATTCGAAGGCGACGTAGCCCGATCCGGAGAAATAGAGCATCAGCATGGAGAGGAGGTCGTTGCCGAGGAGGAAGGAGCTCAGCTTATCGGAAATCTTGCGGAGGTCGTATTCCTCTATCGCCGAGTACGGCCCGTCGTCGTTGAGGTAGAAGTTGACGTCGTAGTCGATCGACAGCTGGACCGCCGCGCGCTGCATATCCTGGAGCCTGCGATCGACGCCGCGGGCGCTCGCTCCCAGCTGCTCAGCCGCGAGGCCGTCCACGGCGTCGCGGACCGTCCGCGCCGTGACGGCGTAGAACGCTCCGGCGAGGAGTATCGGGAGGACCATGATGGCCATGTTCGTGGCCGCGTACCTGAGGAATATCGATCGCCCCGGCCTTTTAAGGCGAAGCATAGGCCGAATTACCTGGACGAGGCCGCGTAGGCCTCGGTCAATATCTGCAGGTAGCGCTTGAGGCCGATCCGGTCGAGCTGCCTCGTATACTTGCCCCAGTCCCTCTCGAGGTCGATGTCGCCGATGACGAAACGGTCGACGCACTCGCCGACGTAGGTGTGTATGGTACGGCGCAGGTCGTTGAACTCCGTCACGTCCGCCTCGGCGATCGGCGCGGTGGCGTAGGGATAGCGCCGGACCTTGCAGGGCTCGTAGAGCTTGGTCGCGTCGTAGAGGAATTCCTCGTAGGAGAACCTATCCTTGGAAACGGCGAATTCGTTCTTGAGGTCCCTGGTCCAGCCGGGCCCGAAGCCGATCTGCGCGTTGTCGTCCAGTGAAAGCGCCTTGCCGTATTTATATTTCGCGGCCTTGCCGTTGAGGCCGACGAGGCTCTCGCCCGGGCCGACCCTGGACCAGTGTAGCCCCTCTATTCCCTTGTCCGCGAGGGTCGCCTCGAGGTTGAAGAAGGAATCGGCCCACATGAAGGCCACGACCGGATTCTTGCACTTATCGGTGATGGCGAATTGGCCCGGCTGTATGGTCGCGTCGATCATCCACGCCGTCGTCCTGTTGCCCTTGGGGCCCTTGATGGGGGGGAGCGCCACGTATTGGTGTATGGGCGCGCTCATGTCGTCGGAGAGACCGCAGAAATTGGCCGGATGATGGGAGGCCGCGAGGCCGACCCTGACCGCGCCGCCGTCGACGAGAGGCTTGATCTGACTCCTGTCCTGCGTCAGGGCGGCGACGTCGATCAGGCCTTCCCTGAAAAGCTTATGGATGAATCCGAGGCCTTCCTTGAACTCCGGGGTATTGGCGTTAAAGAAAACCTTGTCCCCGACGATGAATTCGTAGTTGTTGAGCGTCGCGTCCGCCCCTTCGTCGGGGCCGCCCGCTACGACGAAGGCGTTCATGATCCACATCGCCAGGTCTTCCTGGCTGCGCTTCGCGCCGGTCATCGGAATCTCGTCCGCGAGGCCGTTCCCGTTGGGATCCCTTTCCTTGAAGGCTTTCATGACCTCGTAGAACTCATCGGCGGTGTCCGGGATCTTGAGGCCCAGCCTGTCGAGCCAGGTCTTGTTGATCCAGGCCTTCTGCCGCATCGTCAGGTGGTAGTCGTCCATCGCTACCAGGGGCAGGGCGTAGATGTTCCCGTCCGGGCTGGTTATGGCCTTCCTTATCTCGGGATCCGACTTCAGCATCCGCTTGATCTCGAAGCCGCGCTCGTCTATGAGGCCGTTCAGCGGGATGAAGACGCCCTGATTGCCATACCGCCCGACATCCTGCACCGAGAGCCCGGAGCCGCTCATGCCGAAAATGATGTCGGGGTAGTCGCCGGAGGCGAGCAGGATGCTCAGCTTCGTCTTGGCCTCGGTCCTGGTCGTCTCCGCGAAATCGACCTTGACGTTGGTGAGCCGCTCGCGCCAGAGGTAGCTCGAGTTGGTTTTCCAGTCCTTGATGAAGCCGATCGTGGGCGCGATCCCGGTCAGCCTGATCGGGCTCCGCACGATCGGGAAGGTTCCGGGAACCTGGGTCTTGGCCGGGTCCTCGGGTAAGGAAGCCGCCCGCGAGCCCGCGCCGAGGGCGAGAGCGCAGGCGGAGGCGACGAGGACCAGCATACGTAGCTTCATCGCCGCGCCTCCCCCGTCGTCCAGCCCTATTTGTCCGGCCTGGCCAAGCGCAGCGCCAGGGCCCGAAGGCGGGAATCCTCGCCCTTCGACGCCGCCTCGAGAGTTGCGCGGAACAGCCTCTCCCCGGTCGCCGACGCGATTTCGAGGATGCCCTCCTTGAGCGAGGGAGCGGCCCTGGAATAGAGCGCGGCTACCTCGCCCTCGGCTTGGCGGGACCCGAGGAGGGCGACCGCCCTCACCGCCTCGAGCGCGACCTCGTCGACGGTATCGTACAAGGCGCGCCGCAGGAATACGTAGGCTGCCGATCGGCCGGAGAGGCCGAGTGCCCGCGCCGCCGCGCCGCGGGCGCCCGAATCCGGGTCCGAGGCGAGGACCTGGCCCAGGGAGAAGAGATCGCTCGCGCCGGATGCGCGGGCCTCCTCGACGCTTCTGTAGCGGGCCCTTCTCTTGCCCGCCGCCTCGCTTTCGCCCGCCACGAGCACCTTGTAGGCCCGCACCACGCGCGAGAAGCGCCGCGCGGTCAGGGGATCGCCCGTCGCGTCGGGATGGTAGCGCATCGCGAGGCGCCTATACGCGGCCCTTATGTCGTCCTCGTCGGCTCCGGGCCCGAGGGCGAGGGTCGAGAGGGCGCTGCCCCTGCGATCCTCGCGACCGCGATCCTCGCGAGCGCTCAAGGACCGGCCCCTTTGGTCCCGGCGAGGCGAGCCCCGTTAATGACGCGAGCATCATTAACAACGCGAGCTTCGTTACGGGCTTCCGACCGCCTCGCGAGGAGCTCGCCGACGATCCCCTCCAGCTCGGCCTTGAGCATGCGCAGGTCGCCTTCCTTCCCCGAGGCCCGCAGGTCCGATCGGGCTCGGGCGCGAAGGTCGCCGATCTCCGACTGCAGCCCTCGCTCGAGGTCGAGTCCCTGCATGAGCTCGTCGAGCCTGCCTTCCAGGATGGCGACCTTTCTCGCGAGCTCCTCTCGGCTCTCGTCCGAGGCCCCCCTGCCGACGTCGGCTATGCTGATGGCCTGCTCCGCCCCGCTCTCGAGGTCGACGGCCGCGACGTGAAGCATGTCAGACTCGTCGATCGTGAAGTCGACCTTGATGCGGGGAGCTCCCGCCTTCGCCGGACGTATGCCCGCGAGGAGGAACCTACCCAGGGAAAGGTCCTCGGCAGCCACCCTGCTCTCTCCCTGGAGGACGTGTATCTCCACCGAATCCTGGCCGTCGGCCACGGTCGTGAAAGCGCGGCTATGGGTCGAAGGGACGGGGCTATTCTTCCTGACCAAGGGAATGAAGATCCCTCCGTCGACCTCCACGCCGTAGGTCCTCGATACGACGTCGCGTACGCGCAGGCGATCCCCCGCCTCGCCCTTTCCCGAGAAAAGGGAGGCACAGACCGCGGCTCCGAGCGCCACGATCTCCTCGGGGTTGACGCCGCCCTCGGGCTTCAGCGAGAGCCGTTCCTCGAGCATGCGCCGCACGAGGGGAATGCGGCTCGACCCGCCCGAGAGCACGAGGGAATCGATGTCCCCGCTTCCGAGACCGGCGTCGCGGAGCGTCCGTTCGACGAGGGCGAGGCTTCTCTCGACGTAGGGCAGCGCGATGGCCTCGAGATCCTCCCGGCTCAGATCGAGGCTGGGGTGGACGATCCTCCCGCCCGAGGCCGCGAAGGCCAGCGCGATGGAGGCGCTCTCGCGCTCGGAAAGCTCTATCTTGGCGCGCTCCGCCGCCTCGGCGAGCTGCTGCGAGAGGAAGCGGTCGGACTCGAGGTCCAGTCCCCCGGCGGCGAAGCGGGCCCAGGCAATACGCCGGAGCTCGCGATCGAGGTCGGCCCCTCCGAGCCTGCCGTCGCCCCTCGAGGCGAGGACGCGGCAATCCGCGCCCTCGCGCGACAGGATGGTGACGTCGAAGGTCCCGCCCCCGAAATCGTAGACTAGGACGAGGGACTTCCCCGCCTCCCCCGAGGGGTTTCGCCAGGCCCGCTCGAGAGCCGCGGCCGTCGGCTCGTTGACGATCCTGATCACGTCCAGTCCGGCGAGCTTGCCGGCGTCGGATAGGGCGCGCCTCTCCTTGTCCGAGAAATGGGCGGGCGCGGTGATCACTGCCGCCTGGACCTCGCGGCCCAGATGATCCTCGGCGTCACGCTTCAGCGCCGCCAGCACGAGGGCGACGATCTCCTCAGCCCGCCAGGACTTCCCGCCCATGGACAGAAGGCTCCCGGTCCCGAGGAGGCGCTTGACTCCGGCGATCGTGTTCTCCGGGTTGATATAGGCCTGGTTCTTCGCGGATTCGCCGACGAGGGTCTCGCCCTTGGCGGTGCAGGCCACGACCGTCGGGGTCGAGCGCGAGCCTCGGGCGTTGGGGATGATAGACGGCCTATCGCCGTCCAGCCAGGCGCAGAGGGAGTTCGTCGTCCCGAAGTCTATTCCGATTACGGGGCTCATCTCAGGGAGCGCTCCCCTTGCCCGCGGAGCGCCTCTCCTCCAGCTCGACGAGGAGCTCAATCTCGGCGACGGTGGCGCCGGTCCGAGCCGCGATGAGGTCGGCGGAGAACCCCCCGCGATGGAGCTCCAGGGCCTCCTCCCGCCTGGTCTTCGGCGGGATCACCGAGCTCTCCGCCACCTCCACCGCGGGCGTCGGCCGGGACTCGGGAGCCGCGGGGCCGAAGCTCAGGGTGATCGGCTCCTGCTCGCGCGCGGGAGCGCGATCGGCCTGCGGGGCGGGAGGCCGCTCGGCTTCCGCGGGGACGATCGGCCTGCGCTTGTTGAGCCTGGCGTAGACTTCCCTCTCGGCGTCCCTGGTCTCGAGCACCCTACGCTCGACGCCGATGCGCCGGTCCACCTCGGCCAAGAGCTCGCGCAGGGCCTTCATCCTGTCTTCCACCAGGGTCACGCTGCGGTCGGCGGTCTCGTTGAGCTCGAGCACGAGGGCCCGCGCCTCGTCGCGCACGACCGAGAGCAGGTTCTCGAGCTCGAGATATCGCCTGAGCCTGGACCTGATGAGGAACCAGATGACGAACAGGCCGGAGAGCTCGATGGCCGCGAGCAGGAAGAATTGGGCTATGGCGCTCATCCCGATAGGTCCACGCGATTGCCGAGAGTCGGGTCGCGGACGATCTCCTCGCTCTTCTCCTCGCCTTCGGGGCCTTCGTCGCCCTCCCCCGCTTGGCCGCCCCTGCCCCCTTGGCCCCGGGATCGCCCAGCGCGGTCCCGGATCGCGGTAGGCCCGTCCTTCGATTCCTCGGGGCGGCGGATCGCCTCCTTGGACTCGATCTCCCTCTTTTGGGCTACGGCCCCTTGGATGCCGGCCTGGAGGACGGGTCCGTCCTTCTCGATCGCCTGGTCGCGGCCGACCTGGGACATCTGCATCAGGAGAGTCTGGAGGTCAATCGGCCTTATGGGCATCTGGCGGCCCCTTCTTGAGGATCTCGTCCTCCGGCTCTTCGTAGCGCGTCGTTCGGATCATCTGGTTCTCGAGGTAGAACGTTATCGCCTTCTGCTCGGTCTTGATATCCTCTTTCACGTCCTTGATTACGAGCTTGACGCCCGGGTACACGCGGCTCGAGGCGCTGATGCGGCCCTTCGTCTTCAGGCCGTTCAGGTAGGCCTGGATGGTCTCTATCTCCTTGGCGAGGCCGCGGACCTCGGCGACCAGCTCCTCGCGCCTGATGATGTAGTCCTGGAGTATGGCTTCCTTGTCCTCGGGGAGGGTTTTGCGCTGCTTCTTGGTGGCGTTCAACGTCGCTATGTTCTTGTCGAGCTCTTCCGCCTGCTTCTTGATCTGGAGAGCCTGTGCCTGGAGGCCGTCCATCTTCTCCTTGCTCTTCGGGTCGTAGCCCACCTCGAGGATGGTCTCGGTCCCGCCCACCGGCGATCCGAGGGTCTTCGCGTTGATCTCCTCGCAGGCGCGGTACTTCCCGCCGACGATGGCCGCGCGCTTGCCCTGGCAGATTATCTTCTTGTTCGCGACGATGGTGGTGTTGATGAGGCCATCGGAGACGATCACGTTCTCCCCCGCCTCGACGGAGGTGTTCTCTATGAACTTGCTCCAGATGTTCTTGCCGGCCTGCACCGTCCCGCCGCCCTTGCCCGCGACGCCCTGGTGGATGATGATGTCGCCTTCCGCTACTATCTCGCACTTCCCCACCGAGCCCCGCACCTCGATGTTGCCGGAAGCCTTGACCGAGAAGCCGTCCTCGACGTTGCCCATGACGATGACGGTGCCGAGGAACATGACGTTGCCCGTCTTCAGGTCGACGTCGCCGGGGACGGTGAAGATCTCCTCGACGTTTATCTTGCCGCCGATGAAGGTTACGAGGCCGTTGATGTCCGCGATGAGGGTAGTTCCGTCGTCGCCCATGTGCACGTTGCGCCCCATGGGGGTGGGCATGTCC
The DNA here is from genome assembly GCA_025355995.1 of Spirochaetaceae bacterium. Lineage (GTDB taxonomy): Bacteria > Spirochaetota > Spirochaetia > Treponematales > Rectinemataceae > UBA1306. The sequence continues at coordinate 21,080 of JANXYQ010000076.1, read as the reverse complement.
TTCCCGTTGCGCGCGGGGATCATCTTGCCCGTCACGGTGCGCCCCGGCTGGCCCTGCTCGGGAGGCAGCTTGCGCGCGAGGGGCTGCCCGGCGACTACGTTCTGGATGAGCCCCAGTTCCTTGAAGTTGACCCTGCCGTCGGCCGCCTCCCGGAGCTGGTGCCTGTTCTTGTCGGTCTCGAAATTGTACTGGACGTAGGAATCGCGCCCGTTCTGGGGCCTCGTGCCCTCGGCGACGAGCAGGGGCTCGCGGTAGCGCGGCTTGTCCTCGATGGCCTGGAGCGCGGCTTCCGAGACGCCGTGTATGATCCGGTTGTTCCTGAGGAACGCGAGTATGGCGTCCTTGGAGAGGTCCGAGCCGCCGGGTCCGGGAGGGGTCATGATGACGAAGCCCTTCATCTCCTGGTCGGTGATGTCCACGGTGATCAGGGCGTCGTTGGCGGGATTCGATATGAACTCGCCGACGCGCACGTAATCGCTCGAGGCCTGCTTCACTACCTCCCTGACGAGGCCCTCGTCGAAGGTATTCACCGCGCGGGATTGGAGCTTGTCGAAGGCCTGGCGGTCCGAAATTCGCTTTCCCCTGCCCTGGGGGGGGATGATCTTGAGGAGGGCGCCATCCGGCGCCAGGCGGACGAAGCACTCGCCGTCGACGTCCTTCACCTCCACTACCGGGGCGGCGTCGGCAAAATCGTCGGCGGCCGCGTTGACCTGGGGCATCTCCACCTTGCGCTTGGAGACGGTCGGGTAGGCGCGGACGCGCCAGGGCTTCCTGCCCGCCCCTAGGACCCCGGGCGTCCCCTTCTCTATGACCTCGAACTCCAGGTTCTTGAGCGGCACTCCCAGCTGTATGGCCGCGTCGGCCAGGGCTTCCTCGACCGACCTGCCTTCCACCACGAGGGACTTCTTGGCTCCGTCCTCCTCGAGGTACCGCCGCATCAGGGTGGCGATTTCGCCCAGGCCGAGAGTTGCGGCCATGGCCTTATAGAATTCCCTTGCGCAGGTTGGTCAGCTTGGCGCGGAGGCGCAGGATCGCCTTCGTGTGCAGCTGGCTCACGCGCGATTCGGTTACTTCCAGTACCTGGCCAATCTCCTTGAGCGTCAGATCCTCGTAGTAATAGAGGACTAGCACCTTTTTCTCTTTCTCGGGCAGCTCGTTGATCGCCTGCACGATCACGCGTTTCACTTCCTCGCGCTCGACCGTGGCGTCGGGGTTCATGCTGGAGGGGGACTCTATGCTCTCCCCGATAGAGATCTTGTCGGTCTCGTCCCCCGAGTACCAGACGTCGTTGAGCGAGAGCACCGAGGTGCTCGATATCTTGAGCATCGTCTTGAGGAAGTCGTCCTCGGACACGCCCATGGACGAGGCGATCTCCGTGTCGGAAGCCGGGCGGCCGAGCTTGGACTCGAGGCTCACGACGGCGTCCTCTATCTCCTTGGTCTTCTGGCGCACGGAGCGCGGCACCCAATCTATCGAGCGAAGCTCGTCGAATATCGCCCCGCGGATCCTGGTGATCGCGTAGGTCTTGAATTTCACGTTCTTATCGGGGTCGAATTTCTCTATTGCGTCGAGCAGCCCGAAGACTCCGTACCCCACGAGGTCCTCGAATTCGACGGTATTCGGCATGCTCGCGGCGACCTTGCCGGCCACGTACTTGACGAGAGGCGCGTACTGCCTTATGAAGGCGTCCCTGATCGCGGGATCCTTCTTGATCTTGTAGCGGGACCAGAGCTCGTCTTCCGTCAACCGCTGTAGCGGGTTCTCGACCATTTTCACTTACCCTTTCTGGTCTCGTTTGAGGATAGTTCTCACGGCTTTCGCGAGGGAAGCGGGATCGAGGCCTTCCTGCCCGGGCCTCGCGGTCGAGCCCGCCTGGGAGCCGCGCCCCTTCGGGCCGCTTTCCGAGGAGGATCCGCCCGAGCTGAATTCTGACGCTGTGAAGGAATCGCTGAAGCCCTCGAGGTCGGGCAGTACGTCCAGGTCCTCGAAGCCCGGAGAGGGCCTGCGGTCCCTCTCGAAGCCCGCTCCGGAGGGAATCGCGGCGGCCGAACCGCCTACGAGCTCCTCCGGCTCGAGCAGGCTCGCGTCGTCGACAGGGGAGAGGTCGCTCGCCTCGTCCTCGCCGAGTCCGCTCTCCTGGGCAAGCGCGGAGGCGCCGCTCTCCTTGGCGATCGCGGGGTCCGCGAAGTAGCGCGGCGACGCGTCCGCGCCGAGGAAGGATTCCGGGGAGACGGCCTCGCCGGGCAGTACAATATCCACGTTCGTGCCCCTTAAGGCGTCTTCGCCGGCGCTGGTCTCGGATTCGGCGGCGGGATCTGCGGGCGAAAGGATCCCCGGGACCGTCGCGCGCAGGAGGAAAAGGACTCCGTACGTCGTCGCCCCGAGGGCGAGCCCGCCGAGCAGCGCGCGGGCGACTAGGGTCAGGAACCCGACCCCGGCGATCACGCCGACGAGGGCGGAGAGTGCGGTCGCCGCGCCTGCGGCGACGAGCGAGGCGCGCAGGTCTTTATCCACCGTCTCCGGACCCTCCTATCTGCCTAAGAGTAGGCTGAAATCCCGGCCCACGTCAAGTTCGGCCTCTCGCGAAGGCCTTCCCCACGCGTCGAGGAGCCGCGCTCCTCGATATATCCGATCGAACCTCCGAAAAGACCGACAATCAATCCTTCCCGAAGAGCTTCTTTATGAACCTGCCTATGCCCGGATCGTCCGAGAAATCCGTCTTTTCGATGCGGCTGACGAGATGGGCGACCGATATCGCGGCCTTCGACCGGGGATCCTGGGTAATGAAGGGCTTCTGCCTCAGCACCGAGGCGGGGACGATCGGGTCGTCGTAGATGCAACCGAGATAGTCGACCTTGAGGTTTAGGAACTGCCCCGAGATGTTGATTATCCGCTCGGCCACGCGCCGCCCCTCGGTGACCGTCTTCACTCTGTTCACGACGAGCTTGAGCCCGATGTTGAGGTTCTCTATCTCGGTCGCGATAATCTTTATGATGCCATAGGCGTCCGTTATCGCGGTCGGCTCCGGAGTGGTAACGATGATCGCGTCGTCGGCGGCCGCCACGAAGCCGAGCACGTTGTCCGAAACGCCTGCGGCCGTGTCTATGATGATGATGTCCACCTGGGGGAGGGTGTAGAGCTCGCTGATGAAGCTCTGCCTCTCCTCGTCGGTCAGGTTGGCGATTTTGGAGAAGCCCGAGGCCCCGGCCACTATCTGGATCCCGTATTCCGTGTCCAGGATGATCTCGCGCATGGTCTTCTGCTTGCGGATCACGTGATAGAGGTTGAATTTGGGGATCATGTTGAGCATCACGTTGACGTTCGCGAGGCCGAGGTCCGCGTCCATGACGATGACCTTCTTGCCCAGCTTGGCGTATGCGATGGCCAGATTGACCGAGAGGTTGGTCTTTCCCACCCCGCCCTTGCCGGACGCGACGGCTATTATGCGCGTCTTCTTTGCGCGGTCGGGAGCCGGGACGTCTCTTTTATCGTTCGAGGGAGCCCGCTTGCCCATCAATTCGCGTAGCGCCTGCGCTTGATCTTCCATGTTAGCTCCAATCCTCTGCGGCCCCGCGAGAGGGCCGGCTGTTGGGTCGGCCCTCTCGCCCGCCCTCCGATTCATCGGGCTCCTCGCCGTAGCGCGCCTCCAGGCGCGGCCTATCGACGCGGAACCCCTCCAGGTTCATCAAGAAGCGAGTTATGCGAGCCAGTTCTATGTTCTGCGGCACCGATTGGCCGTTCGTGATGTACGAAATGGACTTGCCCCTCTCGGCCAGGGCGGAGATGGCGTTCCCGATTCGGTTCGTCTCGTCGAGCTTGGTGATCACCACCGCCTTGTAGTCGAAGGGCTCGAACTGCCGCATGATCTGGACCATGTCGCTCGCCTTCGTCGTCGCCGAGAGCGCGAGGTGCGTCTCGGCCGTCGGCCCGCAGGCCGCCAGCACCCTCTGCATCTCCGCCAGCCTGACGGAGTCCCTCGGGCTCTTCCCGACCGTATCCACGAGGACGAGATCGGCGTCGGAATGCATCGCGATCGTCTTGCGCAGGTCCTCGGCGGTCTCGACGCAGGAGACGGGCACGCCCATGATCCCGCCGTAGGTCTCGATCTGCTGCCGCGCCCCGATCCTGTAATTGTCTATCGTGATCATCCTCACGGACTGCGGCTTTCGCGAGCCGCCGCTCGCGTCGCCGATCCCGACTGCGTGTATGGCGGCGAGCTTGGCGATCGTGGTGGTCTTGCCGACTCCCGTAGGCCCCACCAGGGCCAGGATCCTCGGGAGCGACCCGCGCGTGCCGGGCCCTTCCGGCCCCTTCCACAACCGGATGGAGTCCCCGACCCACTCGAGGGCGGCCGATTCGACCTCCTCGACGTCGTCCAGGGCATCGAGCGAGAAATCCTTCCGCAGCCGGCTCACCGCCTCGCGGCGGAAGCTCTCCGAGAAGTCGTTGAGGGCGAGCAGGGCATCGACGCGCCGTATGGTCTCGTGGTCGCCGGCCTCGGCGGCTGCCGCGGGCCGCTCGTCGAGCCGGTCCCGTATTCCCTGGATCTCGGCGAGGACCTGCTGCAGGGCCTGGTCGGCCTTCGCCTGGGCGAGGATCTTCCTCTTCTCCTCCTCGAAATCCTGCGGCCTTGGCCTCGCCTCGGCCGATGCCCTCGGCTCCTGCGCCCGCTCGGGCCGGATGTAGCCCGTCACCTCCACGCCTTCCCGCGCGAAGAAGCCGAGGAAGCCGCCCATCCTGACGGTCTTGTGGGAGAGGACCTGCGCGGATTCCCCGTACTTCGCCCTGATCATGTCGAGGGCCTCGCGGTGCGAGGCGGCCATTTCCGTGAAATACTGCATCGCCTAACCTTCCACTTTTATCTCGCCGACCGCCTCTACGCGGATGTCGGCCACTATTTCCGGAACCGAAAGGACTACCAGGTCCGGCAGCTCGCGCTCGGTGCTCGCCTTCACGAGCGCCCTCGCCCCTTCCGAGCACAGCACGACGGGCAGCCAGCCCTTCTGCTGGACCGCCGCGACCGCCTTGGTCAGCGCCTTGATCCATTGTCGCTGCAAGGCCGGCTCGAGCGCCGCCACCACGCCGCCGGGCGTATCCACTCTCGAGTCGATGATCTTCTGCTCGAGGGAGGACTCCACCGTAAGGACCCTCAGGGACCGCTCGCCGTCCGCGTACTGGAGGCAGATCTGGCGCGCGAGGGATTGCCTGCATTTTTCCGCCAGGAACACGGGATCCTTGGTCACGCCGGCGTAGTCGGCGAGGGTCTCGAGTATCACCACCATGTTGCGCACCGAGACCTGCTCGCGAAGGAGGGCCTGGAAGACCTTCTGCATCTCGCCCAGGTTCATCCGCTTGGAGACGTCCTCCACCACGGCGGGATAGTCCTTCTTGAGCGCGTCGAGGATGGACTGGACCTCCTGTCGGCCTAGGATCTCGGAGGCGTGGCGCTTGATTATATCGGTCAGGTGGGTGGCGATGATGCTCGGGGCGTCCACCACGGTATACCCCGCGCGCTCCGTCCTGTCGCGCTGGTCCTCGGCTATCCAGAGCGCGGGAAGCCCGAAGGTCGGGTCCCTCGTCTTCTCGCCGGGGATGTCCTCGGTGACCCCGCCCGGGTTTATCGCGAGGTAGTAGCCCAGCCTGATGAGCCCCCTGCCGACCTGGACCCCGCGTATCTTGAAGCAGTATTCGGAGGGCTCGAGCCTCATATTGTCGATGATCCTGATCCTCGGCACGACGAGCCCCATGTCGAGCGCGCTCTCCTTCCTTATGCGCGTTATGCGCTCGAGGAGGTCGGCCCCCTTGTCCTTGTCCACGAGGGGGATGAGGCCGTAGCCGAGCTCCAGGCTTATCGGGTCGAGGGGGACTACGGGCGAGAGATCCGAGGGGACGTCGGCCTTCTTGGCGCCGGCCGCCGCCGTCTTCGCCCTGTCCGCGTCGGCGACCTGCTTGCGGGCGAGCCGCAGTCCCACGTAGGCGAGCATGGCTCCCATCGGGATGAGGACGTACCAGGGGAAGCCCGGCAACACGGCCATGACGACCAGCACCGCAGCGCCTATCAGGTAGACCTTGGAGTTCTGGGAGAACTGCTTGGCGACGTCGTTGCCGAAGGTGCCCTCGGAGTTGGCCCGGGTGACGATGATACCCGTCGCGACAGACACGAGGAGGGCCGGCAACTGCGAGATGAGCCCGTCGCCTATCGTCAGGAGGGTGTAGGTCGTAATGGCGGTGGTGAAGTCCTCGTGGTGGAGGACCATGCCGATGACGAATCCGCCGATGAAGTTGATGACGGTGATCAGGATCGCGGCCTTGACGTTGCCGGAGATGAATTTCGAGGCGCCGTCCATCTGGCCGTAGAAATCGACCTCACGCTGCACTTCGCCCTTGCGCCTGATGGCCTCTTCCTCCGTGATGGAGCCCGAGTTGTACTCCGCGTCGATCGACATCTGCTTGCCCGGGAGTCCGTCCAGGGTGAAGCGGGCGGCGACCTCGGCGATGCGGGTCGCGCCCTTGGTGATGACCATCACCTGCACGGCGATTATGACTATGAAGATGATGAAGCCTATGATGAGGCCGTCGGCTCCGCCGGCGCCGACGACGAAGGACGCGAAGGCCCGGATCATCTTGACGTCGAAGTTGGATCCCTTGGAGAGGATCAGCCTCATCGTGGAGATGTTGAGCGCGAGCCCGAACACGGTCGTGACGAGAAGCATGGTCGGGAAGATCGAGAATTCCGTCGCCTTTCGCGTGAAGAGGACGATGAGGAGTATGAGGATGGCGAGCGTGAGGTTGAAGGCGAGGAGGGCGTCGAGGAGCACCGAAGGGATCGGTATGATGATCATGAGGACGACGGCCACCGCGCTCACGGCGACGGCCATGTCCGACGCGCTCCCTATCAGGTTGTTGCGCACGAGGCGCTGAGTGTCAGCCATTTAATCCGCCTCCCTTGCTCACGCTTCCGCCCCTGCGAGCGCCGATTCGGCTTCCCCGACGCGGCCGTCGATGCCGCCCTGGCCGTACACGTGCGCGAGGACGGTCGCGATAGCCTGGTAATACTGCTCCGGGATCGCGTCGCCGATCTCGACCTCCGCGTACAAGGCCCGCGCCAAGGGCCGATTCTCCACCAGGGGGACGCCGCTCTCGATCGCGATCCGCTTGATCCTCTGGGCGACCTCGTCCATTCCCTTCGCGGTCACCGTGGGCGCGGCCATCTTCTCCCTGTCCCATTCGAGTGCGATAGCGTAGTGCGTCGGGTTCGTGATGACCACGTCAGCCTTGGGCACGTTGGCCGCCATGTTGCGGGAGAGGAGCTCCCGCATCCGCTCGCGCATGCGGCTCTTCACCAGGGGATCCCCCTCCTGCATCTTGTGCTCTTCCTTCACTTCCTGCTTGGACATCTTCAGGGATTCCATATATTGGCGCCGCTGGAAGATGTAATCGGGAATCGCGAGGGCGAGCATAGCCACAGCCACCTCGATGACCAGGCGCATGGTGAGCGAGAAGACGAAGGTGATCGAGGGCCAGAAGGGCCCCTCGAAGAGCCTGCGCAGCTTGTCGAACTCGCCCTGGATGGTCAGGAAGGCCATGAGCCCGATGATGATGATCTTCACGAAGGACTTGGCCGAGTTGAAGTAGCCCTCGACCGAGAAGAGCGTCCGCTTGAAGTATTGTCCGAAGCGCGGGACCACCTTGGAGAAGTCCGGCGTGATCGGCTTCGCCGAGAAGAGGAAGCCGACCTGGAGGACGTTGGAGAAGATGGCGCCCGCGACCGCCACGCCCGCCAGGGGCAGGGACAGTTTCGCGAAATACGAGAAGAAGGCGTAGACGATGGGTCCGGAATCGGTGGTGATGTCGGTCTTGCCGACGAGACTCAAATAGAACACGAGCATGTCCCGCATCGTCCGCGCGTAGTAGGGTCCGAGGAGGAGGAGGGTGAGGGCCGGGAACAGGAGGCCTACGGCCCCGATGAGCTCCTGGCTCTTGACTACCTTGCCCTCTTCCCTCGCCTTCCGGATCTTGGTCTCGGAGGGCTCCTCGGTGCGCCCCTCGTCCTCGGCCGCGAACCACTGCAGGTCGATGCTGCCGGGGTCGAGGGCGACCGGGCGGCGGAGGCGCTCGAGCTCGGCGTCTAGGGCGAGCTCGAAGGCGCTCAAAGCTTGCCCCCGACGAGGATGCCGAGATCGTCGAAGCTCGCCTCGACTAGGTGGGAGAAGGCTTCCATCATGAAGGGCAGGGCGGAGAGCATGATGAAGAAAGTGACCGTGAGCGTGATGGGGAAACCCTCGGTGAGGAGGTTCATCTGGGGCGCGGCCTTGGAAAGCAGGCCCATGGCGACGGTCACGATGAAGAGGGTGCCGAGCACGGGCAGGGACAGGATGAGGGCTTGCTGGAAAAGGGCGCCCGTGGCGCTCATGAGGAACTGGACGATGCCGTCGCGGCGCTCGACGAGGTCTATGGCGCGCATGGCCTTGAAGGAGCCCTGGATGCCTATGAGGAACAGTTTCTGGAAGCCGGAGGTCGACACGAAAATGAACATCGCGATGAGGTTGAGGAACTGGCCCATGAGGGGGAGCTCGACCTCGGCCAGGGGATCGTAGGTTTCCGAGGCGCCGAAACCGATCTGCAGCGAGAAGAATTGCCCGGCGGTCGTGAAGGCCGAGTATACGATGGAGAGGAAGAATCCCATCAAGAGGCCGATCATCGCCTCGCCGACGATGAGAAGCGCGTACGCCATCCCATCGTCGGGTATGGCGTAGCCCGAGGCCTTCACCGCCGGGAACACGACCGCGGCCGCGAAGCCGGCCAAGCCGACCTTCGCCACCTGCGGCACGCCCGATCCGGAGAGGAGGGGGGCCACCTCGATCATCGCGAGGACCCTCACGGCGATCAGCGCGAAGAGGTTGAAATCGGCGAAGGGCCAGGTCATCCGCGCCGCCTCATCGCGCCATCTGGGGGATCATCGCGAAGAGATCCCTCGTGTATTGCTCGAGGCTGCCGAACATCCAGCCCCCGAGCAGGGCGAGGACGAGCATGATCGCGGCGATTTTCGGCACGAAGGTGAGGGTCTGCTCCTGGATCGAGGTGGTCGCCTGGAAGATGGACACGAGGAGGCCCACTACCATCGCGACGAGCAGAACGGGCGCGGCCAGGATCAGGATCTCGAAGATCCCCCCGCGCATGATCGAAACCGCTTCGCCTACGCTCACCTAAGCCCCCTTCAGAAGAAGGACCTCACCAGCTGCTGCGTGAGGAGACCCCATCCGTCGACGAGGACGAAGAGGATCAGCTTGAACGGCATCGATATCATGACGGGAGGGAGCATGATCATGCCCATGGACATGAGTATCGACGAGACGACCATGTCTATGATGATGAAGGGAATGTACAGGAGTATGCCTATCTTGAAGGCCACCGTGAGCTCGTTGAGTATGAAGGCCGGCACCAGCACGTAGGTGGGTACGTCGGCGAGGTTGTTCGGCTTGGGCAAGCCGCGCATCGACATGAAGAGCCTGATGTTCTCGGGCTTGGCCTTCATCTGGTTGAACATGAAAATTCGGAAGGGCTTTTCGGCCGCGTAGTAGGCCTGCTCGACACCGATCTTTCCGTCGGACAGCGGCTTTAACGCGTCCTCGTAGACGGTCTGGAAGGTCGGCCACATTATGAAGACGGTCAGGAAGAGCGAAATGCCCATGAGGACCTGGCTCGGCGGCACCTGTTGCAGCGAGAGGGCCCGCTTCACGAAGTCGAGGACTATCGAGATGCGCAGGAAGCTCGTGATCAGTATCAGCACGCTCGGGGCCAGGGAGAGGGCCGTGAGTAGCAGCAGCAGCTGGACCGAGAAGGCGACCTCCTGGCCCGAGGTCGGGTTCCTCACCCTGAGGTCCACGAGCGGCACGAGGGGGACCGTGGTAGGCAGGCCGGTAGTAGGGCGGATGCTGGATCCCGACGAGCTCGGCTTGGCGGCCGAGGAGGCCGTCGGAGCCGCCGGGGCGAAGGTGGAGATCGCCGAGCTCGGCGACTTGGTCTGAGAGGCGGCCGCCTGCGCCGAGACGGCCGAGGGCAAGAGCAACGCGAGCGCCAGAGCCGCGGCGATCCTGGCAGCTATAAGGCTTCGTTCCCTCATGGCGGTCCTCAGAATTTCCTCAGCCGCTCGCGCTGCCCCGCGAGGAAGTCCCCGTCGCTAGGCTTCGCGCCGGACTTGCGAGCCGCGCCTCCGCGGCCGCGAAGGCCGCCCATGAGTCCTGAAATCAGCCGGCTAAAATCCCTTCCTGCGTCCGGCAGCGTCGACTGCGGCGCCATCGCGGCCTCGAGGGCCAGGGCATCGATGAAATCCTTGTCATCGACCTCGGCCACGAGCGAGATCGAGGCGTCGGTCGCGCCTATCAGATAGGCTTTCGAGCCGAGCCCGATCACGTGGAGGGCCTTGCCCGGCCCGAGCGAGGTGGAGGCGAGGACCCTGACGGTCTTGTCGTCCGTCGCCTTGGGTCGCGACAGGCGTTTCATGAGGCGGTAGACTCCGTAGATCGCGGCCAGCACAAGCGCCAGCACGACTACCATGCGGAGGAAATATGAGAGTGTTGTTGTTCCGGCCGCGTTGTTCGCGGCCCTTGCCGGCGCCGCCGCGTCGCCTAAGGAGAGAGTCGTCTCGTCGACCGTTCGCGCCGTCCCCACGGCGTTCCCGGTTACCGGCTGCGCGGCGGCATTGCTGCCCTGCGCCCCGGCGACGGCTCCCGCCCCCAGCGCCATCGCGGCGCACAGGACGAGCGCTATACGTGTCAAAGATCCCCTCCCGAATTACCACTATATTTTAGTGCATCGGAGGGTGAAATGCAAGAGCTATTTATCAGAAGGGCAAAATTTTAGCCTAAATCGGCCATCCTCTCCATCGGGGACACTATCTCGGTCACGCGGACTCCGAAATTCTCGTCGATGACGACGACTTCGCCCTTCGCGATGAGCTTGTGATTGACCAGGATGTCGACCGGCTCGCCGGCCAGCTTGTCGAGCTCGATGATCGTGCCCTCGCCCATCCCGAGGATTTCCTTGATGAGCTTTCGCGTACGGCCGAGCTCGACCGTCATCTCCATGTTGACGTCCATGATGAGTCCGATATTCCCGGACTCCTGACCCGCCGGCCCCATCTGGAGGCTCGCGAACTGCACGGGCTGAACGTTGGGCGGATTCATGCCGCTGTAGCCGCCGTAGCCCTGCTGCATGCCGCCGTAGGAGCCGCCCATCTGCTGCCCCATTTGCTGATTCCCGCCCATCTGCTGACCGCCCATCTGCTGTCCCATCTGCATCCCGCTATAATTTCCGCCCATCTGGCCGCCCATCATCGCGGGAGGCTGCGCCTGCTGCCCTTGGGAGGGGCCGCCGGCCGAGGCAAGGACGTCCTTGACGAATGACAGGGCGAAGAGCTCCACGAGGCGCTCGCTCTGCCCCTCTCCGATCTGGACGGGGTAGATCGCGCGCAGGAAATCGCCCGAGGGGACCCTCGCCATCGCCTTGGGGCCGAAGGAGCCTTCCGCGACGCCTGCGGTGATGTTGCGGTTGCCAGTCTTCTCGGACACTACGGTGATCTGGGTGCCGGCCAGCGTCGAGATGCATTCCTGCACCGCGGAGATGGCCATATCGTCCAGCTCGGAGAGGGTCTCGTCCTTGTTCGCGAGGGAGGCGATCTTTATCGCCGTCTCCTTAGGCATCACGAAGCAGTGATCGCCGGGCAGGGACCCCGCGAAGGGCACGGATACGGAGAGGACTTCCTCGGGGACATCCCGGAGGAAACCGTCCCTCGTGGTGCCGTCCACGACGGGGCTCTGTATGGTGACGGGAAGGCCCGTGATCATGGACAGGTTCTGCGATTGCGCGCTCAGCGTCGATTCCAGGATCGCCTTGAAGGCCTGGGCCTCCTGGGGCGAAAGCCCGGTACCCTGCCGGCCGGAGGGCGCGGGCGCGGCCTGCGGGCCGGGGCCTCCATCGAGTCCCGCGAGGAGGGAGTCTATCTCTTCCTGGGAGAGGGCGCCGTCACTCATTGTTATCTTCTCCTTCGGATGCTAATTCCTCGAATTCTTCCTGGCCGACGTCCTCGAGCTTCTTGGTGATCTGGACGGCCATCTTCTTGCCGATGACGCCGGGGCGGCAGAGGAATTTCTTCTTGTTGCCGACGTTGAGCGCCATCGGGTCGTCTACGTGCACGGAGTACAGCCGTATGACGTCGCCCCTGCGCAAGGCGAGGACGTCGCGGACGGGGATGCTGATGTGGCCCACCTCGGCGATGACGGGGATCTCCACCGTGGACAGCTTTTCCTTGAGGATATTGAGGTTCTCGGTCGTCGCCCCGCGGCGGACCGAGGAGTACCAGAACTGGGCCGAGAGCTTGGAGACGATCGGCTCTATGGTCATGTAGGGTATGCATAGGTTCATCATCCCCTCGACCTCGCCCACCTTCGTCTCGAGGGTGACGAGGACGACCATCTCGGAGGGCGGGACGATCTGGGCGAACTGGGGATTGGTCTCTATCTGGGAAAGTCGGGGCCTCAGGTCGATTACCTGAGTCCAGGCCTCCCGCATGTTGCCCAGGATGCGGACGATAATTCCCTCCATGACGGAGTGCTCGATGTCCGTGAGCTCCCGATTGAGCTTAGCGCCTTCTCCCGAGCCGCCGAAGAGGCGGTCGATGATGGTGAAAGTGACGGAGGGGTCTATCTCGAGTATGGCCTGACCCTTGAGGGGATCCATGCTGACGACGGCCAGGGTGGTCGGCGTAGGGATGGAGCGGATGAACTCCTCGTAGGTGAGCTGATCGACCGAGGCTACGTGGACGTGGACCAGGGCGCGCATCGAGGCGGAGAGGGTCGTAGTCGTGAGTCGGGCGAAGGTCTCGTGCATGTTCTGGACGGTGCGGATCTGCTCCTTCGAGAATTTGTCCGGCCGCTTGAAGTCGTATATCTTGATCTTGCGGGTGTCGGCGGTCGGCTTTATGCTCTCGATCTCCGTCTCGCCCGCGTTGATGGCGGTGAGGAGCTGGTCTATCTCGTCCTGAGAGAGGACTTCGGTCATGCAGCCTCCATTCCGATCCCGCCCCTAGCCTAGAGCTTCACCACGTTGAGCGTGTCGAAGAGAATTTCCTTTATGCTGTTCTTGCCCAGCAAATTGTTGAGGTTCTCCTTGATGACGTCCTTGATGATCGGCTCCTTGTCCGGCGTAAGCTCTTCGGCCGTCCTCGCGGTGAAGTACTGTCGGAGCCAGTCCCGTATCTGCGGCATGCGCGCGTTGATCTCGACGGGCGTATCCTTGTCCTCTTTATCGAGCCCGAGCTGGATCTTCACGGCGATGGAGGACGGCTCGAGGTCGCTCGTCTTGGTGCGGATCTCGGCGATCGTGCCGACGTACTGGAAGACCGGTGTCGTGGCCTGGTAGGCCTCGGACTTGACTATCGTGGTGGCGGGCTTGCCCTGCTTGTTGACGATGCTGACGGTGATGACGACTACGGTGACGATGAAGATGACCGCGCCCAGCCCGATGCCGACTATCATGAGGATGCGCGCGATGCCTGGGCCCGCGCCCTTGGCCTTTGCCGGCGGCGCCGCCTCGGCCTCGCCTTCGGCGAAACTCATCTCCTGATCGTCGACGCTATCCGACATGGCTGTACCCCCGCTCTTTTGATTATCGGTATTTCACGTGGACGTATTAGTATACACGAAGGCGCCGGAGCTGAAAAGCGGAAGCGGCGCGCGGAGGCCGTCCGGTCACCCGGGCCTCAGTCGGATTCGCCGAAGGATGCGATGGACCTTCGATAGGCGACGATTCGCGCGATCACTTCCTCGGGCTTTTCGGCCACGACCACCTTCTTCCCGAAGACCAAACCCAGGACGGTGTCGGGATTGGCCTCCATGAACTCGATTTGATGGGGATTGATCCACATTTTCTTGCCCGAGAGGGCTGAAAGCTCGATCATTCGGCTATCTCCTAATCAGGAATGCGGAAAACCGCCAAGGCACGCTGGGGCGCGCGAAGGGAATATCCCCATTCCGCTTCCTTTTACGTACCTTAGCGGTCTCTCCCCCGCAATGCGCTAACGATTCAGTGCGGCTCGGCCGCGACTATCGCTACCTCTTAAGGGTCAGGAGCTCCTGGAGCATCTGGTCCGAGGTCTGGATGGTCCTCGAGTTGGCCTGGAAGCCTCTCTGCGTGACGATCATGTCGGTCATCTGCTCGGCGAGGTCCACGTTCGACATCTCAAGCGTCCCGGCGATCAGCTTGCCCTTGCCCGCGATCCCCGAGGGACCGATGTTGGCCATGCCGGAGTTATTGGACTGGACGAAGTTGGTCTCGCCGACCTTCTCGAGGCCGCCCGGGTTGGTAAAGCTGCCCAGCGCCATCTGGCCTATGGTCCTGTTGGTGCCGTTCGAGTAGACGGCGGTGACGATGCCCGACTGGTCTATCTTGAAGTTGTCGAGGTAGCCCATGGTGTAGCCGTCCTGGGCGAAGACCTTGGTCGAGGAGCGCTCGGCCATCTGCGTGACCGTATTCGTGGCCGAGCCGACGGTGCCGAGGTTCAGCCTGAAGGTCTGCCGCGTGGCCCCTCCGCCCGCAGCGGGGGTCGCGCCCTGCACGTCGAAGGAGACGCCCATGTCGAGGGCCCCTGTCGCCTGCGAGGCGTTGCCCTGGCCATCCCTGACCCGGGCCAGGAGCCCGCGGTTGTCGAACTCGACCGTGAAGGTGTTGCCGTTCCCGGCCGCCGGGTTGGCCCCGAGGGCCACGCCCGCGTTGGTCGAGGCGGCGGCGTCCGGGTCGATCGTGACGGTACCCTGCCACTGGTTGGGCTGGCCGACTACCTTGCGGTACTCGACGCGGAGCGTGTGGGGCCCTCCGAAGGAATCGTATATCTTTTCCTCGACGCGCCAGGTTCCCTGCTCGACGGTATCCGCGCCGGCGTTGGGCGGAACCTCGATGGTGCGCTTGTCGAGGTTGCAGGCTATGTCGACCCGGGCGGTCGCCTTGGCCGGGTCCTTCGAGCCTATGGGCACGATGAGGTCCTGGGTCGCGCCGGAGGTGCCGAGGATCTGCTGGCCGTTTATCGTCTGGGCCAGCCAGCCCTGCACCTTATAGCCCGTCGACGGGTTCACGATCCTGCCGTCCTTGTCGAGGCCGAAGGCGCCGTCGCGGGAAAAGAGGGTGCTCTCGCCCTTCTTGAGCACGAAGAAGCCGTTCCCCTGGACCGCGAGGTCCGTCATGACCCCGGTGGTCTGAAGGGCGCCCTGTGTGTGGATCGTGTCGATCGACCCGACGGACATGCCTAGGCCGATCTCCTTGGGGTTGACGCCGCCCACCTCGCCGTTCGGCGCGGAGGCGCCCGACATCTGCTGGTAGAGGAGGTCCTGGAAGGTAGCGCGCCCCTTCTTGAAGCCCGTGGTGTTCACGTTCGCGACGTTGTTGCCGAGCACGTCCATCCTGACTTGGTGATTCTGCAGGCCTGCGACGCCGGAATATAAAGAACGCATCATGGGGCTAGCCCTCCTATTTGCTTACTACGGATTCGATCTGGGAAAAGTCGTATATCTTGCCGTTCACGCCCACGAGCGGGCTCTCTCCCCGGACCACCCTGTCGACTACGCCGGTTACGAGGTTCTCGCCGTCGCGGAGCTCGACGGTCTTGCCGAGAACCTGCGAGGCTTCGCTGGAGGCGAGGAGGCCGGAGAGCTTCTGGAAGCCGGTGCTCATGTTGGTCATCTGCTCGAGGGAGGAGAACTGGGCCATCTGCGCGATGAAATCCTTGTCCTCCACCGGCGAGGTCGGGTCCTGATGCTGGAGCTGCGTAATGAGGAGCTTGAGGAAGTCGTCCCGGTCGAGCCCCGACTTCCCGGCCTTCCCGGCCTTTATCGACTTGTTGAAGGTGTCGACCTCTACCCTCGTCGATGCCAGGTCCTGCGCGCTCAACGCGGTATTCACGCTCATGTCCACCTTAAATCCTCCTATACCAGCATGTCGATCGCGCTTCCGCGGCGCGCGTAGGCCGAGGCGGCGGTCGCCGGGTCCGCGGTCGATCCGACCGCGTCGCGAAGCCTCTCCGAGAAGAAGGGCCCTCCGCCGGAGCCCGCTCCCGCGTTCCCGGCCTGAGCCCCGCCCCCCGCTCCCCCGCCCACCGATACCTCGAGCCTGGCCGAATCGAAGCCGCCCTGCTTGAAGGCGTCCGAAAGCTCGTTCATGTTCCTCTCGAAGGCGTTCTTGGCCTCGTCGGACTCGACTATGATCCGGCCGCTAATATTGTTCTCGGACAGATTCAGCTCTATCTTGACGTTTCCCAGAGATTCGGGCCTGAGCCTCAGGCGAATAATCCCGGCATCGCCGTCCTTCAGTACGATATGCGCGCTCTGGACGATTTCCCCGTTCCATGCGTCGCGCATCCGCTCGGCCATGACCGACTGGAAATCCTTGGCGCGGGCCGGCGAGGCATCTGCCTTCTCCGTCCGGGCCGGGGCTTCGCCCGAGCGCCGCGCATCGAGGGAAAGCTCGCGGACCACCTCGCGCCCGGAATCTGCGCCGGGCGCCTTGGCCTCGCGAACGCCGTCCTTAGCGGACTCGTCGGCCTTCGCCCCGGCCTTGGAGGCGGCTTCCCGCCTCGATTCGCTCGAGCGGCGCAGGTCGGTGACGGTGATTTTCGGCTCGGAGGACGCTCGCTCGGCCTTCTTATCAATGGAAGAATCGGCGTCTATGCTCGAGGAGGCGGATTTAGGCTTGGGAAGGATCGCGCTCCCGGGGAGCGTCCTCGCGTGAGACCCGACGCCTGCCGCGGCGGCCGTCTCGTCGGACTGGATCTCGCGCTTTTCCTTTGCGCGGCGCTTTTCCTGGACGACCTGGGCCGCCCCGGCATCCGTATCGCTCGCCTCGGCACGGGCGCTCCCGCGAATCTGGCGGGCAGGCATGCTCGGCGCCTGCGCTTCCGCGGCATGGGGGCCCCTCGGCGTCGCCGCATCGACTCGCGATCGCCTTTCGGCGCGCGCGTCGCCGGTCTCGGAAAGGGGGTCGAGGCCCGTGCCCGCGCCGCCTTTAGCTCGTTCGCGCGGCATTAAGCTCTCCGCCTTCGGATCGTGCGGGGTTCGGCGCTCGGAGGGTTTCGTCGCGTCGGCCATACGGGCCTTGGTCGGATCGCCTCCCTTGGTCCCCAAGTTCTTCTGGGCCTGGGAGAGGATATCCGCGAATAATCCGGCGATCCCTCGATCTTTCTTGGCGCTCGCGCCCCCCTGTTCATGGGCCGACGGGGCGACCGCGCTTGTGGTCTGGGCCAGCATTGACGTTGGCGCTCTCCTTTGCCTCGACCCTAACGAGCTTGGCTCGCTGTCTGCCGGCACAGGGGGCCAGCTAAACCTCCCTATTCCAGGGAACTCGGTTTAGCCGACATTTTGCGCTGCAGAGTCGCGGAGCGATCGGGCGGCATGCCGGCGAGCCAGACCGATACGAGGGAGCCGACCCCAGCGGCCTTCGCCCTCTCCTCCACCGCGTGGAAGACGTCGATGACCGTCTGGTCGTCCATCGCAACCAGTATGCTCACCGCCTTAGCGGGAGGCATGCCGACCAGGTACTGCGCGTTCTGGTCGATGTTAGCCTTCCTATTGTCGTACTGTTTCACCTTGTCATTGAACGATTTCTCTTGGTCATTTAGGGCCTTGCCCCGGTCGTCGAGTTCCTGGGCCTTCTGCGAGACTTCGGCGTCCCGCTTGACCAGGCCGCCCTCCCTCGCGTCGAGCTCCTCGGAACGGGTGGAGATCGACTCCATCCGCTTGGCGTAGCGCTCCTCCTCGAGGAGGGCGGGGCTGTCGGCCCGCGCCGCGGCCGGCGCGCGCGTCTTGACGCCCAGCAGCCCGTAGGCCGGCGCCAGGACGCTCTTCGCGTCGATGAGCCCGATGTAGTCGAACCAGACGATCCCGCCAATGACGAGGGCGAGTATTATCGCCAGCAGGAGAACGATGCGCCCGAGAACCCTAGGTCTTCCGAAGCTTGCCATCTCTATTTAGCCCTTCGCTCCGACGGTCCTGCGCCTGGCCAGGTCGTCCAGAGCCTTGGTTTCCTCGCGCCGTTCGAGGCGGTAGTATTCCGCCTCTCGGCGCTCCTTGATTTTCCCAATGGATTCGCGGGCCTTGTGCCTCTCGACATAGGCCGCGCGGGCCTCCTCGCGCTCGAGCTCGGCGCGGGCGAGCTCGGCTATGATCCTCTCGCGGTCCCGATCGAGCCGAATCATATAGAGCTCCGCGGCGCGGTAGTCGGCCATGTCGCGGCCGGAGGAGAACATCTCTCGGCCCGTCCGCGCGCGCGACTGGGCCACCTCCCGCAGCTCGGCGTCGAGGAGGGCGCAACGGCCGGCCTTCTCGGCGAGGACCATCTCGGCCTTGCGCTCGTAGAAGGCCCTGAGCTCGAGGAGCTTCTCGAGGTTGAACTTGAAGCGCCTCACTCGGCGCCTCCGAGCGTGGCGGGCGCCTCGCGATCCCGGCTTCCCGAACGGGTCATGCCGGTCCCCCGCGGGTGACGGGCCTGGCTTTCGCGGTCAAGCCATCAAGCGGGAGGCTCACGCGAAATCCTCCCTGGGCTCGGGCCGCGGTACGGCGCCGGAGTCGCCCGCGCGCCCCTCGCTGGCGTAGGCCGAAATTTCCTGCGCCGGTATCGCGATGCCGGCGATGGCGGAGAGCCGCTTGAGCGTATCCGCGATGGGCGCCTTCTCCTCCACCGTCTGGACCAGGAATTCCTCCACCGCCTCGCGCTTCGCGATCGCCTCGTCCACGGCCGGATTCGAGCCTTTCACGTAGGCTCCGATCGTGATCATGTCCTCGTTCTCTTCGTATACCGCCATGGTCTTGCGGACGAAGCCCATGACCTTCTGGGTGATGGGGCCCGTCACGGAGCCGACGAGGCGCGAAATGGACTTGAGCACGTCCACGGCCGGGTAGTGATAGCGCTCCGCCAGCCGCCGCGAGAGGACGATATGGCCGTCGAGGATTCCCCGCACGGTGTCGGCGATGGGCTCGTCCATGTCGTCCCCGTCCACGAGTATGGTGTAGATACCGGTTATGGAGCCCTTGTCCGAGGTTCCGGAGCGCTCGAGGAGCTTGGGCATCGAGTCGAAGACGCTCGGCGTATAGCCCCGGGTTGCGGGCGGCTCGCCGATCGCGAGGCCGACCTCCCGCTGCGCTCGCGCGAAGCGGGTCACCGAGTCGAAGAGGAGCATCACGTCCTTGCCCTGGTCCCGGAAGTACTCGGCGACGGCCGAGGCGACGTAGGCCCCGCGCAGGCGCGATAGGGGCGGCGTGTCGGAGGTCGATACTATGACGACCGAGCGGCGCAGGCCCTCCTCTCCCAGGTCGTTCTCTATGAACTCCCGGACCTCGCGGCCCCGCTCGCCTATCAGGGCGATCACGTTGACATCGGCGTCGGTATTCCTCGCGATCATGCCCATGATGGTTGACTTGCCGACGCCGGACCCGGCGAAGATCCCGATCCGCTGGCCGCGGCCGAGCGGCGTGAGGCCGTCGATGGCGCGCACGCCCGTGACGACGCGGCGCGTTATGCGCTTTCGCGTGAGGGCGTCGGGCGGCCTCGCGACCGCGGGGTAGAAGGTCTCGGAGGCGATGTCGCCCTTCCCGTCGGCGGGCCGCCCCATGCTGTCGAGGACCCGGCCGAGCAGGCGCTCGGAGACGGGCACCTGAAGGAGCTCCCCAGTCGCGACCACCTGGCAGCCGACCTCTATCCCCTCGAGGCCCTCGTAGGACATCAGCTGGACCGCGTCTTCCCTGAGGCCGACGACCTCCGCGTAGGCGGCTTTCCCGAGCCTCGGGACTATGATCTGGCAAACCTCGCCTATGACCGCCTGCGGGCCTCGGCTCTCCACGAGCAGGCCGAGCACCTTCGTCACGCGGCCGACGTACTTGATGGGATCCGCGCGCTCGACGGCGTCCAGGTATTTCGCGAGCCCTTCCATGTCAGCCCTGGACCTTTCCGCGCGCCTTGATCGGAGCGACGTCGAGTATCCGCTCCTCGAGCTCGTTCAGCTGGCTCGCGATACGGGCGTCGATCTCGCCGAAATCGGTCTCGATCACGCAGCCCCCGCGGTCCACGGTCGAGTCCTCGACGATCTGCATCTTCTTCGCGTTCTCCGTCATCTGGACGAAGTCCTTGACGTGCTCCGTGGCGAGCTGGAGGTCGGCCAGGTTTACCCTGACTATAACGTCGCTCTTGGTCTTGAGCTTCCTCAGGGCCTGGGAGATGTTCTGTATCACGACGCTCTTCTGGTTTTCGGAGATGACCTTGACGACCTTCTTCGCTACGAGGAGGACCAGTTCCACCACCTGGGCCTCGGTCTCCTGCAGGATCTCCGCGCGCTTGTCCATGGCCCTGTCGAGGATCAGGTGGAGCCGGCCCACGAGGCGCTCGGCTTCCGCGACGCCTTCCTTGTAGCCTTCCTCGCGGCCGTCCTCGCGGCCCTTCTTGGAAGCCTCGCGCTCGGCGGCCTCCAGGCGCGATCCGGCTGTGGCCTCGAGGTCGGCGACTCGCTTCTCGGCCTCGCCGACGACCTTGGCGGCTTCCTCCTCGGCCTCCTGCTTGAGCTTCTGCGCCTGGTTCGTCTTCCGCCTGACCTCCTCGAAGGCGGCGTTCTCGGCCTCCCGCACGATGCGGTCGGCCTCCGCCTTCGCGGAGGCGAGCATAGCTTCCTTCTCCTTGTCCCACTGGGCCTTGAAAGCCTCGGCCTCGCGGCGGAGGTCGTCCGCGGTCGGCCCGGCGTATTCCGCGATCTCGTGCGCCTCCTCGGCCTCCTGGACGTCGCGCGCGCTCTCCTGCCCCTCGTGCTTGAGGACCATCGTCGATTGGAGGGAGGTGACCTCGAAGGGCCGGAACACAGTTTTCGCCATATTTCTTCCTTACTGGACGAGCTCGTCCCCTTCTCCGCGCGAGATGATGATCTCGCCGGTCTCCTCGAGGTGGCGGATGATGGACACGATCTTCTGCTGGGCCTCTTCCACGTCCTTGATGCGCACGGGCCCCATGAATTCCATGTCCTCCTTGAGCATCGTGGCCGCTCGCTTGGACATGTT
>JANXYQ010000040.1 GCA_025355995.1 Spirochaetaceae bacterium | reverse complement strand
CACTCCCAATCCCTTCGCCTGGGCTCGATGATCGAGGAGGTCCTCCTCTTCTCTCAGGTCGAGGGCGGGGCCGCGCAAGAGCCGGTGCTTTCGACCCTGCGCCCGGAGGAGCTCGAGGCGGAGCTCAGGCCCCCCCTGGACGCCATCGCCCGAGACGAGGGGATCAAGGTCGAATGGGACTTCGGCTCGCTTCCGAGGGAATTCCGGGGCGACGCCGAGACGCTCCGCCTCGTCCTGTCCAACCTCGTCTCGAACGCCCTCTTCCACGCCTATCCCGGCCCCGAGAAGGGCGCGGTGCGCGTCATCGGCAAGGGCCTCCTACCCGGCGAGATCCAGTTCTTCGTCGAGGACGACGGTCGCGGCATCGCGAAGAAGGAAGCCTCCCTCGTCTTCGATCCCTTCTACCGCGACGAGCCGAGCCGCGCGCGCCACGAGAAGGGATCCGGGCTCGGGCTCTTCATCGCGCGGCGCAAGGCGAGCCTCCTGGGAGGGGAGCTCGTCCTCGAAAGCCCCTACGAGCGCATAGACGGCGCCAGGCGCGCCGGGTGCCGGTTCACGCTGACCCTTCCGCTCGGGGAGGCCGTCGATGCTCGATAAGACCCGGGTCCTCGTCGTCGAGGACGATGCGGGCATCAGGATGACCCTCGAGGACATGCTCGCCTCCGAGGGTTGCGCCGTGGATTCCAGGGCCGACGGCCCCTCCGGCGAGGCGGCCGCCCGCGAAGGCGGCTACGACATCATCCTCCTCGACCTCATGCTCCCCGGTCGCGACGGCCTCGCGGTCTGCAAGAACCTGAGAGAGGCGGGGCTCAAGACGCCCATCGTCATGCTCACCGCGCGCGGGGCCAACCTCGACGTGGTGATAGGCCTGAGGCAGGGCGCGGACGACTACGTGCCCAAGCCCTTCGACGCCGGGGTGCTGGTCGCGAGGATGGAGGCGCTGCTGCGGCGCGCCGGCGAGGGCGGGAGCCCCGCGACCGGGGCCTCGAACCAGCGGGCGGTGATCGAATTCGGCGATTACGCCCTGGACAAGCGCAGGGGGGAGCTCCTGCGCGGCGGCGATACGGTTCCGCTCAACGCGCAGGAATACCGGCTCCTCGAATTCCTGGCGGCGAATCCCGACAGGGTCATCGGCCGCGAGGAGATCCTGGACGTCGTGTGGGGCTACGATTCCGAGACCACGACGAGGACCATCGACGTCCACGTCGCCAAGCTCCGGGCTCGCCTCGGCGAGTCCGACCTGCCCAGGCACATCCTCACGATACGGGGCCGGGGCTACAAATTCGTGGTGTGAGGGCCGATCGAGGCCCGCTTGCCGAAGCCGGCCGTCGCTAGGCCCGAGAGGGTTAGCACTATCCCCGCGGCCACGAACACGGCGCCGTAGCCCACGCCCACGGCGATAGTCGCTCCGATCGCCGGCCCCAAGGCCCCGCTGGCGGAGGCGACCGTCGTGCGCAGTCCGTAGACGCTGCCTTGCTTGCCCGGCTCGGTGCGCTGCGAGATGAGGGCGTTGACCGCCGGCATATTCCCGCCGATGAAGAAGCTGCTCGCCAGCCGGAGGGCCAGCAGGATGCCGGGAGAAGTCGCGAAGGCTTGCGGGATCGTGAAGATCGCCGCGCCGATCATGCAGGTCATGAGAACCCGCTGGTAGCCGATCCTATAGCTGAATTTTCCCACGATGACGGCGGCGGCCGCGCTCGCGACGGCCCCGAGGCCCAGGATTATCCCCGTGTTGGAGGCGACCCGCGAGGCGTCGCGAGAGATGCCTTGGATGAAGAGGGGGAGGAAGGGCGAGGCTATGCTCCCCGCGATCTGGTCGGCGGCCACCACGGCGAGGAGGGCCCACAGGACCTTCGAGCTCGTCAAGGCGCTGAAGTCGGGCACGAGGCTCTTGAGCACCGACTTCCTGTCCTCCGGCGGCACGAAGGCGTCGTCAGTGAACTTGAGCACGACGAGGCCGCCCAGGAAGAGGAGGGCCGCGGTCACGAAGAAGGTGGTGCGGTGCCCGAAATAGTCGGACACGAGGCCGCCCAGCATGGGGCCGAGCGAGTTCCCGAGGTAGATGCCCATCTGAAGCAATCCGAGGGCGTAGCCCACCTCTTCCTTGGGGGCGGCGGACGCCACGAGCACGGTGGCGGCCGCGACGGTGCCGGTGATGCAGCCCTGGATGATTCGCAGGCCGAGAAGCTGCCAAGGCGAGGTGACCAGGCCCTGCAGCACTAGGATTACCGCGCCGCCGAACATCGCGCGCAGGAGCATCGGCTTGCGCCCGTAGCTGTCCGCGAGGCTTCCCCAGATCGGAGCCATGACGGCGAGGCTGATGGCCGGCAGCGACGATATGAGGCCGACGTAGAGCTTGAGCGTCAGGGGATCGGAGACCCCGAGGTCTGAGAGATAGAGCGGCAGGATCGGCCCCGAGGTCGCGAAGCCCGCGATCGAGAGGAACTCCCCGAGGAGCACCGAGTAGAGAGTCTTGTTCCAGGGATTTAGCGAATTTACCAGCGTAGGAACCTCGTCCAAGGATGCGTCATTATGGCTTGCGCCTCATAATCGCCACAAGTAGACTGGGACGCAAGGAGACGCAGCGTGAACGGAGCCGAATCGATCAGGAAGAAACCCGCCCCGTGAGCCGCGCGTACTGCCCGCGTTGCCGCAGGCCCGAAGAGGCCTGCCTTTGCACCGCCGAGTTCCCTATGGAGACGAGGACGCGCATCGTGCTTCTCATGCACCAGAAGGAATATCGGCGCC
This sequence comes from Spirochaetaceae bacterium, assembly GCA_025355995.1. Classification (GTDB taxonomy): domain Bacteria; phylum Spirochaetota; class Spirochaetia; order Treponematales; family Rectinemataceae; genus UBA1306. The sequence goes on along the minus strand of JANXYQ010000040.1, from coordinate 17,882 downwards.
AGAAGACCGGCACCGGCAGGCTGGCCTGCCTCAACCTCGCCAACGCCGAGATAGTGCCGGGCGTCGCGCTGGACGAGAAGCCGCGCGTCCGCGCCCTCTTGGACGATCCCGCGAACCGTTGCTTCCTCCTCTATCCGAGCGCCGACGCCGTCGACCTCGGGGAGGGCGAGGGGCCTGCCCGCATCGTCGCCGAGCTCGGAGGCAGAAGCCTCGTCGTATTCCTCGTGGACTCGACCTGGGCCTGCTCGCGCGCTGTCCTCAGGGAGAGCCCTCGGATCGCGAGCCTCCCCCGCCTCCGGTTCAGGCCGAAGGAGAAGAGCCGCTGGATCATCAAGCGCCAGCCTCGGGATTATTGCCTTTCCACGATCGAGGCGATCCACGAACTCCTCTGCGCCCTGGAGACGGCGGGCCTCGACTCATACCCGGACAAGGAGAGGCTCCTGGCGGCCTTCGCCGCGATGCAGGCCTATCAGGTCGAGCGCGCGGGCGAGGCCAGGGCGCCCAGGCGCCTCGCCTCCCGCGGTTGACCGCCAGGGCGGACTAGTCAATACTCCTCGCATGGAAGCACTAGCCGAAGCCTCGCGACCGAGCCTCGTATCCCGCATAACGCGTTTCTTCCTCCAAGCCTACGAACGCGAGGGCCTGGTTGGCCGCAAGCAGGCCGAATCGCTCATGTTCACCCTCCTCGCGATGACGGGCGCCACGCTCATCATCTCCCTCGTGATGACCAACAAGGTCGTATCCCTCGCGATCCTCGGCATCGCAGTCCTCTCCGCCACCCTGCTCGTCCTCGTCAAATTCGGGCGCGCGGGAGCGGCCAGCGCCGCCGCTACTTTGATCCTCTCGCTCTCCTTCGCCGCCCTATCCTTCAGCGAGCCCTACGTGGACCCCTACGAGCTCTTCATGCTCACCTCGCTTCAAGGCCTGGTCCTCATGATCACGGGGATAATCGCCCGTGGGAAATGGCAGTCGATGGGCGTCATGGCCATCGCCCTGTCGGCGCTTTCCCTCGATTTCTGGCTGCGGCTCGTGCCCGCGGGGCGCTTTTCGATCAACATCGACGATTACGTCATATGCATCCTCGTCATCGTCTTCTCCGCCTCCATCGGGCGGGCGATCATGTCCAAGAACTCGATTCTCCTGGCCAAGGCCGAGGCCGAGGCGAGGGCAAGCGCGCGGGGGATGGCCTCGCTGGAGTCCGCGATCGAATCGGGGAAGGGCTCGCTCGACCTCGGCGCCGTCGCCAGGAATTCCGCGGAGAGGACCCAGTCCCTCATCGACGAGCAGCGCGCCTTGGCGCTGTCCGCGAAGGCGCGCATGGAGGCCCTCGCGGAGAGCATCAGGGCGATCAACGGCGCGCAAGCCGAAATAGCCTCCTCCTCCGCGATTGTGCACCAGAACGTCGCCGACCAGACGGCCATAGTCGCCGAATCCTCCGCCGCGATCGAGCAGATGACCGCCTCCATAAACGGCATAACCGCCATCACGAGCTCGCGGCGCGACTCCATCAGCCGCCTCAAGGACACGACCCGCGTCGGCGCGGAGGAGATGGCGCGGGCGGCAGAGGCGGTGAAGGCGATGGAGGCCTCGTCCGCCTCGATCCTCGACGTCGTCGGGGTAATCCGGGCCGTGGCCAGCAGGACGAACCTGCTGGCCATGAACGCGGCCATCGAGGCGGCCCATGCGGGGGACGCGGGGGCCGGCTTCTCCGTGGTCGCCGACGAGATCCGCAAGCTCTCGGAGGCGACCGGCCAAAACGTGAAGCTGATCTCCGCGAGCATCAAGGGGACGATCGAGTCCGTGAGGACGGCCGCGGAGGCGAACCGGCGGTCCCAGGACATCTTCGGGCAGATCGGGATCGAGGCCGATTCGGTATCCGCGGCGATGGAGGAGATATCCCGGGGCCTCGTCGAGATGGCGGAGGGGACGGGGGAGATTCTGAAGGGAGTGGCCGAGTCGGTGAGCATCACATCCAAGGTCAAGGACGCCGCCACGAACATGGACGAGAAAGTGAAGCTCTCGTCTTCGGATCTCGAGGCCCTCGGCGCGTCCGCCGCGGAGGTCGCGCTCGGCCTCGCGGCCATCGCGTCCCGCTTCGAGAACATCCTCGAGGAGGCCAGGACGGTCAGCGCCGCGGGCAGGGACAACGAGGTTGGCCTGCTCAGGCTATCCGACGCCCTCGAGCGCCTCAAGGATTACAAGGCCTAGCCGATGCGGCTCTCGAGGGCGAAGGCCCCCACCAGGTCCTCGAAGTAAGCCGGCTCGATGGGATATCGGATCCTGACGGAATTATCCTTGCCTTCGGCCTTGTCGTTCATCTCGCACTCGACCCAAGGCTCGTCGCCCTCGAACATGAACAGCAGCGAAAGCCCGCCGATTGAGCCCCGGAAGGTGGCCTTTCCCGTCCGCGCGGCCACGAGCTCCCTAAGCTCGACCAGGAAGGAGCCGATCGCGGGCATTCCCAGAGTGATGGCCTTGCTGACGCGGAAGCCGTCGCTCTCGATGGTGATGTCGCATTCGGCCTGTTCGGCGTAGATCCCGGGATCACCGGGAACGAAGGGCGAGTCGCTAACGATCTTCACGACGCCGCTTTCGCCTCGAAGGGAGAAGGAATTAGCCTTGATTTCCATTTTTCGCTCCCGGGCCATAACTTTATTACTGGTTTTCTATCCATAGACGATACGCCAGCGTGGAATCGCCGTCAAGCCGTCCGACGACCTTGCCTAAAAAGCCGGCGAAGGGGCATGATCTCATCATTGGAGCATGCATGTTCGCGAACACGATCCTCTGGGGCCTCGTGCCCGCGGCCGCGGCCGCTTTCCTGGTCCTCTGCCTAGCGGTATCGGCCATCGGCTTCTACAAGCTGGTATATTTCATCAGCATCGGATACGGCTTTTCCATAGCCGCCATGGCCCTCTCGTCGCTCGCCCTATCGTTCGGCTCGGCGGGGCCCATAGCCGCGGCGCAGGCTCTCCTCCTCGCGGCCTACGGCCTCAGGCTCGGATTCTACCTCGTGGCCCGCGAGCGGAACGCCGGCTATCGCGCCTCCCAGGAGGCCGACGCGGACAGGGGCGGAGCGGGCGGCCTCGCCCTGAAGCTCGTCATCTGGGTTTCCGTCTCCGCCCTCTACGTCTGCCAGTTCATGCCCGCCCTCGCGCGCTTCGCGGCCGACGCCTCGCTCCGAGCGGACCCCCTCCCCGCCCTGTCCCTCGCCGGCCTCGCGGTGATGGCGATAGGCCTCGCCGTCGAGACGGTCGCGGACCGGCAGAAGGCCCTCGCCAAGCGCGCCTCGCCCAAGCGCTTCTGCGATTCCGGGCTGTATCGCCTCACCCGCTGCCCCAATTATTTCGGCGAGATGCTGGTATGGACCGGGAACATCCTCGCCGGCGCGGCCCTCCTCGGGAACGTCCTGACCTGGGCCCTCGCCGCCGCCGGCTACGCCTGCATCATTCTGATCATGATCGGCTCCGCGCGCCGACTCGAGCTGGGCCAGGAGGCACGCTACGGTTCCGACCCGGAGTTCCGCCGCTACGCCGAGACCGTGCCGGCGCTCGTTCCCTTCCTTCCGCTGTACAGCCTCAAGAAGGCCCGGATCTACCTCGGCTGATCCGGCATAGGTCCGCGCGATGAAGAAATACCTGGTGATCGCCGGTAACATCGGCGCGGGCAAATCCACGCTCGTGCGCCTGCTCTCGGATCGGCTGGGCTTCCGTCCCTACTACGAGCCCGTCGCCGAGAATCCCTACCTCCGGGATTTCTACGGGGACATGCCCGCCTGGGCATTCCACTCGCAGCTCTTCTTCCTGAGCTACAGGGTCCGATCGCATCGGGCCCTGATGGACGATCCCCATTCGGTCGTGCAGGACCGCTCATTGTACGAAGACGCCGAGGTCTTCGCCCGCAACCTCTACGAGCGGGGCACCATGAGCGAGCGCGACTGGGGAACCTACAGCGGGCTCTACAAGACGATGACCGGCCTCCTCCCCTCCCCGGACCTGGTCATCTTCATCAGGGCCTCCGTCGAGACGCTGAAGTCGCGCATCGCGCAGCGGGGCCGGGGCTTCGAGGCGGCCATCCCCGACGAGTACCTCAGCGACCTCTCCAGGCTCTACGAATCCTGGATCGAAGGCTTCGACCTGGCGCCGGTCCTGGTCGTCCCGGGGGACAGGATGGACTTCGTGGCGGAGTCGAGGGACCTCGAGGCGATAGCCGCTACCGTCGAGGACAGGCTCCGGGACAGGCAGGGGAGCCTCTTCCCCTTCGGGATGTGAGTAAACGGTGTATTTGCCAAATCGAGGCAGCCGTATTAGCTTCTAGGCATATATGGAGGCAGGATATGGCCACGATCACTCATAAGGGCAATACCGTTCACACCGTCGGCGACCTACCCAGGGTCGGATCCAAGGCGCCCGAATTCAAGCTGACTAAGGGCGATCTCTCCGACGTCGGGCTCGCCGATTTCGCCGGCAAGGTGAGGATACTCAACATCGTCCCGAGCCTGGACACGGGCACCTGCGCCCTCTCGACCAAGAAATTCAACGCCGAGATCAAGAGCCTGCAGGGCGCCGTGGTCCTCGACGTGAGCCGGGACACGCCATTCGCCCAATCCAGGTTCTGCAAGGCAGAGGGCGTGGACGCCGTCGTGACACTCTCGGACTTGCGCGATCGCTCCTTCGGGAAGGCCTACGGCGTGGAGCTCGCGGACGGCCTCCTGGCCGGGCTCCTGTCGCGCGCGGTCGTCGTGATCGACTCCGGCGGGACCGTCGTATACGCGCAACAGGTGCCGGAGATCGGGACCGAGCCCGATTACGCCTCGGCCCTGGACGCCGCGCGTAAGGCCCTCGCTAAGTAGGCATCGGTCGGGCTAGCGCCAGCCGACCAGCGCGCGCGCCACCTTGGCGTCGCCGCGCGACAGCTGGGTCACCGCCGAGCGCGAGGCCGCGGCGCCGAAGGGCGAGGAGACAGGCGCGCCGCGCGTCGCGACCAACTCGTCGCCCGCGAGGGCCTCCGCGAGGAACTCGACCCTCAGCGCCGACAGTGACTCGCGGCCGTCCACGTCTTCGCCCGCCGCGGCATCCACCAGCCAGTTCACGATATGCGCGTTGTTGGCATGGCCGTTGTGGTCGATGTGCCTCGGGCGGACGCGTTGAGCGAACGAGGGAGCCATGCCGGCGGCCGAGGGAATCTCGAAGCCGAAGCCCTCCACGGGATGCGCCTCGGAGCTCGACGGAGGATCGTCCCCGAAGACGCTCCCCGGGCGGAGGGGCTTGCGCCCGGACAGGTCCACGACGAGGTATGCGTAGACCGTGCGGACCAGGCTCCTGCCGTCGGAGCCGCGCAGGATGAAGTCGCGGAGGGCGAATAGCTTGCGGGTCTCGGCCGGCCAGGTCACGACCGAGACTCGCTCGCCCTCGCGCGGGAGCTCGTCGACGCGGATGTCCAGGCGGGAGAGCATCCAGGTCCATCCCCGCGAGTCCATTGCCTTCATCCCGAAGCCGAGGAGCTCGGCGTTGACGCCCGCCGCCTCTTGGAGGAAGTTGGCCAGGGCCAGGGCCGCCAAGGGGCCTCCGTAGCCGCAATCGAAGCCGTGGACGTCGAACTCGAGGACGGAGCGGCGGGCATCGCTCATGGTTGCAGCCTCATGCCGTTGTCAGGTAGGAATGGGCTTCCTCGAGGCGATCCGGGATCTCGATGCCCTGAGGGCACTTCGGGACGCACTCGCCGCAGCGGACGCAGGCATTGGCGCCTTTGCCGGCGGAGAGATAGAAGCTCTTGTACCATTCGCCCGTGCCCTTCCTCGTATCGAACATGGAGGCCGCGTTGTACATGCCGAAAAATTCGGGGATCTGCACGCCCCTTGGGCAGGGCTGGCAATAGCCGCAGCTTGTGCAGGGAACCCGCTCGCGCTCCTTATAGATTTTACGCGCCTCGTCGAATATCGCGCGCTCGTCCTTCGTGAGCGCATTGGCCCGAGCGGCCTCCGCGACCGCGGCGTTCTCCCAGATCTGGTTGGCGGTGCCCATGCCGGAAAGGACCAGGGAGACTTCCTGCCGGTCGAGGACGTAGCGCAGCGCCCACTCGTAGGGCAGGCGAGGCGTGGGGTACTTCGCGAAGGCGGCCTTGACCTGGGGCGGGGGCGCCGCGAGGGCGCCGCCACGCAGGGGCTCCATCACGATCACCCCGATCTCGCGCTCCGCGGCGTAGGCGAGGCCCTCCTCCCCGGCCTGGAAGCTCCTGTCCACGTAATTGAATTGGACCTGGCAGAAATCCCAGCCGTCGTACCCGTCGACTATCTTCTTGAACGAATCGATGGAGTCGTGGAATGAGAAGCCGATGTGCCGTATCTTGCCGGCCGCCTTGGCCCGCTCGAGGGCCGGCAGCGCGCCCAGCTCCCGTATCCTGTCCCAGCGCTCCGCGCCCAGGGCATGGAGGAGGTAGAAGTCGATGTGGTCGGTCCTCAGCCTCTCGAGCTGCTCGTCGAGGAAGCGGTCCCAGTCCGACTTGTCCTTCGCCATCCACACTGGGCTCTTGGTCGCGAGATTGAATTTATCGCGCGTGCCCGAGCGCTCGAGGGCCGCGCCGAGGGCCTTCTCGCTCGCTCCCTTATGATAGACGTAGGCCGTGTCGAGGTAGTTGACGCCCGCCGCCTCCGCGGCGGCGAGCATGCCGTCGAACGCGGTCTCGTCGATCGCCGCATCGTCCCCGCCGATCACGGGGAGGCGCATGCAGCCGAAGCCGAGCGCCGATACTTCCAGGCCTTCGATTCGGGGAAAGCGTCTGTATTGCATAGGCCTACTCTAGTGCAAGAACCGCTCTTCGGGAAGGTCCGAGGGCGCCTAGCGCTGCCGGGCCTTGCGGTCGGCCTTCGCCGCGACGAGGGCCCGCCTGAAGGCCTCGGCGTCGGCCTGGGCCGATTCGATGATCTCCGCCGCCTTGAGGAAGTCGGCCGTCCGGAAGCCCGTGAGGTGGGGCCGATAATATAGGGCGATCCTGACGTCCTCGGCCCGCTGCTCCATGATCACCTTGCCCATTATCGAGAAGGCGCCGAGGAGGGTCTCGACCGGCCCGGGCAGCTTGGACTCGCCGGCCCCCGCGTCGCCCGAGACGTCGACGGCGACGACGAAGTCCGCAAGGCCCTCGAGGAGCTGGAAGGGAACGGGGTTGACGACGCCCCCGTCGACCAGCACGCGGCCATCGAGCTCGTAGGGCTGGAAGACCCCTGGGATCGATATGCTGGCCCTGACGGCCTGGGCAATGTCCCCCGCGGAGAACACGACCTGCTCGCCCTTCCTGAAATCGGTCGTGACGACCCGCAGGGGGATGGGCAGATCCTCGAAATTCTTGATAGGCAGGATCTCGCGCAGCCAGTCCTCGATCTTCTTGCCCTTGATGCCCTGCAACTCCTTGAACGAAGGCGCGTCGAGGAATTTCGGGAGGTCGCGCAGCGTGATGCCCGTCGCCAGCTCGCGCAATTGCCGGCCGCTCATCCCGCCCGCGTAGAGGGCTCCCACGAGGGCTCCCATGCTCGAGCCCGCTATCGCGCTCGTCTTGATGAGCAGCTGGTCGAGGACCTCGAGGAAGGCGATATGGGCTAGGCCCTTGGCCCCGCCGGAGCCGAGGGCGAGCCCGATCTTCACGAGGCGCCTCCGGAAGCGAGCATCCCGCGGGCGAAACGCTCGAGGACGGGCCGCAGGGCCGGGTTGGCCGCGGCGTCCGCCAGTATCGCCTCCAGGTAGCCCGCGGGATCCCCCGTGTCGAGGCGGGTTCCCGAGACCCGCTTGAAGGCGACTCTGCCCGCGGCGATCAGGGCGTCTAGGGCGTAGGTATGGAAGTACTCGCCCCCGGAGTGCCGGCCCCAGCCTTCCTCGACGAGATCGAAGAAATCGGGCGTATACAGGTAGCGCCCGATCGAGACCTCGTGGCTGGGCTCCGAGCCGGGCGCGGGCTTCTCGACGAAGGATTTCACCGTGAGGCCGTCCGCGGCCGGGCCCACGACGCCGTAGCGTGAGACGTCGCCAGGCTCCAGTATGGTGGCCAGGATCGACTTGCCCGTCCTCTCGTAGGCTTCGATCAGCTGGAGCGCGAGGGGGGGCGAGCCTATGTGGAGATCGTCCGGGTAGGCCACGACGCACGGCTCGCCGCCGAGGAAGGGCTTGACCTGCAGGAGGGCGTGGCCGGTGCCGCGCATTTCGGCCTGTCGCACGAAGCTCACCTTGGCCCCGCAGGGAGCGATGGCCGCGAGCTTATCCGCCCTGCCCTCGCGGCGGAATACCTCCTCGAGCTCCATCTCCCTGTCGAAGTAATCCTCGAGGGACTTCTTTCGCCGCGAGGTGACCACGATGATCTCCTCGATGCCGGAGGCGAGGAACTCCTCGAGGATATACGCTATCGAGGGCTTGGTCCCCACCGGCAGGAGTTCCTTGGGGACGGTCTTGGTTACCGGGAGGAAGCGCGTGCCGTAGCCCGCAGCGATGATGACGCCTTTCATGCCTCGTATGGTAGCCCGGCGGGCGGCGCGATTGCAATCGTGCGAGTCATCGGCGCACCAGGGAGAGCCTGGCCTCCTGCGCTCCGGGAAGGGCCCTCAGGAGGATCAGGCCGGGCCGTACCTCCGCCTCGCATCCATCGGCCTCGACGCCGAAGCCCCGGGGGAACTGGAGCTCGGGCACGAAGACCTCCGTCGGCGCCGCGATCGCCGGATCCGGGCGGTAGCGCAGGAGGAAGGTCCCGCGGCGCGCGTCGAAGCGCATCTCGAGAAGCGCCCCGGCCGTGGCCCTGGCGTAGGGACGGACGAAGCCCCGGAGCGCGCGGCCGCCCGAGTCCGCGATATCCCCGGACTCCGTCCTACCGGCCTCGTAGTCGTCTCGGCAGAATATCGAGAGGTCCTCGGTGTTCCACAGGTCGCCGTGGGCGTGGCGGTTGGCGGCCGTATAATTCCAGATCGTCGAGTCGAGGAGGTTCGCGTCCACGGCGTCGTAATAGGCGGAGAGGGCCCTCTCGTGGACGCGGTAGTCGCCGGAGCGATAGGCCGCGCCCCCGCGGAGGTCGAAGGGGAGGCCGAACTCGCCGAGCAGGGTGGGAGCCCCGCCCATCTCGCGGGCCGCCCAGTCCTTGAGCTCCCGAAGCGCCTCGACGAAGTAGCGCCTGACGCGCTTGAATCCGAGGACCGGCTTGTCGCCGCGCACGTCGTAGGCGACGAAGCCGAGATAGCGCTTGGAGACGAGGGTGAGGTCGTCGTACCAGTGCGTGGCGTCGACGACCGGGCCCGGGTCGGAGGCGTCCCAGCTCGGCCTCCCGGCGCTGGGCACGCCCTCCGCGAAGAGGACGTAGCGGCGCTTCCCGATAGGAGCGCAGACCCCTAGGTCGAAGCGCCTCATGAAGGGCTTGAGGAAATCGCGCATCGCGTCGATCGGCCTCCCCCGGACGCTCGCGAAATGCTCCGGGCGCTTGAGCGCGGGAAGGCCGCCCCCCGCCCCGCCGCCGGCGTAGTCCCAGACTCCGGCGCGGCGCCAGACGCATTCGACCCCGTCCTTCCAGGCTCGGACGCCCTCGGCGCCGAGTCGCTCCATCCTCACCGTCTTGCGGGCCAGGCCCCGGATGGCGATCACCGGCACGTCGACGGGATGGCCGGACCCGGCGAGGATGCCCTGCCAGGGCGAGGGGGTCGCACCGAGGGACGTCAGGGTCTCGGCCCTATCCAGGCTTTCCGCGCCTATGAAGCCCATGCTCGGCTCGTTGAGACTGTCGAATCCGACGACGCGCGGGAAACGCGCGAGCCTGGCGGCTACCTCGGCCATGGCGGCGACGTAGCGGCCCTGGAGGAAGTCCTGCATGGAATTCCCCTCGAAGCCCACGGGGCCGATGCCGGGCGCGAACGCGTCCCCCGCGAAGAAGAGGGTCCACATCGTCGCGCAGGCGAGCCGGTCATAGTTGGACATCCAGCGCATCCGCGGATAGGCGGCCCCCATCTCCTGGTTGAGCATGGCCGCTCCCGAGGCGGAGAGCCGGCTCGGCTCGAAGCCGGCCGCCTCGAGCGTCCACATGGGGGCGCCGTCTCCACCGGTCCAGCGGCTCCACGCGTCCTGGTGCGGGTCGATGAAGAAGGAGACGCCGTGATCCTCGGCCTTCGCAGCGAGCCGCTCCACGTAGTCCAGGTATTCCTCGTCGTATATGCCCGGGCCCTCGTGCTCGACCGCCTCCCAGGTGACGAGGAAGCGGTGGAAGTCGAAGCCCCAGCGCTTGAGGCGGGCGAAGTGCTCGTCCGCCTCCTCGAGGGGGAAGGGCCTGCCGACGAAAGAGACGCCCTTGCCGTCGTAGAAGCCGTCTTTTAGCCGGGTATCGCCGTCGGGCCTCGTCGGCACCTTGCAGTCGCCGCCCAGGTTGGCCCCGCGCAGGACCAGGCGCCGGCCCTCGTCGTCCATCCAATGATCTCCGCTCACTCTCATGCTTCGCTCCTGTAGGTCGCCCATTGTAACCCTATCAGCTTCGAGTCGAAAAGCGCCGATATCTTGGGGTAGGCGGAGGATCGATGGAACAGGGAATCGAGGGCAAGACCCTCTACGACGACGGAGATCACAAATTCATCTGGCTCGGCGCGGACGACGACTTCCGCAAGGGCGTAGTGCAGACCATGCAATACCTCATCGTCGACAAGAACAAGGGATGGCTCCTCGACCCCGGCGGGGTGCATCTCTTCGCCAGGGTGGTCGCCGGGGTCAGCCGCTATATCTCCCTCGACAGGATCGAGGGAATCGTGTTCTCCCACCAGGATCCCGACGTATCCTCGGGCATAGCCCTATGGCTCGGCGTCACCAAGGCCAAGGTCTATATATCCTCCCTCTGGACCCGCTTCCTCCCTCACTTCGGCATCGTCGACCTCTCGCGCGTCTCCGCCATCGAGGACTGCGCCGACCGCGCCCTCCCCCTGCCCTCCGGCGCGAGGCTGCGGTTCGTGCCGACTCATTTCATGCATTCACCCGGGGCCTGGTCCGTCTTCGACGAGAAATCCAGGATCCTCTTCTCGAGCGACGTCGGCGCGGCGATATTTCCCGAGGGAGGGGAGCGGCTATTCATCGACGATTTCGCCCCTGTCATCCCCTTCGTCGAGGGTTTCCACAAGCGCTACATCGCCGCGAACGCCGTCGCCAGGCGCTGGACCGAGGCGGTCAGGCGGCTGGACCCCGAGATGATCGCTCCCCAGCACGGCGGCGTCTACCGGGGACCGGCGGTCGGCGCCTTCCTGGCCTGGCTCTCGAGCCTCCGCTGCGGAGTCGACCTGATCGACGAGATCTATGGAGCCTAGGGCAATGGACGACAAGTCGGAGGCGATCCTCGGCAACTACCGCGACGCGATCGGCGGCTTCGCCGTAGGCTACAACAAGTCGGTCGTCCTATCCGCGGTGACCGACGGCACGTTCAAGATACTCGACTCCTCCATCGAGGGCGTGCACTCGTCCCTGAGCAGCGTGGTGAGCGCCTTCGAGGAGATCCGCGCGACGAGCCAGAGCACGGCGGACAACGCCGAGCGCATCGACGGCATGATGTCCTCGATCCTCGTCAAGAACGCGGGCATGGACGGTTCGGTCGGCCGGAGGATGGAAGAGGTCGAGCGCGCGGCCGCGGACGCGCGGGCCATCGCCGCGCTCTTCGACGAGCTGCGCGCCAAGGCGGGGATAATCGCGGGAGTCGCGCTCTCCATCCGGGACGTATCGGACCGCACCAACATCCTCGCTATAAACGCGTCCATCGAGTCGGCCCGCGCGGGAGTCGTGGGCAGGGGCTTCCGCATAATCGCGAACGAGGTGCGGAATCTCGCGGGCCAGACGGGCGACTTCGCAAAGCAGATAGAGGGCACGATAGGCGAATTCGCCAAGTCCGTCTCGCAGATCGACTCGGCGATGAAGGATTTCACCGGCCTGCTCGAGCGATTCAGCGCGTCCTTCTCCGACGTGCTCGCAAATTTCCAGGAGAACGCGAGAGAGATCGACGGCGCGAGCCAGCTTCTATCCCAGATATCCGGCTCAATCAAGGAAGAGACCCTCGCGCTCACGGACGGCCTGGGATCCCTGGAGACCATTTCCACGAGCATGAAGGACACGCAGGCGGTCTTCGGCGCCCTCTCGTCCAGCTACTCCTTCCTCGACGGCCTCCTGGCGAGGCGCTCATGAGCGAGGTGGAGCGGGGAGCGGTCGCCGTCATCACCGACAACCGCTTCGGCGACTCGGACATAGAGCGCTCCATACTCGAGGCCGCAGGGATCGAGCTCGTCGTCGCGAAGTGCCGAAGCTCCTCGGAGGTCGCGGCCGCGGGACGCGAGGCCGACGCCCTCCTGGTGAACATGGCCAGCGTCGACGCGGCGGCCATAGAGTCGCTCGAGCGCTGCCGGGTCATCGCCCGCTACGGCGTCGGCCTCGACAACATCGACCTGGACGCGGCTCGGCGCCGCGGGATATCCGTCGCCAACGTGCCCGGCTATTGCGACCGCGAGGTCGCCGAGCACGCCCTGGGGCTGATCCTCGCCAGCGCGCGCGGCATAGCTCGGCGCGATCGCGCCATCCGCGAGGGCGCCTGGAACGTCCCCGCGATCGGCCGGCGGCTCCACGGCTCGACCCTGGGCATTCTGGGCTTCGGCGGGACGGCCAAGGCCCTCGCCCGCGCCGCCCTCGGCCTCGGCTTCAAGGAAATACTGGTCTGGAGCCCGAGGATCAGCGCCGAGCGCATAGGCGCGGAGCTAGGCGCTGCGGCCGCCGCGCTGGGCGCGGCCGTCAGGCCCGCCGGTTTCGAAGAGATCCTCGGCGCCTCCGACTGGCTGTCGATACACCTGCCCCTGAAGCCGGAGACGCGTGGCATCGTCGGCGCGCGGGAGCTCGCCCTCATGAAGGACGACGCGACCCTCGTCAACATCTCGCGCGGCGCCGTCGTGGACGAGGAAGCCCTCGCAGACGCGCTAGCCGCGGGAAGGCTTGGCGGCGCGGGCCTCGACGTCTTCACGGCCGAGCCGCTTCCCCAGGAGAGCCGGCTGCGGTCCCTGCCGGGAGTGGTCCTAACCGACCACTCCGCCTACGCCTCGCGCGAGTCCATCGCGGACCTTCGCCGCCGTACCGCCGAGAACGCCGTCAGGGGACTGGCCGAAAAAACCGATCAGTAGCCGTCGACGACGAGCACGGATACGGCCTTCCCGTCGCGGCTGGCCGCCCTCGCCGGGTTGAGCGGGTCGGTCAGCGCCTGGCCTCGGTAGACGAAAGTGTAGTAGTGCTTCCCCGGCGCGAGGGGCAGGTCGAGCCGGTACTCGCCCGGAGAGGTCTCGGCCATCTCGTGGATGAAGGGATCCCAATTGTCGAAATCGCCGCATACGGTCACCGATTCGCCGCTTGCGCCCCGGAAGACGAATCGCGCGGTGCTCCCGTTCTCTTCGACGACCTTATAGAGGCCGAGGCGGAGATCGCTCAGGTAGGGCACGCGAGCCACGGAGAGCTCGAGCCCCGTCTCGGCATCGGCGCGGCGATCCGGATTGGCCGGGTCGACCGTCCACACCCCGTCCACGACGACCCTATACTCGAGGTCCGCGTTCCGCTTGAGCGGCACCGGGTAGGCGAGGACGAAAACGCCATGATCGTTGAGATCATAGGGGTGCAGGATCGCGAAACCCTCTTGCGCGAAGGCCGCGGCGACATTCCGATACGGTCCCGATACCGATAGGACGAGCTCCCCTTCGATGACCTGCGGGGCCTTCGCGGCTTTCATCCCTGCCAGCGCCAGGTGGAGGGGCATCGAATCGATGACGCGGCCCAGCGTCTTAGGCTGGGCGGGGGCGGCAGCCCCCTCGGCGAAGGCAGGGAGCGCCAGTACCGCTATCGCGACGGCCGCAAGGAATCGTAGTGGGGTCACGGCTACTATATCGGCGCGCCTCGAGGCCCGGCTCAAGCGTATTTCCTTCACAAAGCCCGGAATCGTCCGTTAATATAGACAAGGAAATCCATGCCGCGGCTTCAGGACATACAAAGATTCGAGCGCGACCTCGCCGCCCTCTCCCATGAGGCGGAGGTTCTCGCGCGCTGGGGCGAAAAACCCGGGGAAATACCTCAGCCCGAAGGCGCAAGCGCAGCGCCGGCCCAGGCCTCGCCCGGCGGAGCTCCGGTCGAGGACGAGGGCATGCCCCCCGACTTCGCCGCCCTCCTCGACGGGATGACCCTGGACGGCGAGCCGGGGGATACGCCGCCTCCCTCCATGGACGACGACCTCGCCGCCCTCTTGGGCCCCTCCGATGAGGCGGAGCCGGCCGAAGAAGAAGAGCCGGCCGAAGCGGAGCCGATGGATTTCGCGATGCCCGATTTCGACGCCGAGCCGCCCCCCCCCGCGGAAGAGCCGCTCCCGGAGGAGCCCCTGCCGGCGGAGGAAGCCGACCTGCTGCCCGCCGAGCCTGAGCCCGAGCCGGAAGCCCCGGCGGCCCCCGTCGAGGATTTCGCCATCCCGGATTTCGACTTCGCGGAGGAAGGCGCCCCCGAACCGGCCTCCCTCGGCGAAGATTTCTCCATACCCGACCTAGGCGGGAACCTCGAGTCGGCGGCCGAGCCGGCTAGGCCGGCCCCGGCGGCCGAGAGCGCGCCCGAAGAGGGCTTCAGCCTCGGCGGGTCGGAGCTCGGCGAGGACTCCTTCGAGTCCTTCAGCTTCGAGGAGCCGGGAGCGGGAGGAGGCTTCGGGACGGGCGATTTCGGCGGCCCGGGAGCCGGCTCGGGGCGGGACCTCGATACCGAGATCGCATCCTTGAGCGAGGAGGCGCCGGTCGCCGACACCTTCAAGATCGATCAGGACTGGGGAGACTTCGGTTTACTCGGCACCGGCGCGGCGAGCGCGACGGCCCCGCGGCAGGCCCCGCCCAAGGCGGCCGCGCCCCATCCGACCGACGAGAAGTTCAAGGCGGTCGCCTTGAGCGAGGCTCAGGTCGACAGGCTCCAGGATTCCCTCCTCTCCTTCCCGCTCAACCTGCGGGTGGCCATCGAGGACATCCTCGCCAACGACAGGGGCACCGAGGCGCAGCAGTCCAAGCTGGTCTGGGCCCTAGTCGAGGGCGCGGCCGCCGAGGACGTCGCCGCGCTCGCCGGACGCATCCTCAAGCGCCATATTCCGATACCGAAGGGAAGAGAAAAGCGCAGCGGCGCCGCGCTCGAAGCCGAGAAGGGAACCTTGGCCTATGCCTTCGTGCATACCTTCCTGCCCGTCATAAGGATCGGATTGCTCGTCCTCGCCGCAGCCTCCGTGATTGGTTACCTCGGGTGGCGCTTCGTCTACGTGCCCCTCGCCTCCGACTCGCTCTATCGCGAAGGCTATCGGCGCGTCGCCGAGGATCGCTATCCCGAGGCCGAGACCGATTTCGCGAAGGCCACGGCGATGCGCGAATTCGTCGCGTGGTACTACCGCTACGCCGAGGCCTACGCCGCCAAGCGCCAATACATACTGGCCGAGAAGAAGTACGCGTCGCTCGTCGCCGCGCATCCGAGGGAGAAGAAGGGCATACTCGCGTGGGCGCGCCTGGAGAAGGAGCAGCTCAAATTCGAGGCCGCGGTCGCGGTCCTGAAAGGCGTCCCCCAGCGGGCGAAGGACGATGCGACCCGCGGCATGACCGGCCTCCTGTCCTGGGACTACTTCAACGAGGAGGGGCTCCTCCTCCTGGGTGACATCTACCTCGATTGGGCCGAGGAAGCGCCGGCGAAGTACGAGGACGCGAGGAGGACCTACGCCTTCCTGATGGAGCATTACGGCGACAAGGACCCCTACCTCGAGCGGATGCTCCTGTACTTCATCCGAACCGACAAGCTGAGCGAGGTCCTCCCCCTCAAGAGCCACTTCCTCGCCGACCCCAAGAAAGAGGGGATCGGCGCCGAGGCCCTGGCCGAGCTCGGCGGCTACCTCCTGGACAAGAGCCTGATGGACGACGTCAAGGATATCCTCCTTTCGGCCGCGAAGAAGGGCCCTGCCGTCCCCGAGGCTCACTACAACCTCGCCCGCTACTTCCGCCGCGCCGGCAGCCCGACCGAGGAGCGCAAGGCGCTCGACAACGCCGCGAGCGCCTTTGCCGCCCTTCCCGGCCTCGGAGGGAGGCGCACCGGCATGTACATCGACAGCCTCATCTGGCGGGCCCGGTTCCTAGTCCAAGCGAAGGAATGGCTGGGCGCCGAGCGCGATTACGCGACGGCGGCGGCCGAATACGAGAAGGCCCTCGAGCTCAGGCGCCTGAAGAGGGACGCGCGCTTCGGCGAGGCCTACGCGGGGCTCGGGGACGTCGCGTACTGGCAGCGGGACGACCTGGCGGCATCCCTGGCCCTCTACGAGCGCGCCGCCGCGAACGGCTATTCCACGGCGGACACAAGCTACAAGATGGGCAACATCCTCTACCGCACCAAGCGTTACGCGGAATCGCTGGAGCGATTCTTCGCGGCGGGAGCGACGGGTCCCACGAGTCCCTATCTCGCCTTCGCCTTCGGGTCGGCCCTCTATGCGAGGAGCGACTTCTTCTCCGCCGAAGCCTATTATCGCAAGGCCTCGGCGGCGATGGACGCGTCGCTCGCCTCCGACGCGGAACCGGCGCCCCAGGAAAGGCCCTCCGAGGCGGAGATCCTCAAGCTTTACCTGCGATCCGAGAACAACCTCGGAGTCGCCCTCTATCGCTCGGCAGCCAGGTCAGGGGACGCGCGGCGGCGCAATCAGGCCATGGTCGCGCTCACCCACTCCGCCCGGCTCTACGACCTCCTATCCCAAGCGCCCGCCGAGCTCGCGGGCATGGAGCCGAGGAACCTCGGCCTCGAGAACATGAACACCCTGCTCAAGACGGGCAGGGGCGAGAGCTTGATCGCATATACGGAAATCGAGAAGGATATGAAGTTCCCGAAGCAGGATTGAGCGGAAGGCCGGTGATGGGCGATACTGGATTTGAACCAGTGACTTCTACCGTGTGAAGGTAGCACTCTCCCACTGAGTTAATCGCCCGTCGAACGGTTTGAAACTAGCATCCACCGATGGAGCTGTCAAGGACCGTGACTTTTGGATACTCCTCGAAATGACCTATTGGAGTGTCAACATTATTATACACTATATTTTGGGGTTGACGTGCGCACAAGAATAAACACATATTATATATAGAATTATATTATTAATTACTATTTGCGAGGCGTGGCATGATTAATGCATATAAAAATATCGGTACACAATGATGGAATACATTTATATACCGCCAAGGAAAGTAGCCCAACGGGGATTTCGTTCCGTTTCTGAAGAAATCCGCATAGAGCTCATCAGGAAAAGCATACACCTCCTAATTGCCTTCGTTCCTGGGATCGCTCAACAGAGCCTCGGCCTTGCGATGGGCCTTCTCGCCGGGGGAGTGCTCTTCTACGCCGCATGCGAGCGCCTTCGCATGCAAGGCTACGTTGTTCCGTTGATATCCAAGGTGACGGCCCTCGCAGCCAGGCGGCGAGACGGCGACCGCTATGTGCTCGGCCCCATCACCCTCGGACTCGGAGCCTTGCTCGCGCTCCTCCTCTATCCCAGCACGGCTGCTTCGATCGCGATATACGCCCTCGCCTTCGGCGACGGCCTCTCGAGCCTCGTCGGAAAGACCTTCGGCAGCATCCGATTGCCCTTTACCGGCGGCAAATCGCTCGAGGGCAGCCTTACCTGCCTCTCCGCGGTCTTCTTCGCCTCTTGGGCCCTGACCGGGAACCCGCTGAAGTCCCTGGCGATCGCGGTCGCCGCCGCGCTGATCGAAGCGGCGCCCACGAAGGACTTCGACAACATCATCCTACCCGTAGCGGTAGGCGCCATCGCCACGCTGATACTTCGATAAGGCGATTCGCCGGATATGCGGAGGGCCGCGCGGTATGCCGCGC
>JANXYQ010000019.1 GCA_025355995.1 Spirochaetaceae bacterium | reverse complement strand
TTGAAGGCGACCTTGTTGTAGACGACCTCTTTGCCCTTGGCGTCCTGGCCGAACGAGACCCACCACCAAGCGCCCGGCGCCGTGGTGCTCGTCGACAGCCCCTCCCTCGTCTATCTCGTCGAGGGCGAGCCCTCCTCGAAGCGGCGCAGGGCAGTGGAGCTCTTCCTCGCCGAGGCCGAGGCGAGGGGCTGGCGCATCCTCGCCTCGACCCTCATCTGGGCGGAGCTTCTGGAGAAGCCCCTCGCGGATGGGGACGAGGAGCTCGCATCCCGCTACCGCAGATTCCTCTCGAGCCGGAGCCTCGAGCTCCGCATAGTCGACGTGGCCGTAGCGGAAAGCGCCGCCGCGCTGTCCGCCTCGCTCGCGCCCGCCCTTCGCCGCGCTCTTTCCTCCACCGACATCTTCCATATCGCCACCGCGCTCTGCCTAGGCGCGAGCGCCATCCTCGGCAACGACGAGGCCTGGCGAGGCGTGCCGTCCTGCCCTCCCCTCGTCCTCGTCGACGAACTAGCCTTCGAACTCGACTAGCGAACTTCTTTGCGCTTCTCACTTGACAGGCGGACTTCCTCAATATAACGTATTCAAAACCTACCGACCGTCCGGCCGGTAGGTAATAAAGGCATAGATGGAAACGACATACGATCAAATTCTGGAGACTTCTCGCCGATTGTTCCTCGCCAAGGGCTATGCCGCGACCTCGCTTCGCGAGATCGCCGAGGCCTGCGGCATCGCCAAGGCGACAATCTATCACCATTTCCCCGACAAAGAGCGGATACTCCTCGCCCTCGTGGAGGGCTCGAGCCTTGGCCAGGAAGCGATGCTCGCGGCCATCCGCGCCCAGAGCGAGCCGAAGCCCCGGCTCGAAACGGCGGTCAGGGAGAACCTGCGTTTCCTGGCCGGGATGTCGGGCATCATGCAGCTCGCCAGGCGCGAACTCCCCGTCGGCCGCGAGCTGATCGACAAGAAATTCGCCCCCGCGATCCGGGACTTCCGCGCCCTCCTCGCCGACTCGATAGCCGAGGGCGGGAGGCGGGGACTTTTCCGAGCCATCGAGCCGGAAAAGGCCGCGACCGTGCTCATGGCGATGCTCCAGGGATCCGTCGCGGCCGCGATGTTCGGCGACGGGCGCATTCCCGCCCCCGAAGCCCAAGCTGAGGCCATCCTCGACGTGTTTTTCAATGGAGTGCTTCTATGAAGCCGAGCGTTACGAAGCTTGTGCATCGCCTCGGCGAGCGGGGGTCGGAAACCGAGCTCCAGGAGGCCGGCGGGAAGGCCGCCAATCTTTCCAGGCTCGTCCAGTGGGGCTTTCCCGTGCCCAGCGGTTTCTTCGTGTCGGCGCTAGCCTACGCCGAAGCGACCGCGCGCCTGTCCGGGAAGATCGCCGCCCTCCTCGCGACGGGGGACTCCGCCGCCGCGTCCCGGGCGATACGCGAGCTCATACTCGCGGCCGGCCTGCCCGAGGCCGCCGCCGGCGGGATCGCCGCCGCTTATCGCGAGCTCGCCCCCTCCCCTCCCCTCGTCGCCGTTCGCTCCTCGGCGACGGCCGAGGACCTCCCCGACCTCTCCTTCGCCGGCCAGCAGGATACCTACCTCGACGTCGCGGGCGAGGCTGCGGTACTGGACGCTGTCCTGCGCTGCTGGGCCAGCCTCTGGACCCCGCGCGCCATCGACTACCGCAGGCGCGCGGGGATCGAGGGCGAGCTGCCGTCCATCGCCGTCGTGGTCCAGCTGATGGTCCGCGCAGAGTCGGCCGGAGTCATGTTCACCGCCGACCCGGTAGGCGGCTCGCGCTCCCGCCTCGTCGTCGAGGCGATCCGCGGCCTCGGCGACGCCCTGGTCTCCGGCCGGGCCATCCCCGAGCGATACTCGGTCGATTCCGCCCATGGAGGGCTGGAGATCGAAGCCCCCGTCGCATCGGCGCCCATTCTCGCCGAGAGCGAGCTCCTCGAGCTCGCCCGCCTCGGCCGCTCCGTCCAGGCGCGCTTCGGGCGGCCCCAGGACATAGAGTGGGCGCGGTCCGAGGGCCGCTTCTTCCTCCTCCAGTCGAGGCCCATCACCTCCCTCTACCCCCTGCCCGAGGATGGCCGCCCCTGCTCCTGGCTCTATTCATTCGGGGCCTGGCAGGGCTACCTCGAGCCCTTCACCCCGCTGGGCCGGGAGATGATGCTCGGCGTAGTCTCCGGCGCGGGCAGGCTCTTCGGTCTCAGGCTCGAGCTCGAGCGGCAGCTCGCTTTCCGCGAGGCGGGGGAGAGGCTCTGGGTCGACCTCGGCAGGCTCCTTCGACGCAAGCCGGGAAGGGCCTTCGTCTCCGTGTTCCTCGGTTCGATCGATCCCTCGGGGGCCGAGATATTGAATGCCCTGGAGGGGGAAGGCTCCCTTCCCGAGGCGAGGAAGGGCCTCCCGCTCAAGGCCTTCCTCGGCCTCGCGCGCTTCCTCCCTAAGGTAGGGAGCCGAGTGCTCCGCAATCTCGCGCGCCCGGCGGCGGGCAGGGCCAGGCTCGAGCGGCGGATCGAGGAAGCGGTCGCGGCGGTCAGGGCCGAGCTCGCCGCCGCGCCCTCCGGCCCCGCTCTCGCCCTCGCGATACGGACCCTCGCGGAGCGCATCGGCCCAGGCATCCTCCCCGAGCTCCTCGGCGGCATGGTCTCGTCCCAGGCTCCATTCCAGCTCCTGCTCCGCCTCGCCGCGGGCGCACGCGACGCGGGCGCCGCGAGAGCCGAGGTGCTGGAGCTTACGCGGAGCCTACCGCACAACGTCACGACCGAGATGGACCTCCAGCTCTGGGCCGCGGCCGAGGCGATCCGCGCCGACCGATCCTCGCTCGAGGCTTGCCGCGGCCTCGACGCGGCCGCCCTCGCCCGCGCATGGCTGGAAGGCAGGCTGCCGCCGGCGGCCCATGGCGCGTTGGGCGATTTCATGGGACGATACGGCTTCAGGGGCACGGGCGAGATCGACATCGGCCGGCCGCGCTGGAGGGAGGAGCCCGCTTCCGTCGCCGGCGCCCTCCTCTCCTACCTCGCCAAGGCGGAGGAGGGCGACTCCCCGGCGGAGCAGTTCCGCCGAGGCTCCGAGCGCGCGGGAGCGGCCGCGAAGCGCGTGGAGGAAGCGATGCGCCGGTCCAAGGGAGGGCCGGCGGGACGCGTCGCGCGCTTCCTGGCCGGGAGGGTGCGCGAGCTCGGGGGCCTCAGGGAAAGCCCGAAATTCGGCATCATGCGAATTCTAGGCGAGCTCCGGACCGCCCTCCTGGCCGAGGGCGCCCGGCTCGCGGAAGCGGGTCTCCTCGCGGAGGCCGGGGATATCTTCTTCCTCCGGACGGGCGAGTTCGGGAGGCTGGGCGGGGAGCCCGAGGCCTCCTCCGCTCGCGCCCTCGTCGCGGAGAGGAGGGCGGCC